>CAZPRG010000177.1:0-5184 GCA_964588675.1 uncultured Ignavibacteria bacterium
TAGGAAAAGTGAACTTTTTCTAAGTTTTCTGTCCATAGCGGAGTAAGCTAATCCTGTTTACTAAACCCGCCCCTGGTCGCCGGCATGGTCGGGAAAACCCTTACGTTTACCTCGCCATTCTGGCGTCTCATCCGGGGTCTGGTTTACGAAAACAAGATTTGCCTTGCCTGCTACCATCCCGGACGCTAAATTACCCGCGAAACACGGCTTTTCGTCCGACCTGAACGCCCGTCCCTGCGAAGGCAAAGAATGGAGAATGCTCACCCCAAATTCCGGAATGATCTGATCGTCAGCCGGCAGGAATTCGAGAGCACCACCTATTACGTGATCAAGGATCCGGTGACTCGCAGGTTCTTCCGGGTAAAGGAATTCGAGTATTTCATTGCCCGGACCCTGGATGGAAAGACCCCGCCCGAGCGGATTCCGGAGAAATTCCAGGAGCGCTTCGGCATTCGGCTTCCCCTGCCCACCTTAACTACGTTCATCCAACGGCTGGAAAGCCTGGGGTTTCTGGAGGGCCGGGCTTCCGAGCGCGAACTGGTGAGACTCCAGCACCAGAAAAGGACTTTTCCCGGGAACCTCCTTTTCATCAAGCTCAAGGGTTTCGATCCTGATCAGATTCTGAACAGGCTCCTAAGATACACGCGGCCTCTCTTCACCCCCGCCTTTCTTGGGATCTCGCTTCTGGTGATTCTCATGGCAGGCATAATCACCCTTGGAAGCTGGTCTGATCTGGGATACAGTTTCACCGGGATCTTCCGAATAGCCACCATTTTTCAGGTTTGGATCGCCGTTTTCCTGGTGGTGCTCCTGCACGAGTTCGCCCACGGCCTGACCTGCAAACACTTCGGAGGCGAGGTGCACGAAATGGGCTTTTTGCTGCTTTACTTCCAACCCTGCTTCTACTGCAACGTAAGCGACGCCTACCTCTTTCCGGAGAAGTCGAAAAGGCTGTTGGTGACGTTTGCCGGAGCATACTGTCAGATCTTCGTGTGGGCTGTGGCCACCATTCTATGGAGGATTACTGCCTTGGATACCGGGGCAAACAGCTTCCTTTTCGTGGTGGTCATCACCTCCGGGATCACCGTTCTGTTCAATTTCAACCCTCTGATCAAGTTGGACGGATACTACCTTCTGACCGACTATTTGGAGATTCCCAACCTGAGAAAGAAAGCATTCCAGCACCTCTCCCGGGGTCTCAAGAGAATGCTGCTGGGCGTTCGGGAAACCTCGGCCGGAATCAGCCCTAGGGCCGGAAGGATATACCTTTGGTATGGGACCCTGTCGCTGCTTTACTCCCTGCTCCTGCTTTCCTTCATCGCCGTCAAGGTCGAGGGTTTTCTGGTGAGGCACATGGGCGGCGCAGGTTTTGTGTTGTTTTTGATTTTGGTATTGCTTATAATTGGAAAACCGACCGCCAGGGGACTGGCAGGTTTTTGGCGTTCACTGGTGGGACAAAAGGAGCGGCTCTTGAAGCCCGGCAGGATTATAGCATACTGCGGAATAGTGGTCGCGCTGGTTCTGCTTCTGGTTCTGGTGAAGGCCCAGCTAAAGGTGGGCAGTTCCTGCCAGATGGAGGCCCTGGAGTACTTCGTTCTCAAGAGCGCGCCGGACGGAACCATCACCTCGGAGCTTTTTCGGGGGGGAGACGAAGAGAAGAAGGCGATGAATCTCCTGCGGCTGTTCGCCAATGACTACACCAGCCTGAACCTCTCCACCAAGGTCCAGCAAGGGGACCAGGTGAAGCCCGGAGACGTAGTTGCGGAACTCGCCTCATCCTCCTATCTCTCCGATCTGGCCCAGACCACGGCCGCCCTCAAAAAAGCGCAGGATTACCACCAACTGCTGCAAAAGGGCGCCCGGGAGGAGGCTGTTCAACAGGCCAGAGACCAGGTGGCCCAGACACAAAGCGAGCTTAAGCTCAAGGAAAAGGATCTTTCCCGGCTCTCGGATCTTCACAAAAAGAGCCTGATCAGCGATCAGGAACTCGAGACGGCCCAGACTGAAGTCTCCGTCCTGTCCAACCGGCTGAAGATAGCCCAAAACGAGTTGAAGATCATGCAAGACGGGGCCAGGCCCGAGGAGCTGTCCATGGCCCAGGCGGAGATAAACCAGCTTCAGGCCAAGGCCAGTTTCCTGGAAGATCAGATCTCCGCCTCCCAGATCAAAAGCCCCATATCCGGGGTGGTCACCTCCATCAGCTCCGTCGGCAACCTGCTGAGCATCGCTAACCTGGATACCATGCTGGTTTCCATCGAGGTGTCAGAAAAGAACTTGGACGCCGTAAAGCTGGGGCTCCCGGTCAAGGTCAAAATCAGAGCCTATCCTTTTCGGTCGTTCTGGGGCCGGGTCACGCGCATTTCCCAGATGGCGGAAGAGCAGACGCCGGGCGGCATTTTCCCCGTTTGGTGCAAGATCGAGAACGGCGAGCGCCTTCTCAAGCCGGGGATGACCGGATACGCCAAGGTTTATTGCGGCAAACTGAGCTTAGCTTCCCTTCTGACCAGGAAAATCGTGCGCTATCTGAGGGTGGAGGTCTGGTCATGGTGGTAGCCGGTTCGAACGGGCTTCCGATTCGTGCCTGGGAGGACAGCCTGGGCCGAAGACCGGAATAAAACCACCGGGTCACAAGTATCATTATCAGGAGAAACCATGCTCCAGGAAAAGGAGAAGAAACTCATTGCCGAGGTTTTCAAAGGGCTGAAAGATCCGGTGAAGCTGATCAACTTCACCCAGGAACAGGAATGCCAGTTCTGCAAGGAAACCCGGCAGCTTCTGGCGGACCTGTCCTCGTTGTCGGGTCTGGTCTCGCTGGAGGTATATGACTTTCAATCGGATAAGCAGAAGGCCCAGGCGTATGGCGTGGACAAGATACCCGCCACGGTGGTGGAGGGGAAGAAGGACTATGGAGTGCGATATTACGGGGCTCCCGCCGGTTACGAATTCGCCGCTCTGCTGGCGGACCTGGTAAACGTTTCCGTGGGTCAAACCGACCTTAAACCCCAAACCAAAGCGGCCCTGAGCAAAATCGAGAAGCCGGTGCACTTGCAGGTGTTCGTGAGTCCCACCTGCCCCTACTGCCCCGGCGCTGTGATCCTGGCGCACAAGTTCGCCATCGAATGCGATCTCGTCTCCGCGGACATGGTTGAGACCTCCGAATTTCCGCACCTGGTGCAGAAATACCAGGTGATGGGCGTTCCCAAGATCGTGGTCAACGAGGAGTTCTCGGTATTGGGGGCGGTTCCGGAGGAAAAAGTGTTGGAGGAAATCACAAAAGCCGCGCACAAGACCGTATAACTGTGAAGCGCAAACCTCAAACTTTCAGGATAAGGAGTAAAAGATGAAGTCTCTACGCGTTGTCTTGCTGGCGACGTTGCTGGCTCTTGTTGTCGGTTCTGTGTGGGCGGAAAATGCGGAAAAGCCGCGCTTTCCTGCCAGCACCTACAAGACGACAGCCAAGATCAATCTCAAGAACGAGTATCGAATGTACGACAGCGCAGTAGCCATACTCGAGGAGGGAGTCCACTTTTATCCCGAGGATGCCGAGATGCACTTCCTGCTGGGAAAGGCCTATTCCCATCCCTCCATTAAGCAGAACTACCGCGGGATGGCGGAGCAGTTCGCCACGGCCGAAAGCCTGGAAACCGCCAAGGGAAAGAAGGACAAGTGGATGCAGGAACTTCAGGACATCAAGAAAGAAAAATGGCCCCTGATATTCAATCAGGGAGTGAACGCTCATAATGAGCAGGACATCGACAAATCACTGGACTTGTTCATCACCTGCACCATTCTGGACCCCAAAGACTATCGGGGATTTCTCAGGGCGGGGTATGCGTACGCTCTCAAGGGGGACAATCAGAACGCTCTCGTCTACATGGAGAAGGGGGTCAAGCTGGCGCCCGACAACCAGGATATGTTGAGGGGCTACGCCGACGTCTTGTTCTTCTCCGGCCGGGGACAGGATGCGCTGGCCGCCTACAAGAAGATTCTGGAGAAAAACCCGGACGACGTGGACGTGCTCAAGGACGTGGCTTCGATTTACAGCGCCTCCGGCGATTTCGATCAAGCTTTGAATTATCTGGAGAAAGCGGTCAAGATCGATCCGGAATACAAAGATGGCCTTTTCAACGTGGGGGAGATTTACAGGCAGAAGATCAACCGGACCATCGACGATCTGGATTCGCTGAAGGACGAAACCGGAGAGTATCGCCAGGATGAAAAGTCGGCCGCCAGGGTCGAGGAGTTGCTGAAAGAGAAGCAGGAATATCTTGCCTCCGCGCAATCCGCCTACCAGGGAGTCCTCAACGTCGACACCAGCGACGTGGAGGCCATGGACCGGCTGGCCGAGATCTACCAGGAAGAGGAGGACTTCGACCAGGCCTTGACCATGCTCCGAAACGTGGTGGAGAGAGACACCGCCAACTGTAAGGCCTGGCAGCAACTGGCGTTCATCTATGCCAAACGCAACATGGGCGATGAAGCCAAGGAAGCCTATCAGAAAGCGCAGGATTGCATAAAGGCCCCGGAATAGAGAAATCCATCGGCTCCTGTGGCATGGCAGCCGGGGAAAGACAGACCCAAAAGCAGGATCAGACAATTCGAGCGCGGGAGAGGAAGCCCAGCTTCCTGTCCCGCTTTTTTTGCAGCACATTCAATGCAAAAGCTCGTCCTTTATCGCCGGCAGTCGAGATTCGTCTCAGAATCAGGGGCCTCCTCGCAGTTGCCTAGTTCGGACGGGGGGACAACCCTGGCATACTTTCGATGTATCCACCTGCAGCAAGTATGAACCACCTTGCATACGGAGCTTCCGCTATCCGGTCATGACCGGGCGGCCGCCGGACCGGAGACAGTCGGCGGGCACACTCCCATCCACTCTGGCGTCAGGGACCTTGTTGGCCTACAATCACTTCTAAAGACGTGCTTGGCGACATTCCAGCGGAATCGGCCCTCGACCAAACCCACGCCGGTTTGGCCCTGCCAGACCGTCCAGCGGCATGTATTTTGCTTTTTCAGACAACAGAAAGAGGAGGTATGGCGATCGACTGATTGATAAGGAGGAGTTAATGCAGTGCTACTTCTACGGTGTGGCGCGAAACGAGAACTGCGAAAATCAAAACGGCGGCGTGGTTTGTTTTTCCATACCCGATCTGGGAATCGTTTTCAGGGCTGCATTCAAGGGAACTC
>CAZPRG010000178.1:0-5164 GCA_964588675.1 uncultured Ignavibacteria bacterium
GGAGGGAGGAAAACCGGGCCTTGAATACCAAAGGCGACCTGCAGGAGGCCATTCACTACGGCGCCGTCAGGAGGATAAGGCCCAAGCTGATGACCGTGGGAACCACCATGATCGGGCTGATGCCGCTTCTATGGAGCATGGGCATCGGTGCCGACGTGTCCAAAAGGATAGCCGCTCCCATGGTCGGCGGATTGGTGACCTCGTTCCTGCTGGAGCTTTTAGTTTACCCGGTGATCTTCTATCTTTGGAAGGGATGGAAACTCAAGCCGGGCGAGGCCACAAGAATGGAGGAAAATTCCTCCGCGGGCGGTTAAGAGCAAAGGGCACGTCACCGCGTCACGGCGCCAATTCAGGGGACTGTGGAGACGGACATGATCGCAAGTGTGTCGGTTCACCGTGCGGAAATGCAGTAATGACCGAAGGAGGCGAGTTCGGCGAGTGGAGGAAATATGAAGGAAATAAAGGCATACGTCAGAACGGAGACCTTGGAGAGAACCGTCAAGGCATTGGAGGAGGCAGGTGCGCCGGGAATCACCGTGACCGAGGTGCATCCGGTGGGCTACGGTTTCGACGCCAATTACTTCACCAGCACGGAAGAGATCAGCAAGAGATACTGGACCATAGCCAAACTGGAAGTGGTTTGCGCGGACCGGGACGCAGAGCGCCTGGTGGAGGTCATATCGCGCGGAGCCTGTACCCGGCGCAAAGGGGATGGGATGATCTTCGTCTCGCCGGTGGAGACGGCCATCCGGATCCGCACCGGCGAGAGAAATGAAACCGCGCTCTGACAATCTGCCGCCTCAAAACGTATTTGTATTTACAGCCCGCGGGTTTGGGATTTGCCGTGGGATCAAGGGAGATTGGCCCGTGGGCGAAGGCTGAACCAAAGAGCGGTCACGATTGTTCGAATTCGGTTCCATCCATCGGTGGAAGCCGGTAGAAGTGGCGAGGCAGTGGAAACCAAAAAGGGATACTTAATCAATTCACCGTCAGCGACTGCGAGGAGGTGAGAGATAGAAAGAGAACACGGATGAGGAAGCATAGGTTTCGCGTATCGTGGCCGCGTGGTCTTGGCCACGACCAAGAAGGATTGAAATGCACCATTCAACCGAAAGAGAGGGAGAAACATGCAGCGCGCATTTGACGGTAGAAGCCGGACTTTTTTCGCCAGCTTGCTTTGTCTTTTTGCTTTTATCCTGTTTATCGGCTCCCTGACGGCTACAGCCGGCTCGGACAGCGGCGCCAAGAAGGGTTGCGATCCCAAGGCCTGCACCAAAGTCTGCCCCATGATGATGAAGGCCTCGTCCCAAACCAAAACGCAAGCGGCGGAAGCAGACAGCGCTCACCTCATCAATCTGAACGACCTCACCCTGGTGGATGGTTTCACCTGCCCCATGCATCCGCAGGTGAAATCGGAGCAACCGGGTAAGTGCCCGGAGTGCGGCATGAAGTTGGTGAAGGCGAATCTCTACCAGGCTTATACTTGTAACACCAAGGACTGCTCTCACCCTTGCATCCACGCCCAGCCCGGAAAGTGCTGCGGCAAGGAGCTGCAGAAGACTCTGATGACCAAAGACGAGGTATATCAGACGGCCGGGCTAACGGATGAGTATTTCTGCCCCATGCATCCGGAGGTGATCTCGACGGAAGCGGGCAAGTGTCCCAAGTGCGGCATGAATCTGGAGATGAGAACAGTGCAGACCGCGCAGGTCGGAAGCTCGGCTGCTGGAGAAGACAAAGGCTCGGCCCACTGATCCTGTCTCACGTAGGCTGAACCTGTTCAATAAGAGTCTGGCTTGGGGCGGGACGCTCTCCCGCCCCGAGCGCAAATTGGGGATGCGGAAACGCCATCCCCTTTTTTTGTTTTGCTTTTCTCGCGGAATTTTGTAAACTAAGGGGATCAATGGGGGCGGAATAGGCATGGAGCAGGTGTCACAAGAGCAAAGTCTCAGGTACTGCGAGAGCTATCCCGGGTGGGTGATCGTTATCCGATGGATAATACTGGGGACGATCTTTACCCTGGGGGTTTACATTCTCTGGGGCATCAACGAAGTGCTGGGCCTGTTTTACGTCATCTACAGTCTGGCCGCCTTAACGTTAGTATTGCCCCTCTCCCGCTGCGCCAGCTGCTTCTATCACGGCAGGGCATGCAACACCGGCTGGGGCAGGGTGGCGGCCTATCTTTTCCCCAAGGGCGACGAATCCAAGTACGTGGAAAACTACGGCTATTCCATTCTCCTTCACCTCCTATGGCTGATTCCGCTTTTGGGAGGTCTGCTTCAGCTGGCCAGGAGCCGGAGCCTTTTGGCGTTGTGCATCCTGGCGGCTTATTTGTTCCTCCTGCTGGTGGAGAAGATCGTGCTCAAGAAGCTGGCCTGCGTCAGATGCCATCAGAGGGAATTCTGCCCGGCTTTGCCTTTCCGAAAAGCCGAGGCAGAGTAATTTTCAGTTGACTTGCTCGGCAGTAAACAAACGGAGACTGATTTGAACGTTTTGATTTTCTTCTTTCTCGGTTTGATCCTTCTGGCTTTAGGCAGCCGTTTCTATTCCCGTTTCGTGGCCAAGATCATCGGGGAAAAGAAGGACCGCCCCACCCCCGCCGTGACCCAGTACGACGGGAAGGACTATGTTCCGGCCAAAACTCACGTGCTCTTCGGACATCATTTCTCCAGCATCTCCGGGGCCGGGCCGATATTGGGCCCCACCATGGGCATACTCTACGGTTTTATTCCCGCCTGGCTGTGGATCATCTTCGGCGGCATCTTCATCGGTGCGGTGCACGACTTCACCACGCTTTTCGTGAGCCTGCAGGAAAAGGGCAGGTCCATGGCCCAGGTCGCCAGAAGGACTCTGGGCACTCCCGGCTTCGCCCTGTTCATCCTGTTCACCATCGTGATGATCGTTCTGGTGACCTCCTCCTTTTTGACCGCTACGGCCACCGCCTTAACCTCCAAATGGCCGCTGGACAAGCTGGGTTTGGCCCCAAGCCAGACATTTCTGAGAACGGAAACCACGGCGGACGGACAGACCCTGGGGATCATCGGCGGAATAGCCTCCATGTCGGTGATCATCATCACCTTGCTTTCGCCCATTTTGGGATATCTGCTTTATTCGCGGAAGGTGCGGGTGAGCTTTGCTTATCTTTTTGCGGCAACCGTCTGCATCCTCTCGGTGTGGATGGGAATCGAGTATCCGGTGAGACTGAATCCCCAGACTTGGATGATAATTCTGTCGGTGTACGTTCTGTTCGCCTCCGGCGCCCCGGTATGGGTGGTGCTTCAACCCCGGGACTTTATCAATGTGCAGATCATGTATCTGGGAATCGCCGGGTTGTTCGTGGGCCTGATGATCGGAGGATTCGGGGGACTTCACTTGCACTTGCCCAATTTCAACCTGGTGGAAGGGACCAAAAATCTCGGTCCGGTCTGGCCCATGCTCTTCATCACCGTAGCCTGCGGAGCCATATCGGGCTTCCACGCCTTAGTGGCCTCGGGTACCTCTTCCAAGCAGTTGGACAACGAAAAACACGCGCGAACCATAGGCTACAACGGAATGCTGTTAGAGTCGGTTCTGGCCGCGTGTGTTCTTTTGGCGGTGGGCAGCGCGTTTTTGTTCAGCGATTACAAAGCCTTAGTCTGGCCGGAGCCGGGGATGGGCCGATCCAATCCCATCCTGGCGTTCTCGTTGGCTGTGGGGAAGCTTTTCAATAAGGGTTTTGGCCTGCCCATCGCGCTGGGAAGCGTTTTCGGAATCCTGATGGTGGAAGGGTTCGTGGTGACCACGCTGGACACTGCCGTCAGGCTCAACCGCTATCTCTTCGAGGAGCTTTGGGGACTGATCTTCAAGACCGTTCCGCGACTTCTCAGGAGTTTCCTTTTCAATTCCGCACTGGCGGTGATTCTGATGTGGGTGCTGGCTTACTTCAACACATTCGCCGCCTTGTGGCCCATCTTCGGAACCGCCAATCAGCTTTTGGCAGCTCTCTCCCTGATCGCCGTCTCCACCTGGCTTTCCGTGAGGGGACATAAGAATCTCATAACCGTCATCCCCGCCGTCTTCATGATTTTGACCACTACGGCTTCCCTTCTTTATCTGCTCGTCACCAAGTACATTCCCCAGATGAACGTCACCCTCCTGATAGCCGACGTTTCGCTTCTGCTCCTTTCGCTGGGGGTGGTTTATCTCTCGCTGAAAACGGTAGCGCGCCTGATGAAGGAAAGGAAGCTGGCAGGCAGGGCTATCGGATGACGTGGGAGTGCATCAGCTTGTCGTAGCTAAACTCCAGACGAGGGGACGCTCCCGTCTGGGGACGCCCGCATGGGCGGAGACCCCGACCTGGCGGGGCTGATGCAGGCAAAAGCAAGCTTTTGCACTCCGGGTGAGACCCCCCGCTCCAAGGGGGAAAGCTGTGCTTATTTCAACAGAATCATCTTCTTGGAGTCGGTGAAATCACCGGCTGTAATGCGGTAGAAATAGACTCCGTTTGCCAATTCCTCTCCGTCGTCGTTCTTTCCGTCCCAGGTGATCTTGTGGCGTCCCCTTTCCAGACGATCTGCCAGCAGTTGGCGGACCTTTTGTCCCAGGATATTGAGAATCTCCAGGCTCACCGGCCCGCTTCGAGGAATCTCGAATTGGATTTCGGTGCTGGGATTAAAGGGATTGGGATAGTTCTGGCTCAAGCTGAATCGGGAGACGACCTGATCCTCGAATTCGTCTTCCACGCCGGTGAAAGCCGAGGCATCGAAGTACAAGTCTCCGTTGGTGGCATGTACATAGAGAACGGCCGAGCGGATCGAATTGTCGGTGCCCCTTATGGTGTAACCTTTTTGCGGCGGACGAAGACCCGGGCTGTATTCGTTTATTCCGCTGTAGGAGGCATTCCACACGCTGGGACTCCCTTGCCCGTTTTGCTTGTAGATGTAGCGCACCTGGCGAGGCGAGGTGCCCTCATAACGATAGGCAAAGGTGATGTTGGACGCGTCATTCTCTTTGAGAACGTGCACGGATGGATAGACTCGGTTATAGCTGGAAGTGTCATTAGAAGTGCTCAAACCAAACCACGAAGCTCCGGCGTTGGTGCTCCACTGGAAGTTGATGATCCAGTTCAACGGGGGAGCCCCGATGTATCGTTCATGGAACAACCAGAAGACCGCCTCGCTGTCCG
>CAZPRG010000179.1:0-5088 GCA_964588675.1 uncultured Ignavibacteria bacterium
TTTCGGTCTACGGACTGATCTCCAACACCGACTGGATCAGGTACGATTCGGAGGATCAATTGATCCGGAGCATCAGTTGGGAGCAGCCCCGGGAGGGGGTCTACCTTCTAAAGGTGCTGCTGAACCAGGAACAGCAATGGGGCTACGACATCTTCTATGAGGGCGACAACCTCATTCTGGCGATCAACCATCAGCCCAAACTGGGAAGAGGTCTGGAGGGCTTGAAGATCTGCCTGGATCCGGGTCATTCCCCCGATCCGGGAGCAGTGGGGCCGACCGGATTGGATGAGAAGGCGGTCAATCTGAGCATCGCCGAAAAGTTGAAGGCCATGCTGGAAAGGAACGGGGCAGAAGTGGTGATGACCCGAGAGGGAGCCGAGGGCATTGCCATCTACGATCGCCCCAGTGTGGCCATCCGCAAGGGAGCCGACCTGCTGATCAGCATACACAACAACGCCCTTCCCGATGGGGTGAATCCTTTCTACAACAACGGCACCAGCACTTACTACTACCATCCCCAGTCGCTGGCCTTGGCCAGGGAGATTCACGGCGAGCTGCTGCACGAGCTGGGTCTTCCGGATTTCGGGCTCTATTACGGCAACCTGGTCCTCACCAGACCCTGCCAGCTTCCCGCGGTTTTGGTGGAGTCGGCTTTTATGATGATTCCGGAACAGGAAGAGCTTCTCAGAACCGAGAGCTTCCAGAAGAAATGTGCCGAGGGCATCTACCGGGGAATTCGACGGTTCGTGGAGAAACTCAGAGATTAGTCCCGCACCTTCCGAAACCGGCCGGCCTAAACACGATTGAAGCCCGGCTGGCCCTTACCTTCCCGCTTTTTGATTTCGGTCATCTCTTTGCCTGCCCCTCAGGTTCAAGAAATCCCCGAGGAGGGGGCCGAATTCCGCTTGACAGAAATTGGATGCGGCGATAGATTAGTATAAAATCAAACGCCAGCACAAAATCACACCACGGGAGGATCAGATGCGCTTCTCAAGATGCTTATTTGCGGTTTTCGTCGCAGCCCTTGCTACTCTGATCTTTATGCAGTTCTTCATTCAGGTTCAGCCGGCATCCGGGGAATTGGTAATCAGCCGTTTTCCCACGGAGGTGGGATCCTCATGGGATTACCGAAGGACGTTTTGCCTCGAAGTCCATGACTTGGCCCGCCGTGAATTCGGCCAGACCTTGTGGGTGGACAGTCTCCATGCGGTGTTCGCGGAGATGGACACGCTGCTGGGCATGGAATGCTTCAGATACGTCTCCCGGCTATTCAGCGGCGGAGACGTTTTTTCCAACACCCAGTGGTACACCCAGCCGGAGACCAGTCTGGTCGAGGTGGCCTATTTCAGCCCCACGCATTCCGGGCCTCCTTGGAAGGGTCCGGGTGAGTTGAGGTTCAGATTCGGAGACAGGAGTTTTGAGAGCTTGGATCAATTCCGGCGGTATCTCTACCAATTCAGAATCTCGGGCTTTGCCCGGGCTTCCTCCGAGACCAGCTTTTGGAAGCCGCCAAAGAAATTGTTCGTATTTCCGATGACCGTGGGAGCCATATGGGTTTCAATGGGGGAACCCTGGAAAGAGGAGCGGGAGGTGACGGCAGAGGAGAAGATAAACGTCCCGGCGGGCGATTTCCTGACCCTGCGGATCGACATCAGACCCGACATTGGCGGCGTCAACTTGAAACTCTACGAATGGCTCTCGGAGCAAGGGGTGATCAAGGATAGCCTTGAGTTCGGTCCGACTCCGCTGTTGGACGAGTTTGGGCAAGTCTATGGCTACCTGGTGGGCTATGACAGATATGAGCTGGTGGCCCCGACCAAAAGCGCAGTGGAAGACCCAGAATCGGAGAATCGGAAGCCGATTTGCGTTTCGCTGGCTCAGAACTATCCCAATCCCTTCAATCCGGTCACCAGCATTCAGTATGCCATAGGCAGTGGCCAGGCAAATGCGGTTCAGGGTCCCATTCACACAACCCTCAGAATTTACAATATCATGGGACAACGGGTGCGAATCCTGGTGGATGAAATGATGGACCCCGGAAGCTATGAAGTGGTTTGGGACGGGCGGGATAGTCGAGGCAGGGAAGTGTCCAGCGGAGTTTACTTTTGCAGACTTCAAGCAGGTGGATCGACGGACTGCAAGATGATGCTTCTTCTGAAGTGACCGGGAACTTCTCTTCGCTGACGCGCTCCGGGTATCTTGGGAGAGAACATGCTGACATAGCCCCGCCAGTTCGACCGTGATCTAGACACGTGCAACCAAGGCCAAGAACGAAACCAGCACCTGGCTTAAGCCAGGTGCTGGCTTTTTCACATGCTAGATAATGAAGCTCGGATGCGGGGTTCCAGGCCCTGTCCCTGAGAAATCGAAGGACGACGTCGTAATCTGTCCGCCTGTTATTTGAATACCACCTTGTCGAAATCCCACCAATCCAATTCGATCTCGTCTCCCTTATCCGTGGTGATGTAAATTCCCTTGTTCTCCTCGTTCACGTCGTTGGACCCGGAGAGCTTAAAGCTGTTTCCGTTTTTCAGGGTGACCAACACGGAGTTGGAAGATCTCTTTTCGATCTGGGCGATCTGGGAGAACTCAACGTCCAAGTCCACGTCCTTGTATTCCCCGTCCAGACGCTCCCAGGATTCGGTTTCGTCGTCGTCCCACCGGATGTGTCCCTGATAACTGTCACCGTCCTCGTCATACACCACCCCATACAGGGGTTTGGGGTTGTCGAACTGGTCGTAGCTCACCAGGTGTTTGTCTCCATCGTCGAGAAACTCCAGCCGATCGAAATCGTCCCAACCCACGGTCACCCGTCCGAATTGGGGATCCAGGATCACTATGCCCCGATTGCCGCTATCCACGTCATTGGTTCCCGACAGTCTGATTTTCTCGCCGTCTCTTAATTCCACCCAGGAGGAACTGGACGATCTGCGCTCTATGGCTTTTATCTTGCCGAAAGGAATCTTGCGGTTGCGATGTCTTTCCTCCCCGTCCAGTATGTCCGAGTAGAAAAGCTCGTCCACGTCCCAGCAGATGAAGCCCTTGAAGGTGTCGCCCCGGCGGGTCTCCAGCTCTCCGTAAAGCCGGGTTTCGGGTTCGGTTATCTCGTCCGGCTGGCATTCCGCAAACTCCACCACATCCAGATCGTCCCAGTCCAGATCCACCTCACCCTCGTCGCGATCCTGAATGACTATGCTTCTTATCCCCGAGCCCACGTCCGTCCCCGAGCCATAAAAGGTGATCTGGTCGCCGTTTTTGAGAGTCAGGATGGCGCGGTTTCTGGACCTTCTTTCCAGTGATTCCAGGTAGCCGAACGGTATACCCGAACTGGCACTGCTTTCCGAGCCTTCCTCGTCCCAAGTGATCTTAATACCCAGGATGCTGATGGTCTTTTCGCGCCGTCTCGCATCGCGATGGCTTCCGTCCCGCCTCTTGGTGGCATCCAGTATGTCGTCCCAAAAGGCTTCGTTTTTGTCCCACCGAATGGGGCCTCTGAAGGTTTCTCCATCCCGGGTGTGGACCGTTCCGCAGATCCTTCCCCTTTGGGCGTGAACGGAAGAAGCGAAGGCCAAAAGCAGAAGCAGCATGCCGCAAACCATTGGCACAAGCGTTTTCTTCATTTCTCTCCTCCTACCGCCTGTTGGTATGGGTCAGATATCGAAGTCATGGGCAAAGAGCGATCACCCGGACAACGGGCCACCTCTCCTCCTTCCCGGGAGGTCTCTTTTTACCTGGACCTAAACATTCACAGCCATGACTACGTACCCGCACTTGCGAAAGTTTCCTTTCAGGACCTGGCGATGGAACCTATCCGGTGTTTCTTTACGGACCCGCCGGAGCAACCCAAAAAAGCCTTGCGCGGCACGCAACTTTTGCTATACTATCAAAAGAAGTGATCTTTTTCAGGTGAGCACAATCAAGCACTCAAACTGCGAACGGTCATGACGATTCATAACACGAAAGAACAGAGACTAAAGACGTTTGTGAAAGGCCGATACGGTCAGATAGCCAGGAAAAAAGAGACCTGCTGCAGCTGTAACGGAGTGAGCGCAAAAGAGCAGGCCCGGGCCATCGGCTATTCCCTTGAGGAATTGAAGCAGATTCCCGATTCTGCCGTGATGGGGTTAGGCTGCGGCAATCCCATCGCATTGGCAGGCCTGAAAAAAGGGGAGACCGTTTTGGACTTGGGCTCCGGCGGTGGAATCGACGTGTTCATCGCCGCCAACCGGGTGGGCGAGAACGGATGGGTCATCGGGGTAGACATGACTCCGGAGATGATAAGAAAGGCCAAGTTCAATGCCCGGAAGGGTGGTTACCGTAACGTGGAATTCCGTCTGGGAGAGATAGAAAATCTGCCGCTGGAGAGCGAGTTGGTGGACGTGATAATCAGCAACTGCGTGATCAACCTCTCGCCGGACAAGAAGCAGGTATTTGCCGAAGCGCACCGGGTGCTGCGGCCGGGAGGAAGGATGGTGGTCTCGGATATCGTGACCGACAGGAAATTGCCGGACGATATCCGAAAGTCGTTCGCCGCCTGGGCCGAGTGCATCGGCGGAGCGCTGACCAAAAAAGAATACTTGTCGGCCATCAAGGCAGCCGGTTTTTCCAGAATCAGGATTCTGGACGAGAAGGTGTTCCTGGAGGAGGGGATGGCTCAGAAGATAAGAGGGAAGATCATCAGCATCAAGGTGGAGGCCAGAAAGGAGCGCCGGTCCGGAATATAGTTGCGGGTTATCGATTTTCGGTTTATGGATTTCCTGCAGACATATCGGAGTCGGAACGGAGAGGTGGTCCAAATGGACTTAAGTCTCCTGGCTCCGGCGGGACGGGCTAAGCCGTTGTAAGGTTTGCGTTGTTGATTGTTTTTGGTTTTGCCGTGGGCGGTCGACTGTGGACTGTCGACGGTTTTCCGGAGAGGTGGCCGAGTCGGCTGAAGTCCCGCCTTTGGCGGGATAAGCAGTTATAGAGTTAGAATGAGATACTGGCTTTCACGGAGAGGTGGCCGAGCTGGCTGAAGTCCCGCCTTTGGCGGGATAAGCAGTTATAGAGTTGGAATGAGATACTGGCTTTCACGGAGAGGTGGCCGAG
>CAZPRG010000180.1:0-5085 GCA_964588675.1 uncultured Ignavibacteria bacterium
GCTTTGCCAATTTTAGAAGTACTCCTCCTTTCGGCGACTCTAAGGGGTTAGAAGGGCTGCTGCCACGATATATTCTATCAGGGCACAAGGTTCATTCGGGTTTCACCGCCACAAAAAGCGGTTCCCCGCCTCGATATATCAAGAACAAGACGGCTTTCTTTCCGTTCTTGAGCGGTTTCACGGCATCCGAGTAGCCGTCCAAGTTCTCGATTTCCCGGTCATTCACTCTGACGACGATGTCGCCTATGCGAAACCCGGAAAGCTCTGCCGGGCTGCCTGCCTCCAGGCCGGTCACCAGCACGCCGGGTTGGAATTCCGCGCCATATTGAGCCGCCAGATCGCGGGTGGAGGTCACCAGCTTAAGGCCCAGCCAGCTCTCTTCTTCGATTTGTTTCTCCGTGGGCTTCTCTTCGGCGCCTGAAAGGAACTGGTCTCTGTCCGCCAAGGTCAGTCGCCGGTCGAGTTTCTTACCCTCGCGGATGATCTCCAATGCGACTTCGTTGCCGGGACCTGCCTGGGCCACCATCATTCTGAATCTCTGATCATCCGTGATGGTCCATCCGTCGAGCTGGGTGATGACGTCTCCCATCTTGATCCCCGCCTTGTCGGCCGGCGTGCCCGGCTGCACGGTCCTGACCAGCACTCCCTGAACCGAAGGAAGATCCAAAGCGTCCGCCGTGGCCTTATCCACCGGCTGGAAAGTAATTCCCAAAAACCCCCGGGAGACTTTTCCTTTCTGTATCAGATCGGGGATTACCGCCTTGGCCAGATTCACCGGAACGGCGAATCCTATTCCTATGTTGAATGGCGCCCCGGTGGGATTGGTGATGGCCGAGTTGATGCCCACCACTTCCCCGTGCACATTGACCAACGGTCCCCCGCTGTTTCCGGGATTTATGGAAGCATCGGTCTGGATGTAGTTCTGGTACTGGGGCGTATCCTCGGGTCCGAAGTTCAGATTACCCCGACCCTTGGCGCTTACCACGCCCACGGTGACGGTCCGATCCAAGCCCAGCTCGGGAAAGGGATTGCCTATGGCCATGACCCATTCGCCCACTTTGAGCTGGTCCGAATCACCGAGTTTCACCACCGGAAGCTGGTTATCCACGTCGATTTTCAGAACGGCGATATCCGTGTCCTTGTCCAGCCCCACCACCTGGGCCTTGTGCTCGGTGCCGTCGGGAAGTTTGACCAGCACCTTCTCGGCATCGGACACCACGTGATTGTTGGTAATGATGTAGCCGTCCTTTCGGAAGATGAAGCCGGATCCCAGACTCTGTCCCCGGTAGGTGGAGGGGTGTCTATCCGGCGCCTCGCCGAAGAACCGGCGGAAGAAATCCTCGAACGGGCCCAGGTCCTGAAATGGACCGCGCTGCAGCACCTTATCCGCCCTGATGTTGACCACAGCCGGGCTGACCTCCTCCGCCACCTGCACGAAAGGGCTCTCCTGCCCGATGAAAACCTGGTCCTTGGAAGGGCCCCCCTGTTTGATCTGTAGAGGTGGATTTGGGGATGCGGCGGTAGCCTGCAGGGCCGCGGAGTCCCGAGGACCCCATCTTAAGCCCGAAGAAACCAACGCACCCACCGCCAAGAGGATGAGTGCAAATGCGAAGAAGACCGCGAGCCTTTTTGCTCTGAAAGAACGTGCGCTATCTTTCAAGCCTCAAGCTCCCAAGCTATCGGAAAGTGTAACAATAAGTAAAGCTGCCCCGCTGGTTAATAGCGACTGCGGTGTAAAGTCTGGATTAAAGATCAGCTCACATCACTGCCCAAATACTCGGTTTGGCAAAGGCCTGCACATAAAACGCAAAAGTATATACGCTTTCATCTGGAATCTGTTGCAGCCGCCTGCTAAAAAAGTTGCCCCAGGGCCCTTCTTTGACGCTTATTTCCGATGCTCTTCCTTTTTGTGCCATTCCCAGACGGATCTGGCCCGGCGGACCGACTTCCCGCAGAGGTTCAGGTTCTTCCAGTGTCGGGGATATGATCCCAGACCCAGGACCTGACTTAAACCAAGTCCCGGCGATTCCATCGATCCCGCGAGGCACATAAGCAGCCATCACCTGGGTTCGATCCTCTTCGGTCCCGGTTTGTCGTTACACGCAATAACTGCGTATATAAGACGAACCGGAATTGGGTTTTGATGAAACCGGGCCAATTCTTGATGGAGGAGCAATGAACAGATCGATTCCTAAGGTGGCTCTTTTCCTGGCGGCCATGTTCCTGGGCTTGAGCGCTGTCAATCCCGCCGAGGTTTACGGGAAAAACGACCGGAAGACGCTTCAGCTTTTCGACGATCTGCAGAGGATGATCGTCTCCGTGTCGGACGCCATAAAACCTTCGGTGGTGCACATCGAGGTGGTGAAGAAGACCGGCCAGATAAAATACAAAACCTTGGCCTCGGGCTTGATCGTGGACAAGAGAGGCTTCATCTTGACCAACGAACACGTGGTGGATGATGCCCAGAGCATCACCGTCACCCTTCCCAGCAAGATCGAGTATCCGGCGGAGATCATCGGGGTGGACAAACAGACCGACCTGGCCCTGATCAAAACCGTGACCACGGAGGAGCTGACGGTGGCCAAACTGGGGAACTCGGACCAGGTGGAGGTGGGGGAGTGGGTGATCGCAGTGGGCAATCCCTACGGATTCGATCGCACCGTGTCTTTCGGTATCGTCAGCGGAAAGGGTCGGGTGCTGCCCAACATGCCGGGAGAAAACCAGCTGATCAATGACTTCATACAGACGGATGCAGCCATCGATCCGGGTTCGTCCGGAGGACCTCTGGTGAACCTGAACGGAGAGGTCATCGGGATCAACTCCATCGGTTTCGGCAGAGGCCAGGGCTTCACCATTCCCATAAACACGGCCGACGAGGTCAAAGAGAAGCTCTTAGCCAGCGGCACCATCGAGAGGGGATGGATGGGTGTGGCGGTACAGCCTTTAAGCCGGGACTATGCCAGGTATTACGGTCGCCCGGAACTGGAGGGGATTTTGGTGTCGGACGTAATCTCCGGCTCTCCGGCGGATTCGGCCGGGATTCTGTCGGGCGACATAATAACCAGCTACCGGGGCCAGAAAGTGTCGGCCGAGAAGGAAGAGGACCTGAACAAGTTTCAGACCATGGTTTCCCAGAGCGACATGGGAAAGCCCGTCATGATGAAGATGGTCCGCGAAGGCAGGGATACGACGGTTTCCGTGAACATCTCCATGCAGCCCAAGGTCAAGGCGGACGAGTTCGAGACGGACTATGGTTTTACGGTGAAGGAGATCACCGACGCCCTCTACCAGCAGTACATGCTGGACAACAAGGACGGAGTATTGGTCTCCTTCGTGGAGGTGGGGGGAGTGGCCAGCACTGCCCTGTTGGACGAAGGGGATGTCATCACGAAGGTGGAGAAATCTCCCATCTCCACACTGGATGATTTCAAGCGGAGCTTAGAGCAGGTGAAAGACGAGCAGCAGATCATGCTGACCGTGACCCGGGGTAAGAACAAAAGGTTCGTCCTGCTTCTGCCCAAGAAGGAGGAACAGGCGGAGCCATAGCCTGCATGTCAACCAGCTGCACGGCAGGGTAGCCTGCCGAACAACTCCTTGTCTTAAATCTCGATCCTTGGTCTTTTAACGCAAAAAAAAGCCAAGATAAATCCTTATAAGTTGCCTCTGGGTGGAACCCCAAAGAGAAGAACAAGCCGGGCTCGGACGGATACCATGGCACCTTGGATCACAGGCTTTCCCATAGCTGGTGCGGTGAGAGGAGTCCGGGCTTTTTATTCTGGGACAAGAGGTTAGACAGAAAGAGCGGGTTGTGTGGTGTGAGTCCGACAGGCGGCTTATTCCTGCGGAATGGATTCGAAAGTGGTTGACAATTGGAAGCTTGGGGGGTATATTGGAAATTTCGCAAAACGGAGTTTGCGCTGAACATATCGGAGAGTGGGAAGCCGGAGATTGCGGCTGGCTCAGTCGTTGGGAAGGCCTGAAGATATCATAATCCTGAATCCGTGGTCTACTAACCAGGAGGTTACATGGCAGACGCAAAAGTCTACAAGAACTTCATCGGCGGCGAATGGGTGGAGTCGGTCACTCGAAAGACTTTCGAGAACCGGAATCCGGCAGACACCCGTGAGCTTCTGGGGCATTTTCAGGCCTCCAACGGGGAGGATGTGAAGCGGGCGGTGGAGGCGGCAGCCGAAGCCTACAAGAGATGGAGACTGGTTCCGGCCCCCAAGAGAGGCGAGATACTTTACCGCGTGGGAGAGATCCTGGTTAGGACCAAAGAAGACTGGGCCCGCCAGATGACCCAGGAAATGGGGAAAATCCTCAAGGAGACCCGGGGCGACATCCAAGAAGCCATCGACATGAGCTACTATATGGCGGGCGAGGGAAGAAGACAGTTCGGCGTGACCACGCCGTCAGAGCTTCCCAATAAGTTCATGATGTCGGTGAGAATGCCCATGGGAGTCTGCGCGCTGATCACGCCCTGGAACTTTCCCATGGCCATTCCTTCCTGGAAGATGATGCCGGCCCTGGTATGCGGCAACACCGTGATTTTCAAGCCGGCTTCCTATACCCCGCTTTCGGCCTACAACCTGGTGAAGGCGTGTGAGGAGGCGGGAGTTCCCAAAGGAGTGGTGAGTCTGGTCACCGGGTCGGGCAGGGGGGTAGGCGTGCCCCTGATGAAATCGGACGCGGTAAAGGTGGTTTCCTTCACCGGGTCCACGGAGGTGGGCCGAGCCGTATCGGAGGCGTGCGCCCCCACCTTCAAGCGCAGCAATATGGAGATGGGCGGCAAGAACGCCCAGATGGTGATGGACGATGCCCGCATCGATCTGGCCGTGGAGGGTGCGTTGTGGGGCGGGTTCGGCACAACGGGTCAGAGGTGCACCGCCACCTCCCGGGTGATCGTGCACAAGAAGGTGATGAAGGAGTTTCTGGATAAGTTCGTGGCCCGGGCCAAGGCCTTGAAGATCGGAAACGGTCTGGATCCGAGCGTGGAGATGGGGCCTCTGGTGTGCGAGGATCAGCTCAACACGGTGATGAAGTACGTGGAGATCGGGAAGAAGGAAGCCAAGTTGCTGTGCGGCG
>CAZPRG010000181.1:0-5082 GCA_964588675.1 uncultured Ignavibacteria bacterium
GGTAAAACTCAACTCTCCCTTAAACTTGCCGATATACTGAAAGGTGAAATAGTCTCCTTCGATTCGCGGCAGATATACAAGCTCATGGACATCGGAACTGCCAAGCCGACGGAGGAGGAGAGAAGGCGTGTACCGCATCATCTGATTGATGTGGTTTATCCCGACGAGAAATTCACGGCAGCAGATTATGGAAAGAAGGCCCGGGAAGTCATTCAAGAGATAACCAAGCGAGGGAGGACGCCCATAGCAGTCGGAGGCTCGGGACTCTATCTCCGGGCATTGATACAAGGCTTCTTTGAAGGTCCACAAGCGGACGAAGGTATAAGAAGGAGGTTGGAGGGGGAGGCTCAGCAGCTCGGCGGGCCTCATCTTTTTAGCAGGCTGAAGCAAGTGGATCCGCAAGCCGCGGAAAGGATTCATCCGCATGATTCGGTCAGAATCATCCGGGCCCTGGAGGTTTACGAGCTGACCGGAAAACCGATAAGTACCTGGCAGCGGGAAGGTGAGTATGAGCCCTTTCTGATGCGATTCGTGAAAATCGGCCTGAACATGAAACGAGCGAAATTATACGAGAGGATAGACCGAAGAGTCGAGCGCATGATTTCATCCGGGCTTCTATGTGAGGTCCAGGCGCTGAGAGCAAGAGGTTACACGCCAAGCCTGAAGGCGCTCAAGACCGTCGGATATCGGGAGCTGTTCGATCACCTGGAGGGACGATCGGATCTGCCGGATGCAATCGAAAAGATAAAACTCAATACCAGGCACTACGCCAAAAGGCAGTTGACCTGGTTCGGCAAGGAGCCGAACACCACCTGGATGGACGGCGAGGACGAAGATTTGCCGAGCAGGGTCAGTGATAGTTTTCGATTGAATTAGCTTCGTCCGCCATCAAGCGGGAGACGGCCGCGGCGGGGTCGCGGAGAAGATGGGCTGCCTCTCGCAAGTGTTTTTATGAGGCCGGCCATGAAAAAAGTCTTGACAGGATTTTCCGAGTATGTTATATAGCAAGAACTTATAGGTTGCCCGCGGGTTCGAACGCCTGAAGCGCGGGTTTACCAGGCGCGCCCGCAGTCTGTGAGCCTGTTCCGGAGGTGAGGATGCGAAAGACCAGCACTAAGCTGAAGCTTGCGGCTTTTATCCTGCTCGGCATCCTGATGCTAAGCGGCTGTTCCCGGGGGTTGGTCCGATCCAGGGTAGTTCATATCCCGTATGAGGAGGGATCGGCCGGCAATTACTCAGGATCGGACGCGGATACCGCTTCATCCGCCGAGGTGAATCCCAGAGACGAATTCGAAGAGGTGGAGCTTTTCTATGCTCTGGGAGTCGCCGCCAACCAGGAAGGAAGATGGCTTCAGGCCCAGGATCACTTCGAGGAGGCTCTGGAGCTTCTGGCCAATCTGGACATCGAGGAAGGAGACTCGGTAAGAGAATCAAGATTCGAAAAGCTTCTGAACGAAATATCGGAAGACTACAAGGTCACTTTGCTGGGTCTGGGGATTCTCTCCAGCGAAAGCTCCATCTCCGCCTTTCTACAGAGATTCCAGGACGTGGAGAACTTCAAGGCCCTTCAGAAGGGCGTGGACATCGAGAAGAACGAGGCAGAGACCGGCGAGGTCACCTACGACATGCCCATCGAGTGGAACGAGAGAGTGGAAAACTCCATCATCTATTTCCAGACCGTAGCCCGGGATGCCTTCCAGACCTATCTAAAAAGGTCGGGCAAATACAAGGACCTGATGCAAGGCATCTTGCGGGAGAAAAACCTGCCCGAGGATTTGATCTGGCTGTGCCTGGTGGAAAGCGGATTCAATCCCAAAGCCTATTCCTGGGCGCGGGCGTTGGGACCGTGGCAGTTCATCGCTTCCACCGGCAGAAAGTACGGACTGACGGGGAACTGGTGGTATGATGAAAGGAAGGACTTCGTCAAGTCCACCTACGCCGCTTGCGACTACCTGAGCTTTCTTTACGACCGATTTGGGTCCTGGCCTCTGGCCTTGGCGGCATACAACGGCGGTGAAGGGAGGGTGGACAGGGCCATCAAGAAATGCCACGCCGCAGACTTTTGGAAGCTGGAGCTGAACAAGCAGACGGCCAACTACGTGCCGCTTTATATGGCGGCCACCATAATAGCTCGGGAGCCGGAGACATACGGCTTCGACGTGGAGTACGACGACCCCATACAGTTCGACGTGGTTCGGGTGAATCAGCCCATGGATCTGAAGAAGGTGGCGGCTGCCATGGGACTGCCCGCGTCGGTGCTACACGAGCTAAACCCCGAGCTTCACCGGGGAATCACGCCTCCCAATTATCCCGGATATCCATTGAGGGTTCCGTTGGGAACCAAGGAGCTGTTCGGAGCAAGATTCGAAGGCTACGACGCCAAGACCAGCGGGCTGTTCGTGGAACACAAGGTCACCCGCGGGCAGACCTTATCCTACCTATCCCAGAAGTATCACGTGCCCATCTCGGCCATCATGGAGATGAACAGCCTGACCAACAAGCATCGCCTGAGCATAGGGCAAAGGCTGATTATTCCCGCCAACTCCGGTTCCCAAACCACGGTCACCAGCACCAAGTCCCAGACGCCCAAGAAGACGGCATCGGCATCCGGAAACTCAAGCGTTTACGTGGTTAGAAAGGGAGACACCCTGTCCGGGCTGGCGGTCGGCTTCGGCACCACGGTAAGCGAGATCAGGCGCATGAACGGCCTGAAGAATTCCAGCCGAATTTACGTGGGGCAGAGGCTGAGGCTCTCGGGCAGCAGCGGCAGCCCGGCTTCGGGAGGTCTGTTCAGGGAGCACGTTGTGAAAAGGGGGGAGAACCTGTCCTATCTATCGGAAAAGTATGGCGTTGCGATGTCGGCCATTCTGGTGGCCAACAACCTCAGCAGCAAGGATATCTTGCGGGTGGGGCAGCGTCTGCTGATTCCCTCCTCGTCCCAGGTGAACGTAGAGACTTACGTGGTGAAGAGGGGAGACACGGTCTCCGATCTGGCCCTCAGGTTCGGCGGCAGTCCCGGCGACATCAAGAGGCTAAACGGCCTGCAGGACCTCGATTATATCCGACCGGGTCAGCAGTTGAAGGTCCCATCCGGCGTCAGCCAGCCGAGCCGAAAGGAAACCGCGGGCAAATGGATCACCTACGTGGTTAAAAGGGGCGACAGCCTGTGGAAAATCGCCAGGGCCTTCGGGGTTTTGATGGAAAAGATCATTCAGTGGAACGAGTTGATTTCGCCGTCACGACTTCAGGTAGGAGACGAGATCAGGATATTCACCACAGACTAAAGGCAATAATTTAACTCATTGTTGCGTATCCTGTTGTTGGATTCGCTCCACATCAGTCGGCCGGAGGGAAAAGGTGGCAAAAAGAAGCGACGTGGTGATTGCCGTCATAATCGTGGTCAGCTTTGTGATAATCTCGGTTCTGACCCTGCTTGCTTTTATGGGGATCTCCCAGGAGGGGTCGGGGCTTTTCACCGGTCTGGGCGAGAGGGTTGCCATCGTCGACGTGCACGGAGTGATAAGCAACTCTTCCGAGGTCACCCGGCAGCTTAGGAAGTACGCGGAAGACGGCTCGATTCCGGCGGTGGTGGTGCACGTGGACAGTCCGGGCGGAGGAGCGGCGGCCTCCCAGGAAATATATGAAGAGATGAACAAGCTTCGGGAGGCGGGGAAAAAAGTAGTGGTCTCCATGGGCAGCGTGGCGGCCTCCGGCGGATACTACATTGCCTGTGCTGCAGACACCATCGTGGCCGATCCGGCCACTCTGACCGGAAGCATTGGGGTGATCTTCCAGTTCCCGATAGCCGAGCAGTTGATGAAGAAGATAGGAATCAGGTATGAGGTGGTGAAAAGGGGAGAGGTAAAGGATATCGGGTCCATCGACCGCGCCATGACCGAAAGGGAGCGAGAGTCACTGCAGTCCGTGGTGGACGATACTTACGAGCAGTTCGTGGGGGCGGTGATCGAGGGGAGGGGGCTCGATAAGGAGAAGGTGTTGAAGATCGCCGACGGGAGTGTGTATACCGGCAAACAGGCTCAGGAGCTCGGTTTGGTGGACGAGATGGGTAACCTGTATGATGCCATAAAAATAGCGGGCGAGATGGTGGGAATGGAGGAGTATCCCCGGACGGTGAAGGAACGGGACAGGAAGATCTCCTGGTTCGACCTTCTCAGCGGCAAAATGAACGATCTGTTGGAGCTGGGCCAAACGGAAAGCACGCTGCCCAGGTTGGAGTACATCTTTAAGTGATCCATGCCCCCGGCCGGATGCCGGCTGATAATCGGATGCCGATCTACGAATACGCCTGCAGCCACTGTGGTTCCGAGTTCGAGATTCTCCACCGAACCACAAGAGAAGAACGGCCGAACTGCCCCAAATGCGGAGCAACTTCGGTCCGGAGGAAACTCTCGGTTTTTGGATTCTCGTGCCCAGAGGGTTTCGTGTCCTCTTCCTCCAAGGAGGCCAGCTGCGGTTCCTGTCGTACCAGAAACTGCAGTCACTGCGGATAGCCGAAACAGTTAGGCCAAACCACGGGCGGCTTGAAGAAGGTGTTCTTTGTTTTTTCGAAATCTAGCAAAGGAGGTGTTACATGACCAAAGCGGATCTGGTGGAGGCGGTGGTTCAGAAGACCGGCCTCACCCGAACCGACGTGGCGGTGGTGGTGGATAAGTTGTTGGAGGCGATCAAGGAGGCGCTGGAGAACGGCAAGAACATCGAGATCAGAGGGTTCGGCACGTTCAAGATCAAGCAGAGGAAAGCCCGCAAGGCGCGCAACCCGCGGACCGGGGCAGAGGTGCCGGTGCCGGATCGAAAGGTTCCGGTATTCAAGCCGTCCAACGAATTCAAAGTTCTGATAACCAAGCTTCCGCTCAACTGAAGCTTAAGCTGTGGACAACGCCAAGCAACGGTGGTGGTATGCCCTGTGGAAGGAAGAAGAAAAGGCACAAGATAAAGACCCACAAAAGGAAGAAAAAACTCCGGGCCGATCGACATAAGAAGAAGCTGCGGTAGGCCCCACTCCGGCCAATGATCTTCGTGCTGTCCGATACCCACGTTCCCGAAAGGATCAAGGAACTTCCC
>CAZPRG010000182.1:0-5048 GCA_964588675.1 uncultured Ignavibacteria bacterium
CGTTCTCTATCAGTCCCTGCCGGGCTGAAATCCCCAAACTGATCAACTACCAGGGGATGCTGACGGATGATTCCGGCAGTCCCTTAACCGATACGGTGGATGTCACCTTCATAATCTATGACGATCCGGGTCCCACCGGAGGGAACATCAAATGGGAGGAAACCCAGTATGACGTTCCAGTCATCAACGGTCTCTTCAATGTGATTCTGGGCACGGCGAACCCCATCAATCTGGTTTTCGATCAAGATTACTGGCTGGACATCACGGTGGAAGGGGAACACATGCCCGCCCGCTTGAGATTCACCAGCGTGGGTTATGCCTACCGGGCTATGGTGGCGGACACTGCGTATGCAACAACACCCGGCGCAGGTTCGAATTGGGCTGTCAGCGACTCGGTTCTTTATACCAATAAGAAATGGGGTATTGCCCGAGGTGGCGCTGGTAATGTGCTCTACGGTGACAGTGCTCACACACATGTGAACCTTGGAGCAGCCAGCGTTACTGGAAACATTTCAGGAGACTTCGAGAATTGCACAGTCGCAGGCGGAGAGCAGAATACCGCCGGTAGTGATTATGCCACCGTAGGAGGTGGTTTCCACAACGTGGTAAGCTCGATAGGAGGTGGTGGAGTCATAGGAGGGGGGAGCAACAATTCCATCACCCGTGGTATGGCAACCGTCGGAGGGGGATATGATAATCAATCCGACGCGCCGTATGCAACCATCGGAGGCGGCTGGAGCAATCGCGCATATGGTGATTACTTTGCTCCAACCATCGCGGGGGGGTGGGAGAACATCACCTTATACCCTTATGCAACCGTAGGCGGGGGGCATAAGAATACGGCTGCCGCGTGGGGAGCAACCGTACCCGGGGGGGAACAGGATAGTGCGGTTGGGAACTTCTCATTTGCTGCGGGGTACAGGGCAAAGGCACTCCACGCCGGTTCGTTTGTTTGGGCAGATAGCACGGATGCGGATTTCTACTCCACAGGGAACAACACCTTCAATATCCGGGCAACGGGGGGAGTTTATTCCATTTCCAATAACAACGCTTACGGGGCAAGGTTCGAGAACTCCGGCAGCGGAGATGGAATCAGAGCATATGCAAACAGCTCGTCTGGAAACAATTATGGAGCTGTATATGCAGTTAACAATGGAACAAGCCCTTCTATTTATGCTAAAAATGACGGCAGTGGCTATGCAGCATACTTGGACGGCACGGTTGAGGTTGTCGGATACCTATATAAGACTGGAGGCGGATTCAAGATAGATCATCCGTTGGAACCGGAAAACAAATATCTGTACCACGCTTTTGTTGAGAGTCCGGACATGATGGATATTTACAATGGCAATGTGACTCTGGGTGCCGGCGGGGAAGCCTGGGTGAAACTGCCTGGGTGGTTCCAGGCGCTGAATCGGGACTTCCGCTATCAACTTACATGCATTGGCGCTTTCGCACCAGTCTATATCGCCGAGAAGATCAGTGATAATCGTTTCAAGATAGCTGGTGGGCAGCCGGGGACGCAGGTCTCCTGGCAGGTAACCGGCATTAGGCAGGACGTATACGCCGAAAAACACAGGATACCGGTGGAAGGGGATAAGCCAGCCGCGGAACGAGGAAAGTACCTTTACCCCGAGGCGTACGGAATGCCTGAGAACATGAGTGTGGGTTACAGCGGAGACAAGGACCGGATTCGATGAAGAATGATTGGTCCGCTCGCAAGCCCGCCTGAGGCGGAGAAACTGCCATATATGAGGGGTATCAGATTCTGCGTGGCCGCCCCGACACACTAAGTCAGAAACTAGGCCCCCACGAACCGGTTGATAACCACAGCATTACGGACGCATGGGGCTCAAATCCCGCTTTGGGGTCGAGGATTTATGTTGACAACCTCGAAAAGTCTGTTATAATAGAAAGAGGGGTAAATTTAGTCCTGTTTCTGAAGGAGAGCGCTTACATGGTACTTACGAAGGCCGGCGATTACGGAGTCTTCGGAGTGATATATCTGGCGAGGCAGCCCAAAGGGAAAATCGTGTCCCTATCCGAGGTCTCCAAAGCCGAGGATATCCCCGAGAAATTCCTGGCAAAGATATTCCAGCATCTGTCCCGATCCGGCCTGATAAGGTCCCATCGGGGGGCCAAAGGAGGATTCTCCCTGGCCCGACCGGCCGCCGAGATCACCGTGAAAGAGCTTCTGGAAGCCATACAAGGCCCCATCTGCTTCTCCAAGTGCCTGAGTCGGCTGGATGAGTGTGAGCGGCAAGACGTCTGCAAACTGCGGGACGTTTTGCGGAAAGCCCAGGACAACACGGTGAAGCTCCTCACCCAAAAAACCCTGGCAGATTTGGTGGCATAAGATCACCGGGGATGCCGCCCGGTCTTCAAGGAAATCCATTCCCACACTTCTTCTCATGAGACAGCCGGAATCTGATTTCCCGGGACTTATCCGCCGAGCCTCGTTTCCACCCGACGAATTCCACGGCATTGAACTTGCTTGACAGGGGCACTGGGACGTGTTATACTCATGGATGTCGAGACACGCGGTGGGATGGCGCCGTTTCCTGGTCTCGCAGCAATCCAAAAGATAGGGGAAGTCATGAAAAAGAAAGCCAAATTGAGCGACCTGGACCTGCGTTTGGGCAAGAGGATTCGACTTCACCGGCTGCTGTATAAGTATGGTCCGGGCAACGGAACACTGCTTCTTTTGCCGATCGACCAGGGCTTGGAACACGGGCCGGTCGATTTCTTCGCCAACCCGGACTCGGTCGATCCCGGGTTTCAGCTGAAGCTGGCAAAAGAGGGCGGATACTCGGGCATCGTTTTCCACGTGGGCCTGGCGGAGAAGTATATGAGAGAGTTCGCCGGAGAAGTCCCTCTGATCCTGAAGCTGAACGGCAAGACCAATATTCCGGCTGACGATTATGCATTTTCTCCTCAAACCGCCTCGGTGGAGGATGCGGTGCGGCTGGGAGCGGATGCGGTGGGTTACACCCTGTACGTCGGCTCGCCTGCCCAGGACGAGGACATGCGGCAGTTTGCCGAAATCCGGGAAGACTGCGAGGCGTATGGAATGCCGCTTGTTATGTGGGCTTATCCCCGGGGCGAGGCCGTCGAGGCCAAGGGTGGAAACGACAGCCTGTACGCCGTGGATTATGCCGCGCGGGTGGCTTGTGAGCTGGGCGCGGATTTGGTGAAACTGAACTTCCCCAAGTACGACCAGTCGAGGGCCAAGGATCTTCCCAAGCCATACAACGAGTTGAAGCTCGGTCACCAGGAGGCCATGGAAAAAGTGGTCGTGTCGGCGGGAAAAACCATGGTGTTGGTCTCCGGCGGGGGGAAAATGCCGGACGAGGATCTGCTGGAGAAGGTCAAGGCCTCCATGGAGGCCGGCGTGACCGGTTTGATCTTCGGCCGCAACATGTGGCAGAGAGACTTGGATCAGGCCTTGAAGATGACGGAGAAGATCAAGAGGATAATGTCGGAATACGGAGTCTGAAATTCAAAGTCAAAAATCAAGAAATCAAAATTGTAGAGCAAAATTCAAAATCGCGTTTCGAGGCCAGTTAGTCGGAGACGCCCCGAGACGAGCCCGGTTAAGATTTTTGAGTTTTGCATTGCGATTTTTCATTTTTCATTTTGCATTTTGAACTTGCCACCGTCATGCCCATAAAATCCGATAATTGGATCAGGAGGATGGCCAGGGAGCACGAGATGATCGTGCCCTTCTCGGATGAGCAGGTGAAACCCGGAGTCATCTCGTTCGGGCTTTCCTCTTACGGCTACGACATCCGGGTGGCGGATGAATTCAAAGTGTTCAGCGGCAAAGGCGCCAAGTTGATCGACCCCAAGAACTCCGACCCGGGCACTTTCGTGGACGTGAAAGCAACGGAATGCATCATCCCGCCGAACTCCTTCGTTCTGGCCAGGACGGTGGAATACTTCAAAATCCCCAGGAACATCCTGACCATCTGTTTGGGCAAATCCACCTACGCGCGATGTGGCGTGATCGTGAACGTCACGCCGTTCGAGCCGGAATGGGAGGGATACGCCACGCTGGAGATCTCCAACACCGGTCCTCTTCCGGCGAAAATTTACGCCAACGAAGGAATCGCCCAGATAATATTTCTGGAAGCCGACCAGGTTTGTCAGACCTCTTACAAAGACAAGAAGGGCAAGTATCAAGCCCAAAAGAAGATAACCCTACCCAAGCTCTAGGTCCTGGTGGCAGCGGGACCCATCCCGGTGCGCAAGGCGGCCTTCGGGTGGATGCGTTTGTCCGCAGTCGCTTAACGGAATTGTCTTAAACTAAATCGCAGATATTCCGTAATCTATTTAAGTTGTGAAATTTTTCACTAAGTTGTAGCACATCGGGATAGCGGGCGACCCGCTTTTTTTGCAGCTCAAGAGAGGAGGATCATGCTTAAGGAAATAAGGATACACGGTCGGGGCGGTCAGGGGGTGGTGACTGCGGCCGAGCTTTTGGCGGTGGCCGCTTTCGAGGACGGCAAATACGCCCAGGCTTTTCCTTCGTTCGGAAGCGAGCGCATGGGCGCTCCGGTCCAGTCGTTCGTCCGGATCGCCGACCACAAGGTGCGCAATCGCAGCCAGATCTACGAGCCGGATTACCTGATAATCCAGGACAATACCCTAATCGGCGCCATCGACGTGCTGGGCGGGCTCAAAGCCGACGGGATGGTGCTGGTGGACACGGAGAAGTCGGCCGAGGAGTTGGACCTTAAAACCTCCGCCGAGGTTCGAACCATCCCCGCAACCAGAATCGCGCTGGAGATCATTGGCCGGGCGGTTCAGAATACCACCCTGATGGGCGCTTTCTCCGGAATCACCGGACTGATCTCGGTGGGGGCCATCATCAAGAGCGTCAAGGAGAGATTCCCCGGCGAAATCGGCGAGAAGAATGCTCTGGCGATTCAGAAAGCTTATGACATGATGTCCCGCCTCAAGGCGGGTTCCGCCTCCGGCGGAAGAGGAGGAGAGAATGCCTAAGTCCAAATCGAAATCCACGAGACCGGAAGGAATAGTGGTCAAAC
>CAZPRG010000183.1:0-4959 GCA_964588675.1 uncultured Ignavibacteria bacterium
ATGATGGCGTTCATGGGGGTGCGGATCTCATGGCTCATGTTCGCCAGGAACTGGCTTTTCAAACGGTTGGCCTCTTCCGCCTGTTCCTTGGCCGTGGTAAGCATTCCCTCGACCCGCTTCCGCTCGGTTATGTCCCGGCTGACTCCAACCAATCCCAGCAGGTTTCCCTGATCGTCCAAGAGTGGCGCCTTAATGGTCTCAAAGAAAACTTCCTCTCCTTTTTCAGTAACGGAGAGCTCCTCGCAACGGACGGGCTGGCGTTGTTTCATGACGTCGCCGTCGCTTCGTCGACATTGAGCAGCCAAGCGTGCCGGTAAGATCTGCTCGTCCGGTTTGCCGATCAGTTCCCCCTGGCTCAAGTTGACTAATTCCTCGTAAGCCCGGTTGACCAGCAGGTTTCGGCCTTGGTCGTCCTTGACGTATACCACATCCGGAATCGCCTGGACCAGAGTATTCAGCAGGGCGTTGGTTTCCCTGACTGCATCTTCGGCACGTTTGCGCTCGGTGATGTCGTCCGTCACTCCCACAATGCGATGGATCTCGCCGGATTCGTTCTTGACGGGATACACCCGATCACGTACCCAGCGGATGGAACCATCAGGCCACTGAATTCGATATTCTTGGCTGAACTCGATCTTCCCCCGCCCGTGCTTCTCAATGTATTCGTTGACGCGCTCGCGATCCTCGGGATGGACGGCCTCCAGCCAGGCTTGAGGGTCGGCGTATGCCTTCTCGACCGGCCGGCCCCATATTTTTTCGTAGGCCGGACTGACATAAATGGCACTGTTATCATAGGCATCGCTTAAGAAGAAACCCTCTCCCACGTTCTCGGCGATCTGGCGGAGCCGTTCTTCACTCACCCGCACGGCTTCCTCTGCCTGCTTGCGTTCGGTGATGTCTCTGAAAATCGCTCTGGTCGCAACGAATTCGCCGTCTTTCATCCTGGGATTGACGGAACCGCTGGCAAAAATCTCCCTTCCTTCCTTTGTGACAAAGACCACTTCCACATTATCCAATGTCTCTCCACCCACCACCCTTTTGAATAGGCTCATGCAGTGAGGAATCTGGTCTTCTCTAAGAATGTCGACAAGACTGAGCTTCTTGATTTCCTCATCGGAATAACCCAGGACCTCCTTCCACTTCTTGTTCACATAAACGAACTTAGCCTTATCGTCAACGCTTTGGATCAAGTCGCTGGCGTTGTCGAATAGATCCCTGTACCTTTCCTCGCTCTCCCGCAGTCTTTCCTCCGCTCGCTTACGCTCGGTGATGTCGATGAAGGCGGCCTGTAAGGCGGGTTTTCCTCGGTATTCAATGGATGCGCTGAACATTTCTATCCAGCGCACGGTGCCGTCCTTTCGCACCAGGCGATACTCGTTCCTGGAATCCATCGCCTTTCCGGCCATCCGATCTCTGAACCGATCCCAGGCCAACGTGCGATCCTCGGAGTGTATTATCTCCCGCACCTGTTGGGGGGGAAGTGACAAGAGTTCATCGACCGTAAATCCGGTTATTTCGGCCGCCGCGGAGTTGGCGAAAAGCACCCGATAATCCTGTATCACCGCCAGCCCCTGAAGCGATTGTTCCACCAGGGTTCGGTGTTTCTTCTCGCTTTCGCGCAGCGCGCCTTCCGCTTTCTTTCTCTCGGAGATGATGCTGAGTGCATAGATGCTCAGCAGTATCAGGGAACCCAACACCAGAGAACGCATCCACATCTTGTGAGGATCGAGTGTGAATATCTCCTCGATCAGACTCCCCTCTCGGAATATGAAGATGTCCACAGCGGAGGCCATAACCCAGTAAAGCGCACCAAGGCCCATGGCCATCCGTATCATGCGCTTCCAAGTGGCCATGCGATGAGCCCTTTCGTTGTTCATTCCGAGTCTCCTCTCTTCGCCCGGCGAGTGTTTGGCGGTCGCTTCAAACCTGTGTGGATATACGCTCCCGAAAAAGGCGATTCATCAGACTGATTTCTCGGATATCGATGCAGGAAGAATTGGCAGTCAGAAAGATGCCAAAGATACCCGCCGTCCCCACCTACCATGTTAATCGGCGGCATGCCCCCTGGCTTTAGGTTTTGCTATGAGTTTCTTGAAGAGCCTGCGGGCAGCCCGGCGCGGCGACTGCGGTGAGCAACGTTCCGGGATGAAAGCAGGTAAGGGGACCTCGCGAGAGGAGCAAGTTCATGCTCCTACGGAGGCGAATACGATTAAGGTCGATAGGCCAAATCGAGCTGGGGGGAATCTCCGTCAGGAACTGACAGTGAAACTACGGCGTTCGTAACACCGGCAGCACTGCGGAGGATCCTGGGTTGCGTGATGTAGCCCCTTGGTCACAGCTTGCGGAGGTTCCTGTTGGATCAACCAGCTTGAAGTCAGGAGGTTTGCTCTGCCACCTGCGGTTGACTCTGAGAGATGAATTCTTCGAGCTTGACCAGCTCTTGCCGAAGAAACCCGATCAATTCCCCGGCACCCGACAGGTCGCCCTGCTTGCCCAAGAGCTCGAGCCTGTGCGCCAGATCGGCAGTGCGTTTGGCGCTGAGGTTGCCGGCAGCGCCCTTGAGGCCGTGGGCTTTCGCCTCTACGATCTTGTGGTCGTCATTCTCGACGGCAGCTTCCAGGAGGGTGAGTGTCTCCGGCCCAGAATCCAAGAACTCCCGAAGCATCTGGTGCAGGAAGGCCTCGTCCCCGTCGAATCTGCCTAAGGCTTCTTTGAGATCCAAAGGACCATCTTCCTGCGTGTGTCTCTCGTTTAGATCCGCCTCTACAGAAGAGACTCTGGTCTGACCAGAGGATCCGGTCCATCTTTCGATAGTCTGGATGAGAGCCTGGGGTCTGATGGGCTTGGAGACGTAATCGTCCATGCCCGCCTGAAGACAGCGTTCCCTGTCGCCGCGCATGGCATGAGCGGTCATGGCCACGATGGGCGTGTGTTTGGTCTCACCCTCCATCTCGCGAATGGCTTGGGTGGCCTCAAAGCCGTCCATTACCGGCATCTGCACGTCCATCAGAACCAGGTCGTAGGCAGCCCGCTTCATAGCCGCGACGGTCATCTGTCCGTCCTCCACGGCGTCCACTGAATAACCGGCTTTCTTGAGCAGCGTGAGGGCCAATTTTCGGTTGGTGGGATTGTCCTCGGCCAACAGGATGCGCGTCATCCGGCGCTTCCGTTCCTCGATGGTGTGATTCGTAACCATCGGAAGGGACGTCTGTTTGGGCTGGGTTTTCTCCCTGCTCAGGACGGTGATGATGAGATCGAACAACTGCGATTGTTTAACCGGCTTCAGGATGTAACCGGCGCAACCCCGTGCTTGAAGCCTGGAGGCATCGCCGCGCCCTCGGGCGGAGGTGAGTATGATCACCAGGGTGTCTTTGGTTTTCGGATCATCCTTGATCGCACGCAGGGTCTCCTCACCATCCATCTCCGGCATCTGCATATCCAGTATGACCAAGTCAAAGGGTTTGTCTGTCTCGGCCGCCGCTCTCAGAACCCGGATGGACTCGGAACCACTCTCAACCGCCTGAGCCAGACACTCGAAGGACTCCAGCATCTTGACCAGAATGGTCCGGTTGGTCCGGTTGTCGTCGGTCACCAGTACTCGCCTGCCCCGGATGTCGGGAGGAACCGGCGCGTGAAGGACCTGGGACTCTTTGCTCTGGTCGAGGACTGCGGTAAACCAGAAGCGACTTCCCCGGCCCGGTTCGCTCTCCACGCCTATTTCGCCGGCCATCAGACCTACGAGTCTTCTAGAGATGGAGAGGCCCAACCCGGTGCCCCCGTATTTGCGGCTGATTGACCCATCTGCCTGGACGAAGCTTTCAAATATCCTGGGCTGGGCGTGCTTGGGAATGCCCCTGCCAGTGTCGGAAACGGAGAACAGGACCGTGGTGCGATCTTCAGTTTTCTCCTTCAATTCCACGCTTATTCCCACTTCTCCCTTTTCCGTGAACTTGATGGCATTCCCTCCCAGATTCAACAGAATCTGTCGCAGCCTGGCCGGATCGCCTCGCAGCAGGGGCGGGATCTGTTGGCTTATCATACAGGTCAATTCCAGGTCCTTGAGCCAGGCCCGCCCGGCCAGAGTATCGGCTGCGGATTCGACCGTGGCACGCAGATCAAAGTCGATGTCATCCAGCTCGAACCGGCCGGCCTCTATCTTCGAAAGATCTAGGATGTCGTCGATGAGTCCCAGCAGGGCATGACCGCTTTCCTTGACCGTTTTGAGATAATCGCGTTGTTCATCGCTCAACTCAGTGTCCAAGGTCAGGTCGGTCATGCCAATGATGGCGTTCATGGGAGTGCGGATCTCATGGCTCATGTTTGCCAGAAATTGGCTCTTGAATTGGTTGGCCGCTTCTGCCTCCTTTTGTGCCTTGTAGATGCTCTCGAGCTGACGGGCGGAATGAATGGCCACGGCTGCCATGTTGGCCATGGTGAGGGCCAGATTAAGATCGTTGGTGGAAAAGCGGTTCTTTTCGTTTGTATGTCCGATGAACATAATCGCCTGTACTTTGCCGCCTACCTTGAGGGGCACTCCGATGCAGGCGTGAATGGAGGGATGCCAGCGGGGATAGCCGACGTAGCCGCTCTCCATGGTGACGTCTTCCGTGAGCAACACGTGCCCCTGGGCGACTCGCCCCAGAATTCCCTGACCTTTCGCCTTAGTGTCGGGGGGAATCAGGCTGGTGGGGTAGTTGGACGAGAATGCCTGTCCGATGCTGCCAGTGTCCGGATCCATAAGCATGATAACGCCCACCTCCGCGTTGGTCAGTTCTCGGGTATGATCCACAATGGTTTGCAGCAGAGGATCCAATTCCTTCAGGCCCACAACTTCAGTCGCTACCTGATTGATAGCCTCCAGACGCTTTTGGCGGGCCTGAGCCGCCTTGTCCGCGCGCTTACGTTCGGTTATGTCTGAAAATACACCGTCCGCATATTTTATGCCGTTCCTTTCATAAA
>CAZPRG010000184.1:0-1592 GCA_964588675.1 uncultured Ignavibacteria bacterium
GTCCAACTTGAGCTGAGTGTGGGAAGTCCCGTACTTCAAGTCGATTTGCATGATTGAAATTCCTCTTTAGTCAGTTTTGCGACCCAAAGAATATACCAAAGCGGACCTGCTTTCGCAAGAGGATTTCGTGAAATCGTTCACGTAGCTGAGCAGGAGTAAGGTAGCACGCATTACACACTTGATTTTTCGAGGGCTGGCCGTTTGAACATACTTGTGGCCGCAACCCGAACGTAAACAAGGGGATACGAGATCCGTAGTTTATAGTAAAAAAACGACCGTCGATCTGGTCCCTGCAACGAAGTCCACCAACGGGAAGATTAGGGAACTTCCGTCCCCTGGTGCGGATAGTCCGGTTCACATCTTGATGGGAAGGAATACAAGAGGGAGGGTGAGACACCTGTGTGGCGCAAATCAACTTCTTCACCCTCTCCCCGACGGGAGAGAGAGCTCTCAATCCTTTGCTCGCAAAGCCGAGCCTTTATGACCCGGCTGGCAAGACGTACGCTATCAGGGAGCTGGTCGCATCAGCTAAGACGCGGACCAGAAGACTCGACGAGTGCAGCCGGATGTATCTTCACTGTCTGCGTTTTTCCATCTGCATTTGAGCTATTGACCGAAACTTCAACGTCGAAGGGATTACGCTTGCCATCATCCAAAATCATCCTGATCCAAATGGTGACCTCGTCTCCTTCGTTCCAATACGGCAAGTTGCTATTTGACAATACCTGTGTATCTGCGAGCTCTAGCAAACGGAGTTCCTGTTGAGAATTGAACAGATTGGAGTGAAATGTCCGCTTATTGCACAACTGCCCTGGTACAATGTGGGGATGTTGTTTCTGCATCGGTAGACGAAAAGTCAATGTCGGACTTTTCAAAGTGAAGCCTGATACGTTTTTGATCTTGAATTCGACTCTGTGAGACTTTAGCGGGATAGGAAAACCATCGTAGTTCTTCCTCAGCTCTTCAGATAGTTGATCCTGCCCGTAGGTTCCCACATGGTTCTGATTCACGGATACTGCTATCTCCGCCTTGATGGATCTTCTTTTCGGATCAACGGCGGCTAATGCTACAACAGCAGCCAAGAGTGCCGTAAATACGCCTGCACTCTGAATTGCTTTCTCCAGCTGAGAGTGCGACCCCAAGGGGGAGGCGAGGACAAGATACACAAATGCCACGGCCAGGGTCGCCAAAAGAAGCAGCACGATTATGTAACCTATCTTCATATTAGCCATACTTAGTTAACCTCCGCGTTTTCAGTTGCTTTGATGTGTGCTGTTCTTATCCGCAGGGGAAGTCCGTCGTTCTATGAAGAGCGCTCGTCAAAATCACATTCGCTTGGCCTCAGACTCTGAGAGTTCATTCTCGATACGACGCGATCGCTTCCTCCAGAGCCACGTGGACAGGGGTATAGGTGATGCCCAGTTCCTTTTCGGCCTTGCTTCCATCGGCCCTGACGCCTTCCTTCATGGTTCTCATCTGATCGACGGCCATTCCCCATAAAGGCGGTTTCTTTACCACATTAGACAACCCGGTGAGGAGTCGGGCGTTTATCATAGTCAGCCAGTTCGGAAGGCTCAATCTCGGTAAGCGAA
>CAZPRG010000184.1:1602-4812 GCA_964588675.1 uncultured Ignavibacteria bacterium
GCTGACCATTTGGTTTATCTCTCCGAAAGTCAATTGGTGTTTGCCCGCGATATACCTTTCACCGAGGTTATTGTCTTTCTCTGCCGCCCTGACGATGATCTCGGCAACGTCGTTCACGTGTGCGAAGGTGAAGTAGCTGTCAGTGAACACCGTGGCGGGCAGGCGCCGACGAACCAGATTCTGGATGTACTTGCCGGTTGCCTTGGGATCGCCAGGACCCAGAACAGCGACGGGATAGACCATCACCAGAGGCAACCCTCTCTTTTCAGAAATGTCCCAGGCGATCAAGTCTCCCTCGTGCTTGGTTCGGAAGTACTCGCTGAACCGGACCGGCCCTACCGGATCTTTTTCACAGAAAGGACATTCCACGGGTTTGCCGTAAACGCCGGCAGTGCTCACGTGCACTACTTTCGAGACGCCAGCCTCCAAGGCCGCTTCCATGACGTTTCGCGTACCCTCGACATTGACTTCCGTAAAGACCTTTTTCCTCGGTTCCCAGAAAGAGTAGATGTTAGCCAGATTGATTACCCACTGGCAACCTTTCATGCCCTGCAGCACGGAATCTCGGTCGGTGACATCACCCCGTACGAGCGTAACACCTTGTTTTTCCAGCTGGCGGGTGTCGCTGGTTTCCCTCACCAGACAGATGAGCTTGTGTTCAGTCCGCGCCAGTCGTTTGGCTACATGAGTTCCGATGAATCCGGTGGCCCCGGTTATGAAGATATTCATCTTTATTCTCCTTTCTGGGAAAGAGCACGTTTGTCGGTATGGTATTGTATGTTCTGAAGTAACACGGTCTTGCCGTCGCTGGCAAGCACTTTCTGTTCCCTTCGCGCACAAGGAAACGAAAACAAGTCCCGAATCGCCCCCAAAAACAGGTCCGGCCCTGACTATCGACCGTCCGGCGCCGCTCAGATTTGTGTTGCGTTTTGCCGGAGGGGGTGTTAATTTAGCGGAAGAAGCCGGCTTCGTTTTTTCGTCCTTAAGCATCGTTGAAAGCTGACTTTGCAGGGGAATCGGCAGTAGAGGAGAACAACAAGAGATCAGGAGGTGGGTATGTCCGGTCACTCCAAATGGAGCACCATCAAGCGCAAAAAAGGCAAGGCAGATGCGGCACGGGGAAAGGTATTCACCAAGCTGATCAAAGAGATTACCGTGGCCGCAAGAGAAGGAGGAGGAGACCCGGACGGCAATCCTCGCCTCAGAAGCGCCATACTGGCGGCAAAAGCGGCAAACATGCCGGCAGCCAACATCGACAAAGCCATAAAGAAGGGCACCGGCGAGCTTCCCGGCGTCACTTACGAGCAGGTCAGCTATGAAGGTTATGGTCCCGGCGGGGTGGCAGTACTGGTAGAAACCCTGACCGACAACAAAAACCGCTCCGTTTCCGAAATCAGGCACATCTTCTCCCGGCACGGCGGCAACCTGGGAGAGGTGGGTTGCGTGGGGTGGATGTTCGAGAGAAGAGGCATCATTCAGGTGGAGAAAGCCAGGTCGGACGAAGACCAACTGATGGAGGTGGCCTTGGAAGCGGGGGCTTTGGACATGTCCTCCGAAGAGGAATACTTCGAGATCGTAACGCCCTTCGAGAAATTCGACGCGGTTAAAAAAGCCCTGAGTCACAAAAGCATACCCATCGCTCAGGCCGAGCTGACCATGATTCCCCAGACCAACATCAAGCTGGAGGACAAGCAAGCGGAGGCGATGCTCAAGCTGATGGAGGATCTGGAGGATCACGACGACGTGCAGAAAGTTTACGCCAACTTCGACATCGCCGTCGAGATCATGGAGAGGATAAGCGCGCAAGCCGGCTGATGGTTCACAGTTGACGGCAATATGTACAGCCAAGACGGAGTCACAATCCTGGGGGTGGATCCGGGGAGCATCGTCACCGGCTATGGACTGATACGCTCCAATGGGCAGAAGGACACGCTGGTGGAAAGCGGAATCATCGAGCCGGCACCCAAAGCCCTGTTGGCGGAAAAGCTCAAGGACATATTCGACGAGCTGCTGGCCATCATTCAGAAAAAAGAGCCGGACCATTTCGCCATCGAGCAGGCCTTCTACAGCAAGAACGCCCGGTCGGCTTTGATCATGGGGCACGCCAGAGGAGTGGCCATCCTGGCCGCAGCCAAATCCAGACTGTCCATAGCGGAGTATTCGCCGAAAGAGGTGAAATCAGCCGTGGTGGGAACCGGAAGCGCGTCCAAGCTCCAGGTGCAGTACATGGTGCAGAAGCTTCTCAGGTTGAAGGAACCGCCTGTTCCATTGGACGCAGCCGATGCACTGGCGGTGGCTCTCTGTCACGCACAGAGGATCAGACGTAATCATTTGGTCTCGGCGTAAATTTGTCAGACCAGAACCCAGCTTAAGCTAGGTTCTGGTCAAGAAGAATGTTGCTTCCGAGGTGGGGAAGGAATCGGAGCCGGACTGAAGCCCGGTTCTGGCAAAACCAAATCCTTTGTTTCCGTTGAGGCAGACTGTTGATCGCCTACCTGGAAGGAAAGCTGGTCGAAAAAAGCCCCACCCGCCTGATCGTTGAAGTCAGCGGCGTGGGCTATTCGGTGGACATACCGGTTTCCACGTACAGCAATCTGGCCGAGACCGGCGAGACGATCAGGGTTCTCACCTGCCAGCAGGTGCGGGAAGACGAACTGAAGCTCTACGGGTTCTCCACCAAGCCGGAGAAAGATCTGTTCGAGCTTTTGATCAACGTCAACGGCGTGGGTCCCAGGATGGCCCTAAGCATATTGTCGTGTATTCCGGTGGCTGAGTTCCAGAGGTCCGTTCTTCAAGAAGACCTGGACATCCTGACCGCCATCTCCGGCGTGGGCAAGAAGACCGCCCAACGGCTGATCGTGGAGCTGAAAGAGAAGCTGGGCAAGATGGATTTGGGCGAACGGAGAGAGTTGAGAGATAAGGAGCCAAGATTTGCGCCGGCGCATGAGGAGGCGGTATTAGCTCTGGTATCTTTAGGCTACACCAAACCCGATGCCAAGAGAGCCCTGGAAGCTGTAGTAGTCGAGATCAAAGAGCCGTTGCCGGTGGAAGAGCTGATCAAAAGGGCGCTGAAGTATGCCCGATGATCTTGGCCGATGCGAGTAGAGAGTACAGGTTCAACCGTCGAGTGAAGGGAGAGATGAGTTTTGCCGCAGAGGGTAACCGTCCCGGACAGGCTGGAAGACGAATTAGAGTATGACGTTACTCTAA
>CAZPRG010000185.1:0-4772 GCA_964588675.1 uncultured Ignavibacteria bacterium
CCACTACCTTGTTCAGATAGTTGTAGACTATGGAGTAGGCCAGTCCGGCCACCAGATCCTCTTTGGGAACGCCGGCCTGCTGGTGGGCTACTAAGTCCGATTCCATGAATACCGTGCAGCGCTCCCCGCAGTTGACCGGGCACTTAGATTTGAGGGCCAGGTCTCCGAATTCCTCCTCGATGTTGATGGAGAGTTTTTCCGCCTGCTCCTGGAGAAAGGAGCCGGTTCCGGCAGCGCAAACCTTGTTCATCTCGAAGTCGACCACTGCACCGTTCTGCAGACCGATGTATTTGGAATCCTGGCCTCCGATTTCGAAAATGGTATCAACTTTGGGGTCGATGCTGACCGCCGCGATGGCCTGGGCAGTGATCTCGTTGTGTACCACGTCCGCCCCCACGAAATCTCCGGTAAGGTATCTTCCCGATCCCGTGGTCCCCACGCCCAGCACGTTCACCTTGTGCTTGATTTGGTCGCCGACTATCTTGAGGCCGCGCTTGACGGCCTCGATGGGACGCCCCTCGGTCATAAGATAGATTCTGGCGATGACCTGCTTGTTCCTGTCTATAGCCACCACGTTGGTGGACAGGGAACCGACATCAATCCCCAGGAAAGCATCGATTCGGTCTTCTTCCGGCACGCGGTGCTTTTGCGTCGTTTCGTAGTACTTGCTCTCAGGAAAAGCAAAGACCAGAGGTTCCTTGCCTTTATGTTCCTTTGTCCTGGAATCCAGATGACGATCTAAGCTGTCCAGTCCACGGAAGGGAACGGAGGTTTGATCTGTCCGCATAACGGACAAAGCTGCTCCGATGGCGCCCATCACCTTGTGGAAGCGCGGTATGATGAGTTCGTCTTCCGAGAGACAGAAGACCTCCCGGAAGGCCCTCTTCATTCCGAGATTGGCAGCAACGCCGCCTTGGAAGGAGATGGGCTTCCGGATATTCTTTCCCTTGGCGATGGAGCCCTTGAAGTTCCTGGCCATGGCGAAGCACAAACCGGCCACGATGTCGTAGTCCGGGGTGGCTATCTGCTGCAGGTGAATCATGTCGGACTTGGCGAAAACGCTGCACCTTCCGGCAATCCGCGGCGGAGTCTTCGATTTGAGGGCCAGCCGGCCGAATTCGTCTTCTATGGATATCTTGAGCCGGTTGGCCTGCTGATCCAGAAATGAGCCGGTGCCTGCTGCGCAAAGGGCATTCATGGAGAAATCCTCAAGCACCGTCGTGTTCTGACTTTGGTCCCATCTTAATTGGATCAGCTTGGAGTCCTCGCCGCCCATCTCGATGACCGTTCGCACTTCCGGATGCAGAAATCCGGTGGCGTTGACCTGGGCGATGACCTCGTTCACGAAGGCTCCGCCCAAAATAGAGTTGACCAGCCGACCGCCCGTGCCGGTGGCGGCAAACGCTCCTATGTCGTCGGGAGACACATCTCGGAAGAGATCTTCCAGAATGGCCTTGAGGGTCGACAGGCTCTGCCCCTTGGACCTGAGGTAGAAGGTGCGAAGGATTTCCCTCTCGGGCGAAAGCAATGCCAGCTTGACGCTGACCGATCCTATGTCAATACCCAGACTGAGCTTATTGTCCATATCGCAGAGATTACAGATGAGTTCGGTCCAATGACAAAAAACGGGGGTTCGGGTATCCTCCTCCTTGGACTCGGTTATTCGAATCCGTTAAAGGAAGATAATACGGTTTCAGCCCCAGCTTGTAAAGCTCTTTTTTTCGAATCGAATCATCCACTCGCGACTGCTCGAAGTTTGGTCTTTCCTATTTTGGAAAATCCGTTAGATTGTGAGGAGCTTTCTCGCTTAGGCCGCACAGTCGGCTTGAAGTTGACTTCCCCTGACGCCCAGCGGCGGCCCCCTGAATCACTGGAGTGCTTGGTATGCCGCTATCAGCCGTTGTTTTGGTTTTAGTTTCCGCGCTCCTGCAGGCTGCTCTGAACTTGCTGATCAAGGCAAGCGCCAGGAAGTTGGCTTTCGTCGCCGTGGCATCTTTGATGTCGGTGATACTCTTTTTTCCCGCCTTGATCTGGGGACGAGGCTTGCTTGGAGAAGGCAGTCTGCCGACCGATGTGTGGTCGTGGGTGGGAGTGCTGGCCTGTGGCGCAACCGGCTTGGTCTACTACCTATTCCTGGCCGGTGCTTACGAAAACGGGGACCTCTCCGTGGTCTTCCCCGTGACCCGCAGCTTCGGACCGATCTTTATCCTGATATTCGCTTTGACCTTGTTCAAGGAGAAAGTCACCTGGCTGGGGCTGATAGGGATTCTGATTACCATCCTGGGATCGTACGTGATACACCTGCCATCCTTCCGAACTCGGCATCTTTCCTTGCCGTTCAAGGCACTGAAAAGCAAAGCCTTTCTTTTTTCGATGGGGGCGGGAGCATGCACCGCCGCCTACTCCTTGATCAACAAGAAGAATCTGGACTCGGTGGAGCCGTTCACTTTGTACTATCTGATAATCTGCGCCATGACCCTGGGCTTGGTCGCCGTCTTGGCTGTCAGAGGGAAGGGTGGTGAAATGCCCAAGGAACTGAAGGCAAACTTGAGGGGCCTGATTCTTATGGGACTGTTCGGCTTCGTGAGTGCCGCGCTGTTTCTCTACGCCCTGCAGATGAGCAAGGTCAGCTATCTGGGCGCGGCGAGAAACGTGAGCATCGTATTTGGGGTGATCCTGGGAAGTTTATTTCTGCGCGAGGGATACGGAAGGATAAGGCTCTTCGGCTCGCTTTTGATCTTAGCCGGCATATTCCTTCTCTCGGTGACATGAAACACAGATGACTTGGGCCTAAGTCTCATGCCTCGAGTGGTAAGCCGAGGTACAGGTTTTCGATTCGATCCAGAACCAACTGCAAATCATATTCCTGCTCTACCCGCTTGCGGGCCCGATGGGCCATACTCTTTGCCAAGCCGGGGTCCTTCAGATACCGCTTGATGGCTTCAGTCAGCGGCCGGCTTTGACGTGGCTGTATCAAGAGGCCGCATCTTCCGTAATCCAAGATCTCCGGTACTCCCCCGGAGTAGGTTGCCACCACCGGAATACCCATAGCCATGGCCTCCAACAGGGACATGCCGAAGGTCTCCTTGTACGATGGAAACGCGAATATGTCCAACGCCCTCAGTATTCGGGCGGCATCCGGCCGAAAGCCGGTCAAGATCACTTTGTCCTCCAAGCCCAGCTCCCGTATCAATCCTCGCAGCCTGCCCGAAAAGGACTGTCCCTGGCCTTTGGTCGCCTCGCCCACAATCAGGAATTTGCAGTCGGGGAATTCGGTAATCACCTCGCCCGCAGAGCGGATTAGCTCCTCCAGCCCCTTTCCACGATCCAGCCGACCGACTGAGCCGACCAACGGCTGATCGGGCGTCAGACCGAATTCCCGCCTGATGTTCTCCCGGTCGTACTTCTCCGGAGAAAACTCCGACAGATCAATGCCGTTGGGGATGACAACCATGTCTTCGGCTGAGACCGGAAGGGATCGGAGGTGGACCGACTTGGCTATCTGGGTCAAGGCGATCAGCTTACCCAGTCTCCGATAAATCAGCCGGTGAGCCCAATCCTTCTTTCTGGTGCGGCTGAAAAGCATGTGGCAGGTGGCGAAAAGCCTGACTTGCGGCAGGCTCCACAGAGCAGGGGAGACCAGCCACAAGTCGTGCAAGAAGTGGCAGTGAACCACCTGTGGCTTGTGCCGGTTTACAACCTCTTTAACTCTTAGGATGCTTCCGATCCAATAGTGACTCAGCACACTGATGGAACGATGCGGCAACTTATGCTGGTGCAGGTTCTTGTGAAGCTCACTGTCCTTGAGGCAGAGGCAGATTGATCTGTGTCCCCGATGGGAAAAGTGCCCGGTCATCTTCAAGGCGGACATCTCCAAGCCGCCCCAGCTTGTGGAGAGGCATACTTGCAGGATGTTGAGCGAGCCACGCGTATCCGTCACTCCTGGGACTTCCTCCAGCGGATAGTTGAAACTCCAGCGCCAGGCACTATGTAAGACACGGATGCCGGGGTTGTCAAGCGGTTTCCGGCGCAATCATTGCACTGTATTCGGCGGAGTCTCCGAAGACGGGTCTCGGAATCCCTGCGTGCACAATTTTCTTATTGGTTAGATGGATTTTGTGCGAAGTCTGGGAGGAAACGGGGTAATTCGGGTTTTTCTGGAAGTGTCCTAAGCTACGCGGTATCAGTCAGTTAGAGCTGTCTGTTAAAGTTGCTGGTGAGGCTTGGATTGATGGCACGGGGATTGCTTTTCCAGTTAGCGAGATTCTATGAGACCGGGTCGAACCTGTGATGGGAGAATAACATGAAAAGAAAGAATCTTGCGCTGGTTGCCGCCGTCGGGGCGATCGTATTCCTTGCAGGCTGTTCCGACGACGTGCATATCTTCCGATCCGACGATCAAGCTCCCTGTGTTCCCAGGGGAGTGTACAGCGTCACCGGCAACGAGGCGGTCTACCTGTACTGGGAGGCGAATACCGAAGCAGATCTGGCCGGCTACAGAGTCTACCGCACCACAGATCCAGGCTCGAGCAAGTATTACCTCCTGGCCACTGTGTACAAGACCCGTTATGTCGATGGGGATGTGAAAAACGGTCATACCTACAAATACGGCATAACCGCTTTTGACCGACATGGTAACGAAAGCGAAGTCTCCGATATCGCCTGGGATACGCCCCGGCCGGAAGGGAAAGACGAGATAATCCAGGATTATCACCGGTATCCGCAAACGGCGGGTTACGACTTCTCGCAGCATGATGTGACGCACTGGGAGA
>CAZPRG010000186.1:0-4721 GCA_964588675.1 uncultured Ignavibacteria bacterium
GGTCGGACATTCCACTAAGAATTCGTTTTGAGAAATGATAACACTCCGTCAATCACCTCTCCAACATCCGCATCGCTCATTTCAAAGTATAACGGCAAGGTCAGGATCTCGTCATACAGCCGTTCCGTGACAGGCAAAGGCACACGGAAGCCGGCACACAAGGGCTGGAGATGATTGGGAATGTAATGCACCGAAGTGCCAATGCCCCTTTCTCTGAGATGGCTCATAAGCACATCACGCCGGCCATTCAACACGCGGATGACGTAGAAGAACGGAAACATCTCCTCAACCTTGTGTCGTATCAGCCTCAGACCGCTTATCTCCCCGAACGATTCATCGTAAGACTTGACGATAGCCTGCTTTTGCTGCTTGAATTTGCTGAATCGTTTGAGTTGTTCTGTGCCTATGGCTGCATTTATGTCGCTCAGGTGATATCTGTAGCCTTGTGTTGTCACTTCATAGTACCAAGGCTGTTTTTTTCCCAGGCGACTCCACGTGTCTTCACCGATGCCCAGAATACGCCCGGGCCGCACTCGATTGGCCAATTCGTCGTCGTCGGTGACTACGGCACCCCCTTCACCACAGGTGATGTTCTTGATCGGATCGAAGCTAAAACAATTGAGGTCACCCATGGTTCCCGCCATGCGCCCCTTATAGGTCGAGCCGAAAGCGTGTGCTGCGTCCTCAACGATTCTGATCTTCCTATCCGATGCCATGGTCAACAGCTGCTCCATCTGGCAGACCGACCCGCCGAAGTGTACCGGCATAACTGCTTTGGTTCGCCGGGTTATTCTGCGCGAGACATCATCCATGTCCATATTCAATGTGTCCTCATCCACCTCACAGAACACCGGACGTGCGCTCACGGCCAAGATGGCCTGCACGCAGGAGACAAAGGTGAGCGAAGGGACGACCACTTCGTCTCCCGGCTCAAGTTCCAGCGCGGCTAAAGCCAAATGCAGTGCAGCTGTGCCGGTGGACACCGCGATGACGTGCCTGGCGCCCAGAAACTCGCGAAGCTCTTGCTCGAAGTCCCGTGTCACCGATCCCATCCCCAGCCACCGGCTGCCGAATACACGCTCTACCGCGTCCAGTTCTTCGCGGCCCAGGTACGGTCGCTGCACGGGGATTGTCTTCCGTCTAACCGACATGATTACCGATCAACTCCAGAATGCGGGATACCGACCTCTCCATGGTCAGTTCCCGAGTCACCAGCGCGTGACCCGCCCGTGCGATGCTTTCACGTTCGTCGTCATGGTTGAGATAATACGTAATAACCCCGGGCATTTCGTCCGGCGTGGCGCTGACGAAGTGCTTTCCGGGAACGAAATCACCGGGTTCATTTACCGGCTCGGAAATCACCAAAGACTTGTTTGCCATTCCCAGAATCAGCCGAGCGCCGGATAATTCGCCCGGATATCGTTGGAGGCTGAGAAATATCTTAGCACGGTTCACAAGCCTGGTGCGATTCTCTCCCCAAACCTCCGGATCGGACCAGCTTCCTTTTGCCGTCAGATGGATGCCTTCCTCTCGCAGCTTCTTGAAAAGTTTCTTGCGACGGGTGATGTGAAGCGCTCCCAGGAAAAGGACATCGATGTCTCTTTCCAGTCCCATATCGTGCCCATGTTCGGCGCGATGATATCCCAGTGGCACATAAACTGAATCCATACCCTGCTCGGATAGGAACCTTTTTCGATCCGGAGTCGAGACGACTAACAGATCCGGAATTCCTTGTTCCATCAAGGCCCGCAGCCGAAGGTGGTTGCTGTAAGCGTCGGTGGGCCATCTATCGCCCAGCACGATCTTGACGATTTCCCTAAAGTGTAAACGCGGCGCGGGCAGTCCGCTCGACTTGGGGGGCGGAAACGGCTCCCAATGCCAGATTAGGGTAAAGGGGCGCTCGGTTCGGGGTATCATTTGCAGCTGTCTGCAGATTGCCGGGAACCAGTTGGCGTTCTCCAGAATCCAGAGCACATCCGTTCTCTTCAGAGGCAGGTGTTGGTCGGATGCCTGCGTTACCCGATATCCGGCTTCACTCAACAAGGAAGTGGCTATATGCTGTCTCCCCTTAAGGGCAGCTATGGGGCGATAGCAGATCGTAATCGCGCGATCTCGCAGACTTTCAGTCATGGGGTTTTCGTGTTGTCGTCAAGCCCCAGGGAACGAAAGACAAAATCAGCTCTATCTAGCGGCCGCGGCTCAAGGCACTCTCTTCCGAACAAAGAAGGAGCCGGAAACGTAGCCAATCAAGACTGAGACTTCACTTCCTGTAATACTTCATGGCCTCCGGGATCAACGACTTTATATTCTTGATCCTGCTCTCGTCGGAGGGATGTGTGCTCAAAAACTCCGGCGGGGCCTGCCCTTGTTTCGTCTTGGTCATTCTCTCCCAAAAAACCACCGCCGTATTCGGATCATAGCCCGCCATAGCCATGAATATCAGGCCCAGGTGGTCCGCCTCACTCTCCTGCAGGCGGCTGTACGGAAGAAGCACGCCCAGTTGAGCGCCCACGCCGAAGGCCGTCATCCACAATTGTTGGGTTTGCTCCGGTTTGCTCTTGATGGCTTCAGACAGCGCCAAGCCGCCCAGCTGGGTGACCAGCCCCTGGCTCATCCTCTCGTTCCCATGTTCGGCCACGGCATGGGCTATCTCGTGGCCCATCACCACCGCCAGGCCGGATTCATTCTGGGTGATGGGCAGGATTCCGGTGTAGACCACCACCTTGCCTCCGGGCATACACCAGGCGTTCACCTCATCGTTTTCCACCAGGTTGAATTCCCAAGCATAGTCTTTCAGCTTATCGGAGAGGCCTTGGCTGGCGAAATACTTCTCCACGGCTTTTTCGATCCTGCCGCCCACCCTTTTTACCATCTGGGTTTCGTCCTGATTGGTGCTGAGCTTGTTGGCCTTGAGAAACTCGCCATACTGCTCGTTGCTCATGGACAGCATGGTCGAGCTGGGAATCAGATTGAGTTGCTTTCTTCCGGTCACGGCCACAATACTGCATGCAAGCAAGATCAGAGAGAGCAGCAGAACGAAAGTGGTACAGCTTCTCAGAGACCTCATTTCCCACCTCCTGTGCAGTTGCTTCCCGCAGGGTTCTTCCGGGAATCGCCCTAATAGGAATATAAGGACGATGGTTTTGGCGGCTCTCAGACCGCTTTGTCAAGTACAAAGTAGGCCGTGGACCCGAGCCTGTCAAGGTCAAAAGACGAACAGTCACGCGCCAAGAGAGTGTTGGTCAAGACCGAGGATGGAAGGTTTTCAAGATATCAGAAGACGGGAGCATCCTGGAACAAGAAAAGAACGTTTCTAGCGGGTCGAAGTTGTAGCCGCACTCTTCAGAGTGCGGGGGGTTTTAATCCTCTCCCCGTTGGGGAGTTGAAGGTCTGTATGGGAGGATCGAGGTGACGGGATATTCTCTTTTCTTCCCCTCGTCCTAACCTTGGCTACGCCGTAGGCCTCCCCGAAGGGGAGAAGGAACAATGCTCGCGGGTTGGACTGAAGTCTTGCTCTGCAGCAGGAGTCTCTCAGGCAGGGGATTTGAAAGCCGGTTCGGCTTGAGCCGCCGACTTCGGCGGCTTCTGGCCTGCCGGGAGTTTTATTACAAAGAGAGTATAAGCTCCCTGATCGCTGTGAGCTTCGATGGAGCCGCCGTGGTCTTTCACTATCTGGCCCACGGTAAGCAGACCCAGACCGGCGCCGTCCGGTTTGGTGGTAAAAGGCTCCCTGAAGAGCCGGGAAAGATTCTCTGCACTGATCCCCACGCCGTTGTCCGAGATCATAATCTGCGCGTCGCGTCCGTCGTTTATGCCGCAGACTTCGATGGTGATGGTCTTGGTGCGACCGGAGACAGTCTGCAGGGCGGATGCGGCATTGTCCAACAGGGCGCACAGCACCTGTTGTAGTTGCTTTTTGTTTGCTTTCACAGCGGGTGTGTCGTCGCCGAAATCGGAGGTCAGCGTGATGTCGTGGAACTTCTGGTGCGATTTCAGTATGGCCAACTCCTGCTCGAAGAAACTCCTCAGTTCCAAAGGCTCCTTTTTGACCTCACAAGCACCGGATTCGCCCACCCTGCTGCTCAAATAGAGCCTGCCTGCGCTCTTGCCGCCGTCGTCGAAGACCTCCAGGATGGTGGCATGACAGGCGAAGCGTTCGCCGTCGCTCTTCTTGGCCACCATCTGACCCTCCCACGTACCCCCATCCTTAAGCTCCTCCTCAACCGCTTTTGACAGCCGGGTCCAGGAGGTGTCGTCCCACAGTCGTGCTGCGGGTTTGCGCAGTAGCTCGTCGGCTCTGTATCCGAACTGCTTTTCAGCGGCCCGGTTGAAAAACGATACGTTGTCTTGCTCATCCGCCAGAATGAGCGGGTAAGGCAGGTATGATAGCACGCGCCGGGACAGGCTTTCCTGCTCTCGATTCGGCGCCGGCGACTCGTTTGACCAGGCCTTGCTGTTTACGTCTCGAAGCTGCTTCTGCAGCTCGCTGTGTGCTCGCTGGAGATGTTCGTTTTTCTCTTTCAGCTCCTCGATCTGCCTGAGGTCAGATTGCTTTAAGCGTGAGCTTAAGACTTTGACAATCTGGTAAGCAATCAGGGGATCGTTGTTCAGGATGGTCAAGAAATCCGAGCGGCACAGCTCCAGCACTTTGGTGGCCATGGTGGCTTGGGCCGTGGCCGGACGCGGGGACTCGTCGATGAAGCCCGACTCGCCGAAGATGT
>CAZPRG010000187.1:0-4714 GCA_964588675.1 uncultured Ignavibacteria bacterium
CCGCCTCTGGGCATGGGCGGAGTGCAGAGGACCGCCAAATTCGTCAAGTATCTTCCCCAATTCGGCTGGAAGCCATACGTGCTCACGGTGAAGGACGTGGAGTACATGGCGAAGGATCCTTCTCTGCTGGACGAAGTTTCGCCAAAGGCCCAAATCATCCGAACCGGATCCTTTGATCCGCTGAGAATTCTGTTTCTGGCGAAGAAGGCCCTCGGAAAAACCGAGGGGACAAGGGCAACCAACGACTCGATTGGCAAATCGCGGGGGTTTTCCTGGCTGTTTTTTCCCGACAACAAAGTGGGTTGGGTCCCTTTCGCTGTGAGAAAAGCCATTTCCCTGTGCCGGAGGAAGAAAATCGACCTGATATTCTCGTCCTCCCCTCCGCCGTCGGTGCATCTGGCCGCGTACCTGATCAGACGCGCCACCGGAACACCCTGGGTGGCCGACTTCCGCGATCCCTGGATCGGCTATAAGCTGGAGAAACCACCCACCCCACTGCATCTCTTTTTCAAGAGGAGATTGGAGACAACCATCGTTTCCTGTGCCGACCGGGTAGTCACGGCCAATCCGGTCATCCAGACGGAGTTGAAAAGTGCTCATCCGCAAGCCAAGAGTATCGGCCTGATTGATCAGGGTTACGATGAGGAAGACTTTCGGGAGCTTGTCTCGACCACGCCGAACGCTTTCACCATCGGCTATCTGGGAACTTTCAGCCCGGACTGCAATCCGCGGCCGGTCCTTCGGGCGCTGGGCGAGTTGATATCCAAGAATCTGCTGCCCAAGGACAAGGTCAGGTTTCTTCACGTGGGGGGAATTGTTCGGTTGGACGTAAGACGGCTCCTGCGAGAGTACGGGTTGGCAGGGGTCCTTGAAACGCTGGGCTATCTTCCGCACAGGCAGGCTCTGGCTCGCATGGCCAATGCTTCGGTTCTTCTTCTGATCACCTCCGATGACCCCCGGGTCTTTCCGGCCAAGGTGTTTGAGTATCTCCGGCTGGAAAAACCCATCCTGGGCATAGTCCCCAAAGGGAGCCGGATGGCGACATTCCTGCAAAACGTGAAGGCTCGAGTGGTAGTGGACACGGAGGACCTGGAGGGAATCAAACAGGCGCTCCTTGCTCATTTCGCGGAGTTCAAGAACGGGCAGATGCGCCCGGATATGAGGGATGATAGTATTAAAAGCTTCGAAAGAAAAGCCCTCACCGGTCGACTGGCTTCCCTTTTCGATGAGGTAGTCTCCGCATGAGGCTCACCAGGAATCAGAAGATCGCGTTTTGGACTATTCTGCTGTTACAGATTTGTCTTCTTCTGGTTTTTGTCTTCTTCCGGCTGATAGATTATGACGAGCCCTCCTACATCTCCGCCGGCTTCATGGTGGCCAATGGGAAACTGCCGTATGTCGATTTCTTCTACGCTCAAATGCCCTATCTTCCATATCTCTTGGCCCCCGTGTCGGGTTATGGATTGAACTCTCTATTCTGGTGCAGGCTCATATCCGCTCTGGCCGCTCTCATCCTGGGCGTGTTTCTGTTCCGGGCTGCGCATGAATTCTCCGGTGATCCCCAGGCATCTTTGGCCGCGTTTTTCCTTTACGGCTTCAATGGTCTGCTTCTGACCTGGCACAGCACCGCCAAGACCCTGGTGGTGGCCGATCTGTTCGGCTTCCTATCATTCTTCTTTCTGGTCCGTTTTTTGATTGGGGGGTATAACAGGCGAAGCGCCTGGATTCTTCTATCGGGTCTATGCATGGGATTGGCAGTTAACTTTCGTCTCACCTTCTCGGTAGTCTGGCTGATCTCCGTTGCGCTTATCTTCTTCCTATCCGAAGGAAGAAGCTCAAAGCAGAAGCTTACTGCCGTTCTGGTCTTCTGTTTGGGTACGGCAGTGTCGTCATCGTTGGGGATATACTTGTTCCTCAAAGACTCGTGGGCTTTCGTTTTCGACAACCTCACTTATCATCAGATTCTCGGATTGGACTATATCAGAATGAGCCTCATCGGCAGGCTCTTCACGGTATTCAAGTTCGTCCTCTACCCGCAGAACCTGTTTATCCTGATCGCCGCAGCAGTGAGTTTGGTCGTTGTTGCAAGAGGGCACAAGGATTTTTCAGGCTTGGTGCGAAAGCATAAGGCGACTTTTTCCGCCCTGGCCTTCGCCGGTGGGCTGACTGTCGTTTCTTTATGCATCAGCCCCACCACTTTCCAGCACTACGAGCAGGCCCTTCCCTACTTGCTGATATCTTCCGTTCCCGGATTAGGCCTGCTGATCGCCAAATGGAGCAAGACGGCGCGCTGGGCGGGCGCCGGATTGTACGCTCTGCTGATAGTTCCTTTCGTGGCCATATTCATATTCGCCATTCGCGACAGGGATAAGCCATATCCCATAGGCGAAGTGCAAAGAGTGGTGAAGATCGTGCGGCAGAATTCCGAGCGCGGGCAGATGGTCTTGTCCACCTGGCCCGCTTACGCAGTGTTCGCCCAAAGAGAACCCGTACCCGGACTGGAAACCTGGGGATGGGAGGTGGTTCCGCTTTTGTCCGAACTACAATTGAGGGGGGCAAAGTTGATCAGCAAAGAAGGGACGGAAGAACTCATCTCCGAAAGGAAGCCCGTCATGGTGGTCGACTGGGAATGGTTTTGCTCGCAGTTTGCAGAGGTACTGGAACCCAATTACCGCCTTCTCGGCTCCGTGGGCCCGACACTCATATATGGCTTGAAATAGCTCTCCAAGAGCAGCACCGGTATGGATCTATCTATAGTCATAGTCACGTGGAATTCGCAGGATTACATCCGAGCCTGCTTGGATTCCATCGTCCGGGCGGGTACCTCCATCGGGTACGAGATGCTGGTGGTAGACAACGCCTCCTCCGATGATACGGTGCAGATCGTCCGGCGATCCCACCCCCAGGTTTGCCTAATCCCCAACCGGCAGAATCTGGGATATGCCCATGCCAACAATCAGGGAATCGAGAAGTCGACGGGCAGATACGTGCTCCTTCTGAATCCAGATACCGAAATTCGAGGAAACGCACTGGATTTGATGCTCAAGTTCCTGGACGCGAATCCAAACGCCGGCGCTCTGGGGCCCAAGCTTCTGAACCCGGACGGAAGCGTGCAGCCCTCCTGCAGGGAGTTCCCCGGATTCTCTACGCTGTTGTGGGAGTTCTCCGGCCTAAGCAAGCTTTCTCCCAAAAGCAGAATCTTCGGCAGATGGAGGATGGGCTACTTTGGTTTCGACCGAACCGGTGAGGTGGATCAACCGATGGGGTCGTGCTTGATGCTCAGGAGGGAAACGCTGGAGCAGGTTGGGCTTTTCGACGAAGCCTTTCCCATGTTCTTCAACGACGTGGATCTATGCTACCGGATAAAAGCCGCGGGGTGGAAGATACTCTTCTATCCGGATGCAGAGGTGACGCATTACCGGGGAGCATCCACGAGCAAAGCCAAAAGGAAGATGATCTGGCTTTCGCATCTGGCTTTCTACAGATTCTTCAAGAAACACAAGACCGGTCCGGGAAACCGGCTCGTGCTTTTCCTGCTGCTGGTTCCTCTGGTGTTTACCGCCTTGCTCAGGATGGTCGTAAAAAGATGAACCGGACCGGCCGATATGACGAAAGCAGTACATTCGTCGGAATTCAGGAAACCCGTTTGTTTGATTTTGCCTGAATAAGGACGAAATCGCCCTTTCTTGGAGGAAATTAACGGTTGACAACGGCCTGAAACGTGGTATCTTCTAAAATAGGATAGAACCGCTCTGGTTGTGGAGAGCCACGGGGTCCGTTTAACAGGGTGCTGAGTAATCAGCAGAATTTGCTCGTCTTCTTTCGCCAAGACCGAACCGGCCCAGTCCAAGTCACTCCAACTTCAGGAGTCGCAAATGAAACCCAAGGTCTGTTTTCTCCTTCTGGTGAGCATATTTGTATTCGTTTCTGCTGCGGGCTTGTCTTTTGCGGATGATCCGGGCAACCCGGACACCTGCCGGGTCGAGTGCGGGGACCTCACCCTGCCCGGACAACAGGTGGTGATCGCCGTGGATGTGTACAATGACGAGGACTTGGGGGGATTGGTCGTGCCCTTGACGTTCGGCCATTCCGGTTTGGACTTAGTCTGCGATTCGGTCAGCCTGGTGGGAGGCAGAGCGGAGCATGCCGAATATCGAGGAGTCAGCGTCGACACTGCCGGGTTCAAGCTGTTCTTCTATGCGGTGTTCATCGACTCCCACATGGTAGCAGGCGACGGGGCTGTGGCCTACCTATATTTTTCTACCGGCCCGACATGGGATTCGACTCTCTGCGTCCATATCGACACCAGCTTCTACCCGCCCACCACCGTGCTGGAGTTCACCCCCCGATCCTCTGGCCAAGCACTTCATCCGGAATTCAGAAAGGGTTGTCTGGCTTCGGGTATAAGTCCGACGCCGGGACTCATCGAGCCCTCGAGTCAAGCCCTACTCTGCTCCCCGGATACGTTCGACTTAGTCTGGTCCGGCGCAGGGGAAGGTTTCTCCTATACGCTGGAGTACGCTCAGGACTCCGCGTTCACCATCGGAGTGGTGACTGTTGACGATCTAATTGACACCAGTCAAGCTCTTTCCCTCCCTAGGGGAACTTATTTTTGGCACGTAATCTCGCGCAACTCCTGCGGTGCCGAGAGTCCTTACCAGGAGCCATCCTTCACCTTCTCCGTTTATCTGAGCGGGGATGCCAACGCCGACGG
>CAZPRG010000188.1:0-4677 GCA_964588675.1 uncultured Ignavibacteria bacterium
ACTTCCACCGCTGCCGCCCATATTCTGCGTCAATCCGATCTTGGCATTCTTAACCTGTCTGCCGCCGGCTTCACCTCTCAGTTGGTGGACGATCTCGACCACCTGCGCCACCCCCGTAGCTCCCACGGGATGTCCCTTGGACTTGAGTCCACCGCTGGCATTAATCGGCTTCTTCCCGCCGACTGCTGTGATTCCACTTCCGACGGCCTTGCCACCCTCGCCCTTCTTGAAGAATCCCAAATCCTCGCTGATGATTATCTCTGCTATGGTGAAGCAATCGTGCACCTCTGCCAGACTTACATCGTCCGGCTTGACGCCAGCCATCTTGTATGCCCTCTCGGCCGCTTTCACCGTGGCATTCAAAGTGGTGAAATCGGACCGACTGTGCAAGGCGATCGTGTCTGTGGCATTGCCGGTGCCGATGATTTTGATTGGCGGTTTCTTGGAGAGCTTCTTGGCCATATCCGCCGAGCAGAGGACAAGGCAGGCCGAACCGTCGGTGATGGGCGAACAGTCCAGAATGGTCAGAGGATCGGCCACCATGATGGATTCGATCACCTGCTCCACCGTGATCTTCTGAGGAAATTGGGCCAGGGGATTTTTCGATCCGTTTTCGTGATTTTTTACCGCCACCTGAGCCAGCTGGTCTCGGGTGGTGCCGTACTTCTCCATGTGGCTTCTGGCCATGAGAGCATACAGGCCGGGAAAGGTGATTCCGTGATAGACTTCGTACTCCTGGTCCGCGGCCGTGGACAAAGCGAAAGTGGCGCCGTCTCCGCCCACGTCGGTCATCTTCTCCACACCACCCACCAGAACGATATCCGACATGCCGGAGGCCACATCCATAAATCCCATCCTGACAGCCAGCCCGCCGGAGGCGCAGGCGGATTCCACCCGGGCGGCGGGAATAGGACCCATTCCCAGGTAGTCCGACAAAAGCGAAGCCAAGTGCTCCTGTCCCACGAAAAGTCCGGAGCTCATGCAACCCACGTACATGGAGTCGATGTGATCGACACCCGCGTCTTTAACGGCCAGAAGCGCGCTTTCCACGAACACGTCCCGCAGTGACTTCTGCCACAATTCGCCCCACTTGTTCATTCCCACGCCTATGATGGCAACATCGCGCATATTTTCTCTCCCTACCTGGTTTGGCTTGCGTTGGCCTAAATGCTGATTTGCCGCTTTGTTCCTCGTGAATTCAAAATGCAAAATGAAAAATCCAAAATTACAATTCAAAGTTCAAAACTCAACCCCGGACAAAAGATGCCGTCTCGGTCTATTTTGAATTTTGAGCTGCAACTTTGATTCTTGAATCTTCAACTTTGAATTCCCGGCTTTACGTTCCCATCCTGATCTTCCCCCGATACTTGGCGTAAGTACCGTAGTCGACGTACTTCTTCTTGTTCTCCAGCTGGTATCGGGTTTTGGGAGCCTTATCCCTAACCTCGTTGATCCGATCGGTGACTTCGAAGATGAAACCGTCGCTGCCTGCCCCCGAACCGTAGGAGACCATCAAGATCATGTCTTTGGGCTTGGCCACGTCCAGGGTGGCCGTCAGGCCCATGGGAGACGACCCGGAGTAAGTGTTTCCCAAAGTCGGAGAAAGCCATCCGGGTTCGATTTGCTCCTTGCTGAATCCCAGCATCTTTCCCACCCTTTGGGGAAACTTGCCGTTGGGCTGGTGAAAGACGGCGTAAGTGAAATCCGCAGGCTTCATGCCTGCCTTATCCAGCAATCTCGTGGCAGCCCCGGTGATATGCTTGAAATATGCCGGCTCACCGGTGAAACGACCGGCGTGCCGGGGATAGAACTGATGTTCCCTTCGCCAAAAATCCGGAGTGTCGGTCATGAAGGAATTGGTGTAAAGCACCTTGGCTATCAGGTTCTCCTTGCCGAAGATGAAGGATGCTGCTCCGGCAGCGGCCGAATACTCCAATGCATCGCCCGGTGCGCCTTGAGAGGTATCAGCCCCCACAGCCAGACCGTATTTCACCGAACCGGAGTCGACCAGCCCGATGCTCACGAACATGGCTTCGCTTCCCGCCTTGCAGGCAAACTCGTAGTCTGCGCAGTGTACGTCCGGAGTGGCGCCAATGGCTTCGGCCAGCACAGTGCCTGATGGCTTCACCGCGTAGGGATGCGATTCGGATCCCACATATACCGCTCCGATATCCTGCGGGTCGATGTTGGCCCTCTTGAGGGCATACTTGGTGGCCTCCACCGACATGGTGATTGTATCCTGATCCGGGCTGGGAACCGACTTCTCGAAGAGCAACAGCCCCTTCCTGTAACATGGAGCATCTGCGCCCCATACCTTGGCAATCTCTTCCAGTTTTATCCTGTTTCTGGGAACATAAGCTCCGTAGCCGACTATACCTGCCATATCCTCCTCGCTTTTTTCAAAGATGGAACCGGAGGGATTCTCGATTCACAGGCAACCAATGCTGATAGCTCTGCCTTTTCCAGCCTCCGAAATCTATCAGTATATACGGCTTCACATGTATTGTCAAGTGAATTTTGGCACAAGCACTGGCAGGTTCGCAGCTGTTTCGCGCGCCGCAAGCCCAAGACTGGAGCCCGATGATGATTCTATGCCAAAGACAATGAAGATCGTACGCGTCACGCCGGAACTCCGGAAATTCGCGCCTTTGATAGCCGAAGAAGCAACGGGGACAAGATCAGAAAGATAGCCAGGTTCGAAAGAGTATGGAGCAGGGCAAAGGGAACGGCCGCCAGCATCACCGGCACGAATTGGCCCATGACGAAGGCCACAGCCAGATTCGTCAGCAGGTCGTACACCAAGGTCAGCGCCAAGCCGCAGATGCCCAATGCTATGGCGAACGGCAAGGGGCGGGAGAGCATGGCTTTCCATACTCCTGCCTGCCTTGTTGCCGACACCAGCCCGCCTGTGAATCCGATCAGACCCATGGACCCGATCTGGGCCACGGCTATGGGCAGGGGAGGTATGCCGTAAGGGGAGACCAGCGTGGTATAGATGGACATGGCGATGACACCCACCAGCGCTCCGTCAACCACGCCCAGCAGGAAGCCGGAGGCGAAGATCACGAACGTAAGCAACTCAACGTTGGGGATGGAGAGTATGGGGAGCTTAAGCGCGATGGCCAAGGCGATCAAAACGCCCATCAGGGCGATCTTGCCGGCGGAGAAGGCCATCCTATCTGATCACCGCCAGCTTCTTGACGACCGTGGAGCTTTTGGTCTTCACTCGGTACACGTATACACCGGAGGCGACGTGTTCCCCGTTCTGATTCCTTCCGTCCCAGCCCGGACACTGGCCGCGCTGGGTGTATTCTCCGATGGTCCACTCCCGGGCTTTTGTGCCGGAGGGCGGGTATTGCCACACTAATTCCCCCAAGACGCTGAAGATGCCGATCTCCACCTCAGTCACCGACGACAGAATGAACGGGAAGTAGGTCGAGTCGTTGGAACCTGTGATCACGAAAGGATTGGGAAAATTCTGTCCTATCCAGACGTACTGAGGAAACGGCTCATCGCCGTGCAGAGAGCTATCGTAGAGGGCGGAATAGGTGTATGCGAAATAGGCGTCTCCATTTCGATCGGCCGCTGCCGCGATAAGGACGATGGGAAGGTACGAGGTCCAGTTGTAGACGTCGCATTCGGCCGCACCTGTTTGGGAATTGGATTGTACATGCGGAAAAACCGGCTCGTGGACATTCTGATTGTAACCCACTACGGTGGTCCGAAAATCCCCGCCAGCGGCCGGCGAGAATTCAAGATGCACTCCACCCTGCAGGTCTTCAGGGTTGAAGACCACGTAGTTTGAGCCTAGGCCATAGGGATTATCCGGCCCGGAGGGACGATACACTGGATAGTCCGGAGGCGGATGTGTATGCTCCACCATCACCTTCGGAAAGGTGTCGCCTTCGGAATAGAACTGGTCGGTCCTTGCTCGGTCGCCGGTGAAGTAGTTCCATACGGTGAACTCCTTGAACACCTCCTCAAAAGTGGGACTGCCCTCTCGTGATGCCAGAACTATATCGGTAGCAGACTGGTCATCGGGACTGAAGACATTGTCTCCCGGCACCTTACCGCACTCTTCCCAGATTCGTCGGATTATGACGGTATCCTGGAAGCTCTCCTGAAGGAATATAGGCCAAACGCAACTGCCATACGGGTGAAGAACCAAGTCCTCTGACGTGTGACCGAAAGCTTTCAAAGACCAGTTAGGGTTGTTAAAAAACGATTTCAGATAGTACAGATAGTCGTTGATCCCATCGTAGACCATGTCCTCCATCCACACAGCAGACATCTCCATCCAATACGGGTCGATGTCGTCTCCGACGACCTCGTACTCCTGGCCATCATAGCCCATTTGGATAGCATGAAAAAACTCATGAGCTGCCGTAACCTGCATCCACTGATCCCGGGTGTGTTGTGAACCGAAACCGACATAGTCGTTATCCAGAACCAAGTAACTCGTGGCAGGTCCTGATGATCCGGAGACAAAAAATTCGGGGGTCGTGTATCCGAGATAATTTGACGCTAAGTTGAGCAAGTAGACATCATACCTGCCATCGCCTCCGTTATCATAGCCTCCCGGGTATCCTCCATCGCTGGGAGGCTGGCGATAACTAAGACCATTGACTTCCTTGTCCCAGACATAGTCCAGGATATCACCGGCAGTATCCACCCAAT
>CAZPRG010000189.1:0-4376 GCA_964588675.1 uncultured Ignavibacteria bacterium
CGAAAAGCGGCCCGCTGGCTGAGCCCGGGCAAGCGTCACCAGCCAATTACGAGGCAATACAATTGAACCTAGCTGAATTCATCATCGGCGTGGAGTCCTTCAACGCCAACATAGACATCCCTCTGATCCGAAGGGCTTACGAATTCTCCGCGGAGGCCCACAGCGGCCAGTACCGTATGTCTCGGAAGCCGTATCTGGAGCACTGCCTGGAGGTGGCCTTTATCCTGGCCGAGCAGCATTTGGATTCGGCCACCATCGCCGCCGGCCTGCTGCATGACGTGGTCGAGGATACGGATGTGACCATCGACAGAATCAGGAAAGTCTTCGGTGACGAGATTGCCGACCTGGTGGACGGGGTCACCAAGATCAGCGAGTTGAAATTCAAAAGCCAGGAGGAGGAGCAGGCGGAGTATTTCCGCAAGATGCTGCTTTCCATGGCCAAGGACATTCGGGTGATCATCATCAAACTGGCGGACCGGCTGCACAACATGAGGACCCTAGACTCCCTTGAGCGGAACAAACAGCTGCGCATAGCCCGGGAGACCAGGGACGTATACGCTCCTCTGGCTCACCGCTTCGGCATGGCCCGGATCAAATGGGAGCTGGAGGATCTCACGCTTAAATACATCGATCCGGAAGCGTATGACGAACTGGTGAGGAAGATCAGTGCCAGGAGAGAGGACCGGGAGGCTTACATTCGGGAGATCACCGGGCCTCTGGAGAGGGAGCTGAGGAAGGCCGGAATAAAGGCGGAGATAGCCGGCCGGGCCAAGCATTTCGACTCCATCTACCGCAAGATGAAGAAACGGGATAAGCCTTTCGAGGAGATCTTCGACCTTTTTGCCATCCGCATAATGGTGGATACGGAAGGAGAGTGCTATCATGCCCTGGGCATCGCACACACCTTGTGGATGCCGGTGGCCGACCGCTTCCGGGATTATATCGCGCTCCCCAAATCCAACATGTACCAATCGCTGCATACCACGGTGATCGGCCCGCGGGGGAAGATGGTGGAAATCCAGATCAGAACCCACCAGATGCACCGGACCGCCGATTACGGGATCGCGGCCCACTGGTTGTACAAGGAAGGGAAGCTGAAGCCCGACGAATCGGACAAACACATGACCTGGCTGCGGGACGTCTTGGAGTGGCAGAAGGACCTGACCAATCCGTACGAGTTTCTGGAGTATCTCAAGATCGATCTGTTTAGGGACGACGTCTTCGTGTTCACCCCCAAGGGGGAGCTAAAACAGCTGCCCAAAGGATCCACCCCCCTGGATCTGGCCTACGCGGTTCACAGCGACGTCGGTCACCACTGCATTGGAGCCCGGGTGGACGGGAAGATGGTGCCGCTGGACATGATGCTTTCCAGCGGGCAGGAGGTGGAGGTGCTCACCTCTTCCCATCAATCTCCGTCTCAGGACTGGCTGAAAATCGTGAAAAGCTCCCGGGCCAGAAGCAAAATCCGGCACTGGTTGAGACAGAAAAGATACGAGGAAAGCGTGGGTCTGGGATCGGCCATCTTCGAAAGGGAGTTGAAGAAGCGACAGACAAAGCCCCCCTCCGAGCAAGAGCTGTCCGATCTGGCCATGGCCCTGAATTTCCACGATTTCGAGGCCCTGCTGTCGGCGCTGGGAGACGGGAACGTTTCGGTAAACCAAATCTTCGGCAAGCTGGTCCCCCCGGAAAAGGAAGCCGAGGCCAAACCTTCGCTGATCGGCAAGTTCGTGGACAGGGCCCGGCGAAGCTCCAAGGGCATCCGGATCGGAGGGATGGGCAACATGATGTTCCATTTCGCCGGGTGCTGCCAGCCGGTGCCGGGAGAGGACGTCGTGGGGTTCGTAACCCGGGGACGAGGAGTCTCCATTCACCGCTCCGACTGCCCCAACGCGCTTCAAATGATGACGGAGAACGGAAGGAAAATCGACGTGCAGTGGGATGCGACCAGGGATCAATCCTTCATGGTCAAGCTGGAAGTCCTGGTGGAGGATAGAAAAAACGTGCTCCGGGACATCACCCAGGCCATCTCCGACGCGGACACCAACGTACGAGGAGCCGAGATCAAGGGAGGCGATACCACCGCCTCGGGTACCTTCATCGTGGAGGTCAAGAACATCGCCCACCTGAACAAAACCGTAAAGAAGATAAAGAAAGTCAAGGGGGTCATTCAGGTCGAAAGATCCAGGGGCTTGGACATGATACCGGAATCGCCGCCCAATGAAACCCAGTGAGATCATCATCAACCAGACCGAAGACACAAGGTGGCTTTCCTTTCCCCCTTTGCAGGCCTACGACTTTTTGCTCCACGGCTTCCTGCTCAAACACCGAAATTGCTCTCCGCCCGGAAAGCCGGAGGCCACCGAACAAGTCCTGAGCAAGATAACCTCCCGCCGGAGGAAACTGGTCACCCTCTCGCAGATGCACGGAGATAGGTGCGTGATTGTGAGCCGCAAACAGCGGCTCCAAAGAAGGTATCAGGCGGATGCGGTCTTCACCGACAGGGACGACGTCTTTATCTCGGTGCAGGTGGCCGACTGCCTTCCCATCTTCCTGGTGAACCAGACCAGTAAAGTGGTGGGATTGGTGCACGCCGGCTGGAGGGGAACCCTGATGGGAATCGCGCAGGCGACGCTGAGGAAGGCCCGGACGGAGTTGGGATGCCGGGCCGAGGATTTTACCGTACTTTTGGGCCCCTGCATCCAGAACTGCTGCTATCAGGTCTCCCATGACGTGGCGATTCTGTTCGACAAGGAATGCATACAAAAGTCACCCGAGGGCCGAGTCGCACTCGATTTGATTTGCGCCAACGCGAAACAATTGACGGAATACGGAGTAAAACACAACAGGATATGGGTTGCCCGGGAGTGCACCTGTTGCCGTGCCGACCTGTTCTTCTCTCACAGAAGAGAGCCCGGGGCAAACGGAAGGATGATCGGATTCATGGGGTTGAAATAAGTGTGCGACATTGCCAAATGCCAAGACCCAATGAGAGGAGAGGAAACATGGTAAAGAAGATCCTGCTGATGCCGGTTCTTTTCGTACTTCTCACCGCTTCTGAGACTTGGGCCATCACCGGCTTGGGCATCGGGGTGCGAGGGGGAGTCATTCAGGGCTATAAATGCGACAAGTTAAATTCACTCCCCACGGAGAACAAAGATTGGCTTAAGGACATGCCCATGATAGGTGTGCATCTGGAGGTGGGGACCCTACGGGTGATTCACCTGGAAACTTCGCTGGAATATGCCTGGAAGGACCAGAATCTGGTGTTGCCCGGATCGGTGAGGACCAAGTTCTCCATAAGCGACCTCTCGCTGAACGGAACGGTCAAATATATGTTCTCGCTGCTGGCGATCAAACCTTATGTGGGCGCCGGGGCTGGGATTCACAAACTGGCTTATGGAATCTCCAATGATGCGTTCTCCGTGTACATACCCGAAGACCAGAACAGACTGGGTCTTCACGCCGTGGGCGGGTTGCTATTATCCGTCCCCGCTTTTCCACTGGAGCTGATGGCGGAGGCCAGGTACACCAACGTTCAGACCAAGGAGGCCTCCACTCGTTATGCCACATTTCTGGCGGGGCTTACCTATAAACTTCCGTGAGGTTTTCAAAATTACACTTCCCGCGTTCTGGAGCAAGGCGGCACCGTACCTATCGCAGATCGGCCGTGCGGTCTCTGAACGGGTGGAGTGGAAGTGGAATTGACAAACCATGGCCGCCGTGTTATAATGCAGACTTGAGTTACCTGTCGGCAGGAGGATAGCGATGAAGAAAACCATCATACTGGCGGCAACCATGTTTCTGTTCTCAGTTTCCGTAGGGCGGGCCCAGTTTCTGGGGCAGCTCGGTCCGGCGCCCACGTTGAACCCGGGGCAAGCATCGGCCGGGGCTTACCTGGGCGTGTACGAGGACGCCTTTTCGGTTTTTGGGCAGTTGCGGTACGGAATAGCCAGATACTTCGACCTGGGACTGAAGATGGGCATGATTCGATGGAGTCCGGGATACGGCGAAAGCAAGACCGGCCTAACCGTGGGCGGCGATGTCAAGTATTGGTTCATGGAGCAGGGCGCCGGCGATCCGTTGGACGTTTCGGTGGCCGTGGCCAGCGAGTATCTGGACGTCTCGGATTTCAGCATCTTCACCCTGGGCGGAAACGTGATCGCCTCTTACCGGATCGAATATGCCGAAGGCAAGAGCGTTACGCCCTACGGACGTCTGAACATCCGGTGGGAGCGGGACCACTTTCCCAATTCTCCGGTCCTTGGCGAAGAGGGCTCGTGGAGCGACGATGAATTGGACGTGGCCCTGACCATGGGTGCCGAGATGAAGCTGACCTCCGACTTGAATCTGGTGGGGGAATTGCAGATAGACGACAA
>CAZPRG010000189.1:4386-4659 GCA_964588675.1 uncultured Ignavibacteria bacterium
ACGTAGGATTCATTGCGGGGTTGAGCTACTCCATATTCTGAAGCTGAAAGGGCACGCCGTTTGAGGTTGGCTTTGAATCTGCCTGGTCTCACTCTTGCGGAAGAGAGGGGCTTTGAGTCTGTTTGAAGCAGTCGTCCTGGGAGCGGTCCAGGGCGTGACAGAGTTTCTTCCCATCTCCAGCTCCGGGCACCTGGTTTTGGGTGAATTCCTGTTCAAGATCAGATTCGACGATATAAGCTTCGAGGTTTTTGTCCACCTGGGTACGTTTTTCTC
>CAZPRG010000190.1:0-4656 GCA_964588675.1 uncultured Ignavibacteria bacterium
TTACCATTAGGGAGGACGTAACAGTAGGGAAAAACGTCATCGTCCACTCGGGCACAGTCATCGGATCGGATGGATTCGGCTTTGCACAAGATGGAGCCCGGCACCATAAGATCCCGCAGATCGGACGGGTAGAAATAGGAGACGACGTGGAGATCGGCGCCAACGTGACCATCGACCGCGCCACCCTGGGAGTCACCCGGATAGGCAAGGGAACCAAAATCGACAATCTGGTGCAAATCGCGCATAACGTGAACGTAGGGGAGAATTGCATCATCGCGGCGCAGGGGGGAATAAGCGGAAGCACCCTGATCGGCGACCAGTCCGTCTTGGCGGGGCAAGCCGGGCTGGCGGGACACCTGCGTATCGGAAGCAAGGTGGTAATCGGAGGCCAATCCGGGGTCACCAAGGACATCCCGGACGGAACCACGGTCTTCGGTTGCCCGGCGCGCGAAATCCACAAGACCCGAAGAATAGAAGCTCACCTTTCCCGCTTGGATCTGTATGTCCGGCGGCTGGCGCAGGTGGAGCAAGCTCTGAAAGAGATGAGAAGCAGCTTGCCTTAATCGACAAATCGCTGGAGGAGAAGATGGCCCAAATTTCCGAATTCACGGATGCCAATTTCGAGAACGAGGTTTTGAAGTCGGATCAGCCCTGCCTGGTGGATTTCTGGGCGGAGTGGTGCGGACCCTGCCGGATGGTGGGTCCGGTGGTCGAGGAAATCGCCAAGGAATACGAGGGCAAGCTCAAAGTGGGCAAGGTCAACGTGGATCAGAACACCCAGACCGCGTCCAAGTACGGCATCATGAGCATCCCCAGCCTGCTGTTTTTCAAGCAGGGAAAGGTGGTCGATCAGATCGTGGGCGCCGTGCCCAAAAAGCACATGGTGGAGAAAATCGACAAGATCGTCGGTTAGGCCAAACTGATGAACGATTCCGATAAATACGCCAACCCGTCGGAAGACCAGATCAAGGTGATCCTTCGGAAGTGCAAAAAAGTCGCGGTGGTGGGTTTATCCTCGGATGACACCAGACCCTCCAACGCCGTGGCCCGCTTGCTGCAGAAAAAGGGTTTTACCATCTTCCCGGTCAATCCCAAAGAGAAGAAGATTCTGGGACGAAAGGCTTATCCCGATCTCAAGTCCATACCCCAGCCGGTGGAGATCGTGGACATCTTCCGCAAACCCGAGCACGTGCCGGCCATAGTGGACGAGGCCATCCGGGTGGGGGCGAAAGTCGTTTGGATGCAGGATGGAGTGGTGAACCACCCGGCGGCCCTGAAGGCGGTGGCTAACGGCATCATAGTAGTCATGGACCGGTGCATGGCCAGGGACTGCAGGAGATTCTGCGACTGAGGTGAGGTTGAAAATGGCTGAAGGGGTGATTGGGACGCAGAGCAAGGCGAAGGGTAGGGAAGCAGACTGCGGCCCCAAGAAGAATCGTGGCCGGAGATCTTTCTCCCCGGATTCCGGTGGATTGGTCGAGGTACTGCGAGAAGGCCAGGAGTGCCCTTTCTGCCACTTTGCGAAATTGAAAAGAGAGGGTGACGAAATAACCTGCCCGGTTTGCGGATATGGCAGACGGGCCTGCACCTGATAGGCCAAAACCGGGGAGGAGTTGCCTTCCCCAATAGGCCGTTTCTTGAAAGGGGCAGTGGGTGAGGAAGAGAATCATGGAATTGAAGAGTCTTTTGTTTCCCGTGCTCATTGTGGTCGGCTGGCTGGTGATCTATGGGGTAGTGTTGCCTGCATTGGGCGTCAATACCTGACTGAGGAAGAAAAGTTGCGCTGTTCCGGGAGAACAGAAGAAGATCGAGAAAAAAGGGGATTAGAGTCATGGTTCCCTCTGGGAGCCGAAGCTGTTAGTTGCCGCGGGTTCTTGCATCTCAATCCGGAGCCATTCCCCGGCTGACTACGGGTCTTGAGGCGGGGACAACAAGGAGAATACATGTTCGTCGACGTATCCTGGAGCGGAGATCTGGCCTTTGAGGCGCAGACCGAATCCGGTCACAGCTTTCCGCTGGACGCCAAGCCGGAAGTAGGGGGACACAACCAGGGTCCCGCGCCCATGGAGGTCCTGCTGGTTTCCCTGGCCGGGTGCACCGGCATGGACGTGGCCTCCATTCTGAGGAAAAAACGGGTGGCCTTGCACAAGATGAACGTTAAGGTGAACGGAGAACGGGCCCCGGAACATCCCAAGTATTTTACCAAGATAGACGTCGAATTCAGCTTCGAGGGTAAAAACATCAGGGAGGATGACGTCAGACAGGCCATAGAACTCTCCCGGGACAAATACTGCTCGGTCTCCGTCATGCTCAGGGACAAGGCCGAGATCTCCTATAGATGGAACATCGTGAATAGGGATTGATCCTCACTTCCCCAGGGGGGATATGAGACGTCCGGCGCTTTACGCCCTGGCCGGTTTCACTTTCGGCGTCATCCTGGGCGACTTATTCGATCTGCCTCTGCGTCTGCTTTTTTCACTTCTGCTGCTTTCCCTTTGTTTCGTCTGCATTTTCCTTCTCAAGAGGGACAAGGTCGGCACCAGCGTTTTTCTGGTCATGGGCCTGGTGTTGGCGGGTTTTTCCCGCCATGAGACTCTGACACGTGAGCTTCCCCAAGATCACGTGAGCCGCTTTCTGAACCTCCAACCTGAGATGACCCTCACCGGAAAGGTGGCGGCTGAGCCGGACGTGAGGGAGAACAAGACCTTCATCACCCTCGAAACCGAAACCCTGCAGGCAGGAGAGAGAGTGCATGCGGTCAGGGGTCGCATCATTCTGAAGATAAAGGAACCCACCTTCAGATTCGATTATGCAGACAGGATAAGATTTCAGGGATACTTGAGCGAACCCACGTCTGGAAGAAACCCCGGCGCTTTCGATTATCGAAGATACCTCAACCGAAAAGGCGTCTCGGGAATCATCACCTTAAGCCGTGCCCATCAAGTCGAGATTCTCAAACCTGCGCCGCGTTCTTTTTATCAGTCCCAGATAGTGATCCCGTTGAGGAAGTGGATAAAAGCGGTATTCGACGGGACGCTCTCCGGCGACCACAAGGCGCTTCTGGCAGGATTTCTCCTGGGAGAGACCAGGGAAATCTCAAAGGAGGTATACAGCATGTTCCGGGATACCGGGACGGTTCACCTTTTGGCCGTGTCCGGCTCCAACGTATGGCTGGTGGTGGGATTCATTCTGGGGGCTTTGAGCCTGCTGCGGGTTCCCAGGCTTGCAGCCATAGGGCTGGGTCTGGTCTCCGTTCTGATATTCGCCAACCTGGTGAACAATGATCCGCCGGTGGTCAGGGCGGGGGTGATGGCGGCGGTGGTTCTGTTGGGCTCCGTGCTCTATAGGGAAGTTGATCTGATCAACGTGGTCTCATTCGCCGGTTTGGTCATACTGGCTTGCTCGCCGCTTTATCTTTTTGACGTTGGCTTTCAGCTCTCCTTCGCCTCGGTGTTGGGGATTTTGGTGCTTTACCCGCAGTTGAACAGAATAGTTTCAAAATACGTGAACCGGTCGAACAGGAAGTTGTGGAAGTGGGTGATGATGCCCGCCCTGGTCTCGCTCTCCGTGGAACTAGCGCTCTTTCCCATCCTGGCGTACTACTTCAACATAGTCCCGACAGTGGTAGTGCTGGCCAACGTGATCATCGTTCCATTGGCCGGGCTATCCGTCGTGTTGGCCTGCTTCACGCTGCTATCGGCCGTCTTCAGCATTTCCCTGGCGGGCGTCTTTTCCGCAGCCAACTGGCTATGCCTGGACTTGACGCTGAAGCTGACCCGGTTCTTCGCCGCACTTCCGGCAGCCAAACTCTCCCTACCCGCTCCCTCCCTGTCCTTCTTCGCCTTATACTATCTGTCTCTCTGGCTGCTTTTCGGTTGGGTGGGATCCGGAAAGAAGGCCCATCTGTTCTCGCTTCTGATCCTTACCAATCTGTTCATATGGGGTGGGGCTTTCTCCGGAGATGCTCAAACCCTGAGGATGAACTTTCTGGATGCCGGCAGCGGCAGCGCGGCTGTCCTGGAGACGCCCGCAGGCGAGACGTTGGTGATCAATGCAGGGGAGAAGACCAAGAACCTGGATGCCGCCGAGTACATCGTCGTGCCGTTCCTGAATCACCGTGGTATAAACCGGATCGACGGGCTGATACTGACCGACCGAGATCCCCGTAATCTGAATTCCGCCGCATCCCTGCTGCAAAGCCGGCAGGTCCGAAGAATGTTTGCGCCTTGCGATCCGCCTTGGCCCGGTTCGTCGGGGGACGACCGGGCAGAGACATTGCAGACGGAGTGTTTGCCGCTGGATTCCATTTGCGGTATGGCTGACCAGGGAGGCGAGCTTGACATCCAGTTTCTGCCATATCCCGCCACCGGAAGTCTGACATCCATGGTCGAAGAGACTGTGGTCAAAGTCGCTTACCGGAAAGTCTCCTTCTGTCTGTTCGATGGAATGAAGAACGTTCTCTTCAGCTCGAGGTTCGATTGGTCGCAGGTGCGGGATTGCTCGGTTCTGGTCCTTCCTGAGCTGGGAGACGAGAAGAACCTCGGTGCCATAATCGCTGCTGTGAGGCCGAGGAAGGTCATCTTCACCCGGCACTACTTGCGATATCAGAAGGACAAGATTCCCCTTCTGATGGCTCTGGATTTCCCCGACATGGAG
>CAZPRG010000191.1:0-4591 GCA_964588675.1 uncultured Ignavibacteria bacterium
CCTGGAGGAACTGCTACTTTCTGCCCAGTCTCAATCCCGGAAGGTGGTGGACTTCGTCGACGAGGCCCAGGCATTGGATTTCGAGCTTCTGGAGACCTTAAGGCTTCTGTCCAACCTGGAGACCCAGGATCAAAAGCTTTTGCAGATCGTTCTCTTTGGGCAGACCGAGTTGGAGGAGACGTTGGGTCAGGAGAGGCTGCGGCAGATGGACCAGCGCATTCTGGTGAGATACCGCCTGCAGCCTTTGGAATTCGACGAAATCCAGCCATATATCCGACATCAGCTCTTGGTCGCCCGCATCGACTCCACGGTGGAGTTCACCTCCGAGTCGGCCAACGAGATATATCGGATCTCCCGCGGGCTGCCCCGGATGATAAACGCCCTGTGCGAAAGAGCCATGATGTCCGCTTTCACCGGCAACGGAAGGAAGATCGAAGTGCATCACGTCAGGGAGGGCTGGGAGAGCTTAAGCGGGATAAAGATCATGGGAAGAACCAGGCTGCAAACACCAGTATAGACCGACCGGCTGAACAATGGGACTGATAGCCAAAGCAGTAGACAAAATAGAACAGAAAGAAGAGCTTCCGGTGGTCCCCGAAACCTCCCCTGCGCCCCAGGAGGGAAAAAGGCCGGGGAAAAGAAAGCTCCTGTTTCTGTTGGCACCCCTGGTCTTGCTCGTCGTGGGTCTGGTTCTGGGCTATTTCTTGTTTCTGAAGCCGGCTCCGGAGGAGCCACCCCAAACCGCCCGTCGCTCCATCAGCGCCCGCAAGCAGGCGGTCCAGCAGTCGGCCAACCCGGCGGCCCAAAAGCAGGAATCGGGCAATGTCCCGGCCGAAGCGACGGACCGGCCCGGAACAGACAAGGAGGCTGCCGGCCAGGTTTCCGATTCACAGACGCCCACCAGGAAAGCCACAGGAGCTTCCCGGCCCGCGCAAAAGCCCCCGACGGATCAGGCCAAACCCGGGAAGCAGAAAGACGGGGATCAGCAGGCCCAAGCACATAGCGAGCCAACCTCCGTCCCGCCTGAACCGGAGACTAAGCCGGCATCCCGAGCGTCCAAGCCTGAAACCGAGACAGAGAACCTGAAGAAGCCCATTGTCGTCCCGGAGGAACCGAAGGAACCAGTGATCGCCTCGGAGACAAACGAACCGGACCAGACCACTCAGCAGATCGTTACTCGATTTGAAGAGGAGTTGAAGACTCTGGGACCGCCTTTCGTTCAGCCGGAGGATACGCAGGAGGCTTTGGAGCTGCCGGAGGAAGCGGTGGTGCCGGACCTGGTCACGCCGCAGGATGAACAGGAGGAGTGGCAGCCGGAATCGGGCGCGGAAGTACAAGCCTCGCCGGAAGAACAGGCATCCGGTCCTGAGATAGCCGCCGGCCGCCCTTACCAATCTGCCGGATCGAAAAACCAGTCAAGGCTGGAGGTCTCGGACCGATCCGAATCCCGGGCCGAGAGGTACTACCGAAAGGGGCTCTCCTATCAACAGCGGGGAGACTTATCCTCGGCCATCGGTTCCTACCGACTGGCGGTGAGCTATAATCCGGACCACCTGCAGGCCAACATGAACCTGGCTACGGCCTACCTGCAAGCCGGGAGATTCAAGCAGGCCGAGCAGATATTAGTGTACCTCTATGCCTCCCGGCCCAAGGATCCCAAGGTGCTGTACAATTTCGGCGTGCTGCTGTACCAGACCAAGGAGTATGCCTCCGCCGAGAACAAGCTGAAAAAACTGCTGGAGATCGACCCGTTTCATCTGGAGGCCAACTTGCTTTTAGCTAGCGTCTACGAGGATCAGGGAGAACTGGATAAAGCCATTGCCGCCTGCACCAAGGCCCAGCAGATTGACTCTTCCCATCCCCGGGTCCTTTACCGCTTGGGACGGGTGTGGGATTTAGCCGGGCAGCCGGCACAGGCGGCGACCTACTACCGGCAGTTTCTGGACTGCCGTTCGGAAAAAGATCCCGCTTTGGAATTGGCGGTGCGCGACCGCCTCAAATATCTGGGTACACGGAAGGAGGAGCCATGAGCCAGACTTTGGGAGACATGCTGCTGGAGACGGGAAGGATAACCCAGAGCCAATTCGAGCTGGCGCAGAGGGAAAAGAACCGCACCGGCGCCAAGTTCGGTGAGATATGTGAGAGATTGGGTTTCATCAGCCACTCCGAGGTACTGGAGTTCGTCGGTCAGCAGACCGAGACCCCTTACCTGGATTTCTCCAAAACCCCCATCGACGACGAAGCGGTGAAACTCGTCCCCGGGGAGCTGGCCAGATCGTGCAAACTCATTCCGGTGGAGGTGGAGGGGGGCAAGCTGACCGTGGCCATGGCCAATCCCAACGACATCAATGCCATTGATCGGCTGAGGGACGTCACCAAGCTTTCCATCGAGCCCCGCATAGCCGACGAGGATACTATTTACAGCTACATCGACGACTTTTATGGAATGGTCGTCGATCCGGAAAAGCAGATCGAGGAGAGCTTAAGCCAGGCTTTGAGCCTGGAGGAGGTGGAGGAGGAAACCGCTCCCTTGATCAAGCTGGTCGACTCTTTGATGGCCCAGGGGATAAAGGAGAGAGCCACCGACATACACATCGAGGTGGACGAGAGCGTGGGCCGGGTACGCTTCAGAATAGACGGCGTGCTGGAAACGGCCTTCATCCTGCCCAAGAAGATCTATCGGGCGGTGGTCAGCAGAATAAAGATCATGTCCAGCCTGGACATAACCGAATCCCGGGTTCCCCAGGACGGGAGCTTCCGTTTCTCCTACAATACCCAGGAGATCGACGTCCGCGTATCCACCATGCCCATCTTCTACGGAGAGAGCGTGGTGATGAGAATCCTGCAGAAGCCCAAATTCCTGCTGAGCCTGGAGGATCTGGGCTATTGGGGAGAGAACCTGGACACCTTCCAGAGGCTGATCCTAAAGCCCTTCGGGATGGTGGTCATCACCGGCCCCACCGGATCCGGCAAATCCACCACCTTGTATGCAGCACTCTCCACCCTGAACACCCTGGAGAAAAACTTGATCACCCTGGAGGACCCGGTGGAGTACAAGCTCCCCATTGCCAAGCAGTCCCCCATACACGACAAAGCCGGATACACCTTCGCCAAGGGACTCCGGTCCATCCTGCGGCACGACCCGGACATCATCCTGTTGGGAGAGATGCGGGACGAGGAGACCGCGGAGATGGCCTTCCGGGCCTCCATGACCGGCCACCTGGTGTTCACCACCCTGCACGCCAACAGCGCCTCGGCTGCAGTGGCCCGCCTGCTGGACATGAACATCGAGCCTTTCGTGATATCCACCTCGCTTCTGGCGGTGATAGCCCAGAGGCTGACTCGCAGGATTTGTCCCCGGTGCAAGGAGAGTTACACCCCCACCCAGGAAGAACTTCAGTTCTATCCTCAACTCGAGCAGTTGAAGAACCCCACCTTCTACCGGGGCAAAGGCTGCGACAAGTGCAAGCACACCGGATACAAGGGAAGGATCGGCTTGTATGAGGTGTTGGAGGTGAACCAGCAGGTGAACGAGCTGATTCTGCAGAAAGCCCTTTCCGCCGAGATCGAGAAGGCCGCCGGTCTGAAGAGCATGCTGGACGACGGCATCGAGAAGGTGCTCAAAGGCGTGACCACCATACAAGAGATTCAAAGGGTGATCGGATAATGGCCCACTATACCTATCAGGCCGTAGACAACAAGAACAAGCGGGTAAAAGGCACGCTCCCCGCCCGCAGCCTGGAGGACGCGGAGAGCCAGCTTCGGGAGATGGGCCTGTATCCCATCACCGTCCAGGCCAGGCCGGCGGGAGGCTCCGGCGGACGCGGCGGGGGCAAGGTCACTACCAAAGACGTCCTGGCCTTCACCATCCAGTTACACCTGATGTTCACCGCCGGATTGCCCCTTCTGCAGTCTCTGCAGAAGATCGCGGAGCAGGAGAAGAAACAAAAGTTCAGGGAGATCATCGGCGACGTATGCAAGAAAATAGAAACCACCGGCTCCTTCTCCGAGGGCATAGCCGCCCATCCCAAGGTATTCCCCCCCTTCTACCTGGGGGCGGTGCGAGCGGGAGAACAGGGTGGCACCCTGGCCGATATATTGCAGGAACTGGCCACCTCCCTGGAAAAGCAGGACGCGCTGCAATCGGAGTTAAAGCAAGCCATGATGTATCCTTGCATGATCATGGTGGTCATGTCTGCGGTCACCGGCTTCTATGCTTTTTACCTCATGCCCAAGATGATGGCCTTGGTAGTGGAACTGGGTGCTCCCATTCCCTGGTACACCAGATTCGTCCAGTTTGTCATCGGCTCCATCATGAACTTCTGGATTCCAATTGTGGTTTTTGCCATTCTCGGCTTTGTCGGGGTCCTTATTTACCGCAAGACCGAGAGCGGTGCATACACCTTGGCCTACATGAAGATGAAGGTGCCGCTTTTCGGCTCGGTCATTCAGAAGAGCGTCCTGTGCACCTTTACCCATTACCTGTCTCTTCTTCTCCACTCCGGCTTCGGGCTGCTGCCTTCTCTGGATCTGGTCAAAGGCACCATCGGCAACAAGAGCATCGTCAGGTCCATCGAGACCATCGAGGAGA
>CAZPRG010000192.1:0-4538 GCA_964588675.1 uncultured Ignavibacteria bacterium
CTGGGGTTTGAAGATGATGTCGTTTACGTACCGGTAGCCGTACATGGCACCGAAGGTGGTGGCCGGGATGAAGGCTTTGTTCTCGTCCCGACCGCTGTAGCTGGAGTCCTGCTCCTTTTTCTTCATCACCCCTACCACCAGGAAGGGCACGTCGTCTATGATGACGTACTTGCCTATGGCCTCCTGTTCACCGAACAGGTCCTTCTTCAGCTGATCCCCTATGAAGACCACCCTCTTTTTGTTCTCCAGGTCGATTTTGTTGATGAACCTTCCGCCCAGCTCGGGATATATATTTCTCATCTCGGCGAACACCGGATTGATCCCCACCATGTTCTGGCTGACCGCGTTGTCCTTGTACTTCATGTAGGTGTTCCAGCGGGAATACTCCGGACTCGCGCTCCCCATCCATCTGATCTCCCTTTTTAGAAGCAGCGCGTCCTCCTCCCGCAGCGGAATGAACCGGCCTTTGCCGAAGCCCTGGAAGGGCTTGCTGGTTCTTCCTCCCCACAGGATCACTATTCCCTCCCCCAGACCGTGCATGGATTTCTGATTCTGCGCGTGCAGTCCCTTGCCGAAGGCCAGAAGAAGCACCACCGCCGTGGTCCCCCAGATGATTCCGAAAAGGGTTAGCAGGGTGCGGAGCTTCTGGGATCGCATGTCCCGCAAGAATTGGGTCACGTACATCAAGAAGCGCATTTAGGTGATCTCCTTGGGGGGCTTTTCCACCAGAATCTCGCCCTCTTTCAGTCCCTCGGTCACCTCGATGTTCAGGCCGTCGGATAGCCCGGTTTTTATCGGCTTTCTCTCGATCTCCCCGGATGTGCTGTCTTTGACCTGCACGAAGGTCGTGTCCTCGACGAACTCCACCAGCCTTTCGGGAATCACCAGGATGCTGTCCTTCTTCGTGATTATTATGTCCGCGTTGGCGGAGTATCCTGCCCTCAGCATGGAAGGTCCGGTCTGGGTGATCTTGATCTCCAGGTCGAACAGGGTGGAGTTTTCCTCCTTCCTGGCCTTGGGGGAGATCTTGTAGAGCACGCCCTGGATGGTGTCGTTGGGAAGGGCGCCGATCTTGAGCACGGCGGGCATCCCCACGCTCAGCTTGCCCACGTCGATTTCATCTACCGTGCCCCGAAAGATGAGCTCTTCCATATCGGCCAAGGTAAAAAGCTCGGTCCCCGCCTGGTACGAGGTCAGGGGGACCACCGGGTCGCCTACGTTTATTCTCCTCTCCAAGACCGTGCCGTCGATAGGTGATCTGATGACCGACTCCACCTTCTTGCCCGCTATGTTTGTCCGGCCACGCTCGATCAAAGAAAATCTCTCCTGGGATAGTTTCAGCCTCAGCTCGGCTTCTCCGGCGCTCCTGGAGTACTGGTCGTATTCCTGTTGGGAGACCAGCTTCTTGGCCAGAAGCTCGCTGACCCGCTCCAACTCTTTCCTCTGGTTGTCGTAGTTCACCGAATCGATCTCCACCTGCCTTTTGGCTTCCGCGTATTCCAGCGGCGTGGGATCGGGCTGGATTTCCACCAGGAGATTTCCCTTTCGGACCGGGTCCCCCATCTCCACGAACATTTGTCTGACAATGCCGGAGATCTTCGATTTGACCGAGATCTGATTCCTCGGCTCTATCTGGCCGATGGCCAGCGCCTTGTCCACGATGCTTCCCATCTCCGCCCGGGCCGAGTTATTGGACTGCTGCTTGCTTCCGGAGCCTTTGATCCCCATGAAAACCAAAACGGCCACCACCACCACGACTGCGATTATGATGATCTTCTTCTTCATGCCTGATCCTCTCCCGGTTTTGAGCTATTCGATAAGGGGTCTGTGCATTCCTTTTGATTCTCCAGTCTACATCTAACTTACGAGATCAAACCGCCCAGGTTTCACAACGATTCTTGCGGGCCGAACAAGATCAAATTCCAGGCTTCCTCGAAAGGGAGAATGATGATCTCATCGGACGGACACATCACATTCCGCTTTTTGCCGGGCGTATGGAATTACGGACGTCTCCCCTTGTCGAGCAACCGGCTGTGCCTCTCGGAGAACCTCAATCACCACACTATATTGCTGACCGGCAGCATGTTACTTGACTCGGACCGCACGAACCTCCGTCGGTCGAACTCTCAAATCCCACGAAAAAGGGTACGCACGGTGCAAAACTCCTGTTGACAAGCGGATGATGGAGGCTATATTTGTAGATAGAGGCTGTGTTGCTCCGGCGCAGTGCGAGCCGGAAAAAAAGGAGACTCCGCCACTCTTCCGCGCTGGAGAAGGGAATGACGACCGAGACTCTCCTTTTTGACCTTCGATTCGCGTATCTTAAAGTGTACTGTTGATATCCTGTTACTCCTGATAAGAAGTTTCGAGTGAAGGCCCGACCACAATAGACCGTGACACGACTTCCAAAATCGGTGTTTCAACCTCATAACCCCCAGAGGAGAATCAGATGAAAAAAGTGATTCTGCTTTCGGCCGTCCTGGCGCTCTTCGCCTTCTCCTTTGCCTGGGCTTACAGGGTCAACCTGGGAGCCGACGATGCTCTCAGGGTGCAGTTGATCTCCGCTGATGCATCCAGAGTGAGAATTCAGCTGGACGTCCCTGAAGTTTTGGTAGAGGACAAGCTGGCACAGGGAGAAACCTATCAGCTTCTGACCATTCCGGGAGGCGGGTGGCTCACCCAAGTGGGCGATCCGCAGGTTCCCTTGTTCTGCCGTTTCGTGGCCCTTCCCCCCACCTCCGGAGTGAGGGTGGAGGTGATAGAACAGGAGACCGAAACTCTATCCGGAAGCTTCCGCGTATATCCTTTCCAAAAGCCCCTTATCCGAAGCGAGGACGCCCAGTCCGAGCCTTTCCAGTTGAACCAGGCTACCTATTCTCAAAGCCGGGCTTTCCCCGGAAGTCCGGTGGAGGTGGGAGACATCTCCATTCTCAGAGACTTGCGGCTGGCCCCTATCAAATTCTTCCCGGTGCAGTACAATCCGGCCAGCGGAGAGGTCACGGTGTACAAGCGGCTGGTGGTAGACGTCTATTTCGAGGGAGTGGGAGAGAATCCCCAGATCAACCCCCGCAACGTGCTTACCAGGTCTTTTGTGAAAACGTACGAGCAGCTGGTTTTGAATTTCGATCAGATAAAGGGTGGGAAGGAATTGGTGGATGGGTCGGTGCTGATCATAACCTACGACGGTTTCAATGCCCAGGCACAGCCTCTGGCCGAGTCCAAACGCCGGCGAGGCATCTCCACCCACCTAGTCAACAAATCCGACGTGGGAACCACCAGCAGCCAGATCATAAACTATATATCCGATGCCTATCATAACTGGCCGGACCCGCCGGAATACGTGATACTGGTGGGAGACGCGGCTCAGATACCCACCAACAACGGTCTGACCTGCATCACCGATCACAAGTACGCCACCGTGGACGGATCGGATTACTTCGCCGATCTGGCCATCGGGCGAATCTCCGTTCAGACCACGGCCGAAGCCGCCCATGTGATCACCAAAACCCTGAACTACAGGTACCATCCTTATATGACCCAGACCGACTGGTTCAGGCGGGGGATGACCATCTCCGGCAGCGACTACGTGGACGACTACAACGCCTTAAGATGCGGTCGCTTCATGGTGGATTACGGCGGCTTCACCTATTTCGACTCGCTCTGGGCCACTCGGGGCACCAACACCGTAACCCAGGTCACCAATCGCCTTAACCAGGGACGAAGCTGGATAGCCTACTTCGGCCACGGCTCCGCCACCTCTTGGGCCTCCACCTCTCCCAGTTTCACCAATTCCAACATCGACGCTCTGTCCAACGGAGAGATGCTGCCCGCCATATTCAGTGTGGCCTGCAACAACGCGGAATTCGACTATTCCGGCGACTGTTTTGCCGAGAAGTGGATAAAGGTAGGATCGGTGGGAAACGAGAAGGGGGCAGTGATAATATGCGCCTCCACGGAAGGCTCGCAGTTCTTCTATTCCGACACGCTGGGAAGGGGAACCTACAAGGCATACTTTGCGGACAGCGTCTTTCATTTCACCCCGGCGGTCAACTTGGGCAAGATGTTCATGTACACCTACTTTCCTGAATCGGCCGGCGGGACCACCGAGCGGGAAATGCAGATGTACACCACCATCGGCGATCCGGAGCTGGATCCTTGGACTGCGGTTCCGGAGAGTCTGGATGTCACCCTGCCCGATTTCGTTATGATCGGCGTGGGCTCTTTCTCGGCCACGGTGCATCTCAACGGGCATCCCCTGAAGGACGCCCTGGTGTGCCTGATAAAAGGCACGGAAATCTACCAGAGTGCCTATACCGGGCCGGACGGCCAAGTGTCCATGAACCTGGCTCCCGAAAGTCCCGGCGACCTGGAGGTGATAATCAGCGCGCATAATGCCTATCAGTACGAGGGCACGGTGCCCGTGATCTCCGCCTCCGGTCCCTACATGGTATATGTGGGTTCGGAGATCGACGACGACAATTTGGGCGAAAGCCAGGGCGACGGCCAGGGCGACGTGGACATGGGCGAGACCATCGAGC
>CAZPRG010000193.1:0-4502 GCA_964588675.1 uncultured Ignavibacteria bacterium
ACGCGGCACTTCCACCTTCGACGGCCTATCCATAGCCTGGTCGGTGGCGGAGCACATTCACGACAGCCCCAAGATCGGAGGCAAGGCGCTGTTTGCCACACACTACCACGAGCTGACGGAGCTGGCCCGGTTTCTGCCCAGGGTGAGAAACTACCAGGTGGCCGTTAAGCAATGGGAAGATGAGGTGGTGTTCCTAAGGAAGATAGTACCCGGCGGCTGTGACGACAGTTACGGCATACATGTGGCCCGGCTGGCCGGCATTCCGTCCTCGGTTCTGAGCAGGGCCAAGAAGATATTGGCGGACTTAGAAAGCGGCGAGGCTTCGTCGGTTTCCCCATCCATGGCGTCCGCTTCTCCTCCGGTCGGCTATCAGCTCAGCATTTTCTCTCCGGGGGATGACGCGATCGCCGGGGAATTAAAGGCTTTGGATGTGGATCAGTTGACTCCTCTGGAGGCGCTTAACAAGTTGCACGAACTGAAGAAAAAGGCAAAGGAGTCGTGAGCCGGACCACCAAACGTTTGGATGCGGTGCTGGACCGGGTGGTCAGCTGAATCCCAGGTGAAGAAAGGAAGGCAAATGAAAACAAACCAAACCGGACCCGAGAAACCGAAAAAGCTGCGCATCAGGCTTGGGCTGGTTCTGCCCGTGGCAGGCGGCCTGTTGGCGGTGCTGGCGCTGTATCTGGTTTTCTTCGGATTGGGTGCCTCGGTGCCGGAGAGCGAGACCAAGCTGGGTCAGGAGTCGGAGAGAATCTCCGCCGGCCTGCTGGATTACTGGGACGGACTTCGAGAGACCAGTGACGTTCAACTCAAGAAGCTGGTCACCGAGGCTTCCGAATCATACCTGCTGGGGGACTATGCCCAAGCCATATCGCAGTTGACGCTTTCCCAGCAATTGAGAACCAACGACGACCAAAGGGTTGCGCTTCTGATCCTGAATGGGAACAGCTTCCTGATGATGGGCAATGCGGCGCAGGCTGAATTGGAGTATCGCCGGGCTTGGGTGGTGGCGGAAAAGGCCACCGACCAGGCGGCCCTGGCTTCCGCCCTGGGCAATCTTGGATGCGCCTTTCTGAGAACCGGAAACCCGGACAGCGCGGAGGTTTTCCATCAGAGAGCGCTGGACATTTTCAAGGAAATCGGCAGAATAAAGGAGCAGGCAGTCGAGCTGGGGGACCTGGGGATGGTATACCAGCAGAGAGGAGATCTGCAGCAGGCTCTGCCGTATCATCAGCAGGCTCTTGCCATCTTTCGAGAGGTGGATTATCCCTTGGGGCAGGTGAGCCAGCTTGGCCAATTGGGTTGGATCTACCAGGTAACCGGAAACCTGGACAGCTCCCTGGTCTTCTATCAGAAAGCTCTGGATTTGACCAAGAGCATGGCCTTCGAGCAGGGCCAAGCCAATCAGCTCAGCAACATCGGCCTGGTGTTTCAGAACAAGAACGTCCCGGACATCGCACTGGACTATTACGAGCAGGCGCTTCAGACGGATAAGAAGATCGGCTACAAAAAGGGAGAAGCACAGGATCTGTTGACCATCGGCTGGATCTACGAGCAAAAAGGTGACCTGGAGGGCGCGCTGAAGAGATACAAGGAAGCCGCGAGTTTGAACCGAAAGGCAGGTTACGCCATAGGAGAGGTGAACGCACTTCGGAGTCAAGGCATGGCCCAACAGACGCTGGGGGACTCAAAGGAAGCTCTGCTCTCGTTCCAGCGGGCGCTGGAGGTGAACCAGCAAGTCGGGGACAATCTGACCCAGGCCGGCTTGCTGCACTTGATGGGCAAGGTCTATCAATCTCAGTCGGAGGCCGACAGCGCCTTAGCCTATTACCAGGAAGCTTTGAATGTTTCTCGCGAAACAAAAGACTGGAGGGGTCAGGCCAGGGAACTGCAGGGCATGGCGCAAATCTACAGGGATCGTGGCCAAGCAGAGCAGGCCCGGGACGCGTTGGAGCAGGTTCTGACGCTCACTCGCGATGCCAAAGACCGCCGGGGCGAGGCCATCATTCTAAGCAGTCTGGCATTCCTGCACGTTTCCATCGGAGATACGGATGAGGGTTTGCGGCTGGCCAGGGATTCGCAGAGGACCTTCGAGGAAATCGGAGACAAAGACGATGCCGCCAAAGTGGCGGATAACATAAAAAAGGTGCAGGAGATGCTGCAACAGCAAAAGCAGAAGGAATCCGGGGGAGGGAAGTAAGTTCAGAATCACCTCACCCCCTGTCCTCTTTTGTAGTTCGTGGAGAAAGACGGAGGTGGTTTGTAGCCGCACCCTTTAGGGTGCGAGAAGACCGCGCAGGCTGAAGCCTGCGGCTACATTTCTGTCGAGACTAGACATGAGCAACGAGATCAGAATTCTTTCTGAAGACCTAGTGGACAAAATCGCCGCCGGCGAGGTGGTGGAGCGACCGGCTTCGGTAGTCAAAGAGCTGGTGGAGAACTCTATTGACGCCGGAGCCAGGAACGTCGACCTGGAGATCAAAAACGGCGGCATCAAGTACATCCGAGTGACCGATGACGGAATGGGGATGGATGAGAAGAATGCTCTTCTGGCGTTTCAAAGGCATGCCACCAGCAAGATCAAAACGACGGATGATCTGTTCCGAATAGCCACTCTCGGATTCAGAGGCGAGGCGCTTCCATCCATCGCCTCGGTGTGCTTCCTGGATATGCTGACCAGAACTGGAGAGAGTCTCAGTGGGACAAGAGTCAAAATCGAAGGCGGCACGGTAAAAGAGACCAAACAGATGGGGTCACCCGTCGGGACTTCGGTTATCGTCAGAGAGTTGTTCTACAATGTACCGGCCCGTCGTAAGTTCCTCAAGACTGTGCTGACCGAAACCCGACATGTGATCGATCTTGTGACCAAGTTTGCCATCTGCTATCCGGAAGTCTCCTTCCAACTGAAAAGCGACGAGCGCGAGCTTTTCAACTTCGCGGGAGCGGCCGATCTTCGTCAGAGAGTCTCGGAAATCTTTCCGCGGAATCAGTTGGAGAAGTGCATTGAGATTCGACCGGATGAAATCCTACCGGGAGTTTACGGTTTCTTGGGAAAGCCGGAGATTGCCCGATCCAACCGGGCAGAGCTTTATCTGTTTGTGAACAGAAGACCCATCGTCTCGCGTTCCCTGTACCATGCCATTCAGTCGGGGTACGGAGAGCTTCTTCCCAAAGGGAAGTATCCCTTTGCCATTCTACTGGTGAATGTCGACCCCCGACTGGTGGACGTGAACGTGCATCCTACCAAAAGTGAAGTAAGGTTTGCGGACGAGAGGGGAATGTACGATCTGGTTCACACTCGGGTCAAAGAACTTCTGACTTCGCCTGAGGTCATACCGCAGTTCGGAAGCCGGACCGACGAAGCTCAATTTAAACGCACGGAAGAGACGGGTCCTTTGGCGGGAACAAGACCCTGGGTGGACGGCACGGACAAGCAGTCTCTACCTGCAGGCTCAATCCCGTTCATCCGAGAGCCAACCGAGCGCCGTCAGCCGAGCCAAGAAAGCTTTCTTACCGATCCGAGGGAAAGACAACCTCACGTTTCCGTCGATGGTTCGCAGATTCGAGACACAAAGGATGTGTCTGCACAGAAGAAAGTGGAAGCCGGAGTCGGCGACTTGTGGCAGTTGGCGGACACCTACATCCTCACCCCGGTGAAGGGCAGCTTGATGATTTTAGATCAACACGCGGCGCACGAGAGAATCCTGTATGAAGAGGCCATAAGAAACCTGCAGGGTCCGTCTGCCTCCTCACAGCAGGTCCTTTTTCCCACGGTGGTTGAGCTGACACCGCAGGAGTTCAATGTGTTGGAGGAGCACAAGGACCTTATTCGCAAACTGGGGTTCGAGATAAAGCACTTCGGGGGGAGATCGGTTCTGGTCACTGCCGTCCCTTCCATCGTGAGGAAGAAAAGCGGAGAGGTTCTCTTAAGGGAGATCCTGGCCCAGGTCCAGGAGGAGGGGAGACAGGAGAAGGACAAGGTCAAGGTGGTGGCCAAGTCGTTTGCCTGTCACGGGTCGGTACAAGCGGGAGAGGCGCTCACGCGCGAGGAGATGCGGCACTTGGTGGAAAAGCTGTTTTCTACCAAGGAGCCATACAGTTGTCCTCACGGCCGACCGACCGTGGTCAACTTCCCGTTGTCGGAACTGAATAAGAGATTCGGCAGAAACTGACTTCTCGATCCGCATCCTGCGGGCAACGGAGGAACCAGGACCTGACTTAAGTCAGGTCCTGGTTTTGAATCAGTGTCCGGCAAGAAATAGACTATCCCGAAGCTCCCGACAGACGGGAAATCTGACTCGGCTGCAGCAGGGCAAAACCTGAAGTGCATGCGGCGGCCGATGATGCGGCGCGTGATTGTGCAAATTAAGAACAACAGAGACTTCGAGGTCCCGAAGTGGAGAACGTGACCGATAGCGTGCTGGTGATACTGGGTCCCACCTGCGTCGGTAAAACTCAACTCTCCCTTAAACTTGCCGATATACTGAAAGGTGAAATAGTCT
>CAZPRG010000194.1:0-4406 GCA_964588675.1 uncultured Ignavibacteria bacterium
CGGATCGAATTACCTAATCTAAACTATTTGCCATTCATGTCAACTCATATTTTGGCAAGTCGTCTGGGCCGACGATCTTTGTTCCGGACCGAAGGCCTCCGCAAGATCGGTGCATCGCCGCTTTCACAGGCCATCCCGAAAGTTCTTGCCTTTCTGTCAGGAGTCTCTATATTTCGGATTTGAGATTTCGATCGCCCAGAGATTCCGTGGCGACGAAAGTTGCCCAGGTTGACCATCGTCCCATGTTCGCGTATGGTTTGGAAACTCGCGCGGTCCGGTCACGTATGAATACTGATGTCCCCGCAAAGGGGGAGGAATCATGCCTAAGCTGACAAGAGTCTTGATCACGGTACCCGTCCTGGTCACCATCCTTGTATGTGTAACTCTCTGTCCTTGCCGCGCCACCCAGTTTAAGTCGGTGGACAATTTCTTTTTCCCCGATACGGCAATCATAGACGACGACCTCTTCATTGCCGGCGGCAACATCAAGCTCGACGGCATAATCGAGGGGGATTTGGTTGCCGCCGGTGGGTCCCTGGTCCAGAGCGGTTTGGTGCTGGGAAGCCTGAACGCGGCATCTCAGGATATCGACGTTCTGGGGGAGGTCAGGGGCAGCGTTCGGGGCTTTGCCCAGAACATCAACGTCAACGGGCGGCTAAGCCGAAACCTCCTGGCTTTCGGCTACTTGGTGGACATCAAACCCGAAGCGCAGATACAAAGGGACGTCACCGCTTACTGCGGCAAGCTCACCCTGCATGGTACGGTGGGCGGGGACGTCAAAGGCGGCGTGGGCGAGCTGGTCATCTCCGGCCAGGTCGAGGGAAACGTGAACGTCAAGGCCGACAAGATTACCCTGATGCCTACCGCCAGAATCTCGGGCGATCTCAGGTACACCTGCGACAAGGAAGCCCAGATCGAACCCGGCGCTCAAATCGCGGGAGAAACGGTCTGGACTCGCAAGGAAACCGGAAAGAAGAAGCCCACCAGCATCTTCACCGGAAAGCCGCTGATTCCGGAGATTCTTTTCCTTCTGGCCCTGATGATCACCGGAATCGTTCTGACCGTCCTCTGCCGCAAGAACGCCTATCTGGCCAAACAGTCGGTGGGCGACTCGTTCCTCAAGAGCCTAGGGCTGGGCTTCGTGTTTCTGATATGCATACCCATCGCGATTCTGGTCATGATGGTGACCGTAATCGGAATGCCCATAGCCATCATCAGTCTGTTCGCCTACCTGGTCCTGGTGTACGTCGCCAAGATTCCGGTGGCCACCTTTCTGGGCGAGAGGATTCTGAGAGCTCTTGGAGCCAAGGAAAAGATTTCGTTGATCTGGTCGATGATTCTCGGATTGGTGGTGCTGACGCTCCTGTCGAACGTTCCCTATCTTGAGTGGCCCATCTACTTCGTGATTCTGTTCACCGGTTTCGGCGCCATCATAACCTCTCAGCGCCGATCCGGCGCACAGGGAAAGTCCGGGGAGGAAGGCTGATCTTCTTAACCGTTGCGTCCATCAAAGGCCTCACAGGGTGCCCCAGGCCCCTGCCCATGCGAGAGCTGATTCTCCGAACCGGTCTCTGATTCTGTCCATCACCGGATATACCTGTCTTCTCTTGTCCAAGAACGGGGCGATCGGCAGGCAGGTCTGCCGGGACTGCGCTTGCTCGGTGAGGCGCGATACGCCCACGCCGAGAAGCCTGATCTTTCTGATACCCGGTCCCAGGCCCAAAACGAGTCTCGCGGCCACTTTCACCATTTCATGTTCGGAATCAGTAGGTTGGGGAATGGTCTCGGAACGCGTGATGGTCACGAAGTCGAAGAATCTGATCTTGACGTTGATTGTCTGCCCTATCACGGCCCTTTCCCGCATCCGCCGCGCCACCATGCTGGATAAGCCCAGGAGCACGGAGTGAATCTCAGCCGGATCACCGATATCACGCCCCAGAGTTCTCTCATGGCTCATCGATTTTTCTGCAACCGAGTCGGAGAAGACGGGAGTCGAGTCAATTCCCTGCCCTGCCCAATGAAGCCACTGCCCGGTTTTTCCGAATCGGCCCTTGAGGACCTCCAGAGGATAGGAGGCAAGTTGTCCCAGAGTGTGAATGCCCAGGTTTGAAAGGCATCCGGCGGTCTTATCGCCGATCCCGCAGAGCTTCTCCACGTTCAGCGATTCCAGTGTTTCCCTGGCACTCTCCTGCGAGATGATGGTCAGCCCATCTGGCTTGTTCAATGAGGAGGCCAACTTGGCCAAGAGTTTGTTGGGAGCAATGCCCACCGAGCAGGAGAGCCCTACTTCGTCTCTTATTCTCTCCTTCAGCTTCACAGCCAGCTCCGTGGGCGGTCCGAACAGACGTTCGCAACCGCTGATGTCCAGAAAGGCCTCGTCAATGGAGCAAGGCTCCACGGCGGGCGTGAATCGGTAAAATATCTCCCTGATCCGGGAGGACACGCACTCATACTTTCCGTCGTACGATCCGAGGAGAAAAACTGCATGCGGACACAGACGTTTTGCCGTCACCAGAGGCATACCTGCGCTTACCCCGTAGTGCCTGGCGGCGTAGGAGGCGGCGGTGACCACGCCACGCCTCTTCTGGGGGTCGCCTCCCACCACCACCGGTTTTCCCTCAAGCCAAGGTCTCTCCTTCAGCTCCACCGAAGCGAAGAAAGCATCCATATCCACATGCAGGATAACGCGTTTCCTCTCAGGCGTACGGCGAACGGTTTGGCCCTCATCAAGCGAACCTGCGTCAAAACGCGCCTGCTGAGATTCGATCTTGGTCACGAACACTGCCTCTTCACTCTAACCAAATCTTATCCAAGAACCATTCCGCGGTTCTTTCCTTATATGATAGCTGGCAGAATTGGGAATCCTGGTCTATCACTGCAAAATGTTTTACTTCGAACGTCCCCTGGTTGGTCTTCCACCGGCCGGTCACCCGCGCTATTCTGACGACCTTTCCGTCCCACCTGAAACGAACCGGAACCATCCGCCCCTTCTGGAAAACCACTATCACGTCTATGGGCTGGTTTATGTCCTGATCCATGTTGAGAGCAACCCGATGCGGCGGTATCAGTTTTGGGCTTTCCGATTGATTAGCTGTGTTCCTGACCCCTTTCACTCGTTTCCTCTCTCCACGCAGGTGGCCGGACCGCCACCCGTCCCGGCGGAGAAGGTAACAAAAGGGGGTGAGGCTACATCTTCCTCAGGAGCCCAATCACCTTTCCGGCGATCCGGAAATCCGAAGCAGCCGGGTTGACCAATATCGGTCGGAATGCCCGGTTGGCCGGCTCCAGCTTGACCCTGTTTCCCAGGGGAACGTATTTCTTAACCGTGGCCTCGTCGCCGATGACAGCCACCACGATGTCCCCCTTCTCCGCCGTGGACTGCGCCCTGGCCAACACATAGTCGCCGTGGAAGATGCCCGAGTCTTTCATGCTCTCCCCTTCCACCCTCAGCGAGAACACGTCCCCGCCCGGGACGAATGATCGGTCCACCGCTATTGATCCCTCGATGTTCTCGACCGCCAATGTCGGCAGGCCAGCGGCTATCCGGCCCAGAAGAGGCACGGTCACAAAGAGGCTATCTTCCCCATAGTCGAACACCGGTTTGAGCTTCTTGACCAGCTCGATTCCGCGGGAAACCAGGGGCTTCCGGCGGATGTATCCTTTGTTGGTCAACGCGGAAAGGATGGCTCTCACCCCGTTGGTGGAGGTTATCCTGAACTTCTCCCCTATTTCGCGGATAGTGGGCGGAGAACCCTTCCTCTCTATCATTTCCCGGATGAAACCCAGAACCTGCTTTTGCCTATCAGTGAGTTCCTTTCCCATAGGACCTCCTCTTGCTTCGGATCTCCGTCAGATTTCATCACCGTTTTTATATCCCCGTCGCTCTTGATACGAATTAGACTGCCCATTTGTGCAGTTGTCAAGCAAAAAAAGAGTGGGGGCTGTGAAATTCTACTGCTTTGCTGGCCTGACGGCGGGAGGCGGGCCGCTGAATTCGCGAACCAACACATACACGGCGCTGGCGAGCAGAAGCGGCGAGCTCCAGAACCCGGGCAGCAACCGTCCTGTGTAAGCCGACCCGAGCATGTGACCGAGAGCATTCAGCACCATGAGCACGGCCAGGAGGATGGCGAAGGCCCGGATGAATCTGCCGCCGCGAATCACCAGAGGAGTCAAGGAGAAACATATTATGATCGCGATTATCAGCCCAATAAGCCAGGCTCGGAACGGAAATGTCGGTATCAGGGACAATCCAAGAGACTCCTTCAGGTTCAGAGCCATCTCGTTATAGAAGGGCAGAAAGTGGGTAACTGCTTCGTCGAAAACGTGCAGGCTGATGGCGGAAACCATTAGCACCCAGGCGACGCCGTTCTTATTCAAACCTGAGTCGTGATTCTTCCTCATCG
>CAZPRG010000195.1:0-4401 GCA_964588675.1 uncultured Ignavibacteria bacterium
CGGCTTACTCCGTACAAACTTCTCCTTGGCCATAAAAACCTACCTCCGGAAATTGCTCACTTGCGCTTCCACCTCCGACACCTCGCGTTCCTTTGGACCTTTCCTTAGAGCCTGCCGGGTGCTCTTGTCAGTATCCCCGAACCTTGCCGATCAACTCCCGGAAAAGGTTTTCCGGCACCGGCTGGTAGTGATTGAACTCCATGATGAAAGTGGCTCGACCCTGGCTTAAGGACCTCAGCCGGGTGGCGTAGCCGAACATCTCCGAGAGGGGAACCACCACTCGCACGGCCTGCACCTCGCCTTTCCGGCCGATGCCCAGGATATTGCCTCGCCGGGAATTCAAGTCGTTTATCACGTCTCCCAGGTTCTCATCCGGCACCGTGATCTCCACGTCCATCACCGGCTCCAGAAAAACGGGTGCGGCCTTGGCCGCGGCCTCCTGAAAGGCCAGGGAGCCTGCGATGCGATAGGCCAACTCGGTGGAGTCCACATCATGATACTTGCCGTCCAGAAGCACCGCTTTTATGTCCACCATGGGATAGCCGGCCAGCAAGCCGTTCTGCATGGATTCGGCGATCCCCTCCCTGACCGGGGGAATGAACTGCCGGGGCAGGGCGCCCGCCTTGGTGGCGTCCTCGAATTGGAAACCGCTGCCTTTGGGCAAAGGTTCCAGCCTGATCTTCACCCAGGCGTACTGGCCCTTTCCCCCGCTCTGTCGAATGAACTTACCTTCCGCCACGGCGGAAAGGGTGATGGTCTCCTTGTAAGCCACCTGGGGCTTTCCCACGTTGGCCTTGACCCCGAACTCGCGGGTCATCCGTTCCACCAGGACGTCCAGATGAAGCTCTCCCATTCCCGAGATTATGGTCTGCCCGGTGTCCTGGTTCATGGTCACCGTGAAGGTGGGATCCTCCTCCGCCAGTTTGGCAAGCGCTTCGCTCAAATTGTCCTGATCCGCTTTGGTTCGAGGCTCGATGGCCACCGATATCACCGGCTCGGGAAAGCTCATCTTCTCCAGAAGGATGGGGCTTTTCTGATCGCACAGGGTGTGGCCGGTGGTGGTCTTCCTTAGGCCCACCGCCGCCGCGATGTCGCCGGTGAACACCTCCTGCTTGTCCAGTCGCTTGTTGGCATGCATCTCCAGCATGCGTCCAATCCGCTCCCGCGTCTGGGTGTTGGCGTTCAACACTACGCTTCCCACCTTGAGTCGCCCGGAGTAAACCCGGAAATAGATCAGTTTGCCCACGTAGGGGTCGGAGGCGACCTTGAAAGCCAGCGCGCAAAACGGCTCCTCGTCGGATGGCTTTCTGGTCTCGTCGGTTTCTTTGTTTGGTTCTATGCCCTTGACCGGAAGAATGTCCGCGGGGGAGGGCAGAAAATCGACCACCGCATCCAGGAGTTTCTGTACTCCCTGATTCTTGAAGGCCGATCCGCAAAGCACCGGGAAGATCTTCACTTTGAGCACCGCTCTCCTCAGAGCATCTCTCACGTCGTCCGGGGAGACCGGTTCGTCGCCCAGCATCTTCTCCAGAAGCTGGTCGTCATGCAGGGTCAAGATTTCCAGAAGCTCTTCTTTGGCCTTCTGGGCAGCCGCCAGCAGATGCGAGGGAATGGGAAGATCGTCGAAGGTGGCTCCCAGGTCTCTTTGATGATATATGCGATAGGTCATTCCGATTACGTCGATTATGCCGGCGAAGGTCGACTCCTGATGCACCGGCAGCTGAATGGGCACGGCGTTGGCGCCCAGGCGCTCCCGGAGCATGGCCACGGCGTTCTCGAAACTGCAGCCCACTCGATCCATCTTGTTGACGAAGACTATCCGAGGAACCCGGTATCGGTCGGCCTGTCTCCACACCGTTTCCGACTGGGGCTCCACGCCTCCCACCCCGCACAGTACCGCCACCGCGCCATCCAGAACCCTCAAAGACCTCTCCACCTCGGCGGTGAAATCCACGTGTCCCGGGGTGTCGATGATGTTGATCTGGTGCCCCCCCCAGAAGCAGCTGGTGGCGGCCGAGGTGATGGTTATACCTCGTTCCTTCTCCTGGTCCATCCAGTCCATGGTGGCCGCACCGTCGTCCACCTCTCCCATCCGGTGGGTCTTGCCGGTGTAGTACAGGATCCGCTCCGTGGTGGTGGTCTTGCCGGCATCGATATGCGCCATGATTCCGATGTTCCGCAATTTCCCTAATGCAATGGACCTGGGCATATGAGCCGACCTTCCGGAAACCTGATGAATCCTATTAGTCTTCATTCCTGGCACTTAGCAATGCTCTCATGATATGTTGGAGCGACTTTTGTGCCGCCCGGATTTTTAGAGTAATTCCTTCCAGCCTGACCCGAACCACCGGCGGGCGGCAGAGCCGCCTTGGCCGGCCCGGACTCTTATCCTACCATCTGAAATGGGCAAAGGCTTTGTTGGCCTCGGCCATCTTGTGGGTATCCTCCCTTTTCTTGATGGAGGACCCTTCGTTCTTGGAGGCCGCCAGAAGCTCCGCGGCCAGTTTCTCTGCCATGGACTGTCCGCTTTTCTCGCGGGCGTAACCTATTATCCAACGCATGGCCAGGGCGATGCTCCTGTCGGATCTGACCTCTATGGGCACTTGATAAGTGGCACCGCCGACCCGCCGCGGCCTCACCTCCAGCACCGGCCGCACGTTCTCCATGGCTTTGCGGAACACGTTTAACCCGGGCTGACCGGTCTTTTTGGCCAGGATATCAATCGAGTCGTAGAATATGCGTTCCGACACGCTTTTCTTGCCCTTGCGCATCAGGTAGTTGATGAACTGGCCGGCCAGCGCGTCTTTATACTTGTAGTCCGGCGTCCTTTCTCTTTTCGTCGCCGCCTTTCTTCTCGGCATCGGTCAATCCTCAAATAAGAACCGTTCTCGCATATAAAAAACGCCGTCGAGGTGAGAAACTCGCATCCTGCGGGCATTCTCGCTCTCTCGACGCGCTTATGCTGCCGCCGTCTTCTTGGGCCTCTTGGCTCCGTACTTGGACCTGCCCTGCCTCCTATCCGCCACGCCGCTGGTGTCTAAGGTGCCTCTGATCACGTGGTAGCGCACGCCGGGCAGGTCCTTCACCCTTCCACCCCGGATCAAGACTATGGAGTGCTCCTGAAGGTTATGTCCCTCCCCCGGAATGTAGGCGGTTACCTCGATGCCGTTGGTCAGCCTGACCCGAGCCACCTTACGTAGAGCGGAGTTGGGCTTCTTGGGGGTACTGGTGTACACCCGGGTGCACACCCCGCGTTTCTGGGGACATCCCCGCAGAGCAGGAGTGGAAGGTTTGGTTTTTATCAGTTTCCTTCCTTTACTGATCAGTTGGTTTATCGTGGGCAAATCACTCTCTCCTTGTGCTTCCGGTGACCCATCCTGGTTCGGGACGCACCGGCTCGCCTGATGATCGATAAGCATATAACCAGAAGACGCCCATGCGGTCCGCGACGGAAAAACCAGATTCACATAATATCCGCTTTCTCTCAAATGTCAAGCTTTTTCTTCCACTATTTTCACTGCTTGGGTCGAGCATCTTGCCCGCCCCATCATTCCATCCACGACCTCCGGGGAAATTTCCGTTTCAGTGCGCTCTCGCCTCAGCCGTCGGCCGTACCGCACAAGCTCGGTTACGGAGTCTCCTCCAGCACCTGCACCTCCTCCTGTTCCTGCTGTCTTTCCTTTATCCTGATGCTCCTATATCTCTCCAGGCCGGTGCCCGCGGGTATCAGTTGTCCGATGATCACGTTCTCCTTCAGACCCAGAAGGTTGTCGGTCTTGCCGTTTATGGCCGCCTCGGTGAGCACCCGAGTGGTTTCCTGAAACGACGCCGCAGAGATGAAACTCTCCGTGGAAAGCGAGGCCTTGGTGATCCCCAGAAGCAGAGGTTGGAAGGTGGCCGGCTCGCCGCCCTCGGCGATGACCTTTTCATTCTCCTCCCGGAATTTGTGCTTGTCCACCTGTTCGCCCTCCAGGAAGTTGGTGTCTCCTATGTCCTCCACCTTCACCTTCTGCAGCATCTGTCTGACTATCACCTCGATGTGCTTGTCGTTGATCTTCACTCCCTGCAGTCGGTAAACCTCCTGAATCTCGTTCTCCAGATACTCCTGCACGGCGTTGACTCCCTTGATCCGTAAAATGTCGTGGGGATCGATGGGACCCTCGCACAGGCGCTGGCCGGACTTGACCGAGTCGGCGTCGTGCACCCTCAGGTGCTTGCCGTGGGGTATGAGATATTCCCTCGCCTCGCCCCCGAAGCCGTTGACCAGAATCTGACTGGCACCCCGGATGATCTTGCCGAACTCCACCGTCCCGTCGATCTCCGAGACCACGGCCGGATCCTTGGGCTTGCGGGCCTCGAACAGCTCGGCCACCCGGGGAAGTCCGCCGGTGATGTCGCGGG
>CAZPRG010000196.1:0-4371 GCA_964588675.1 uncultured Ignavibacteria bacterium
GGGATACCAGGTCTCCACCAACCAGCACGCCCCCACCGCACTGGAGATGGTCAAAAGCCAGGACTATGATCTGGTCATAGCCGATTTGATGATGCCGGAGATGAGCGGGCTGGAGCTGCTCTCCCGAGCCAAAGCCGCCAAGCCCGAAATCGACTTCATCGTGATGACCGCATTCGCCTCGGTGGATTCGGCCATAGAGGCTTTGAAAAACGGCGCCTCGGATTACATCACCAAGCCCTTCAAGGTGGATGAGATAAAGATCGCCGTAAGGAAGTCCCTGCAGCAAAAACAGATCACCCGGGAGAACATCCTGCTCAAAAGCCAACTGCGCACCAAGTTCGACTTCGATTCCTTCATCGGCAACGGCACCGAGGTGGTCAAGCTCAAGAAGCTTGCCGAGAAAATCGCCGCATCCGATTCCACGGTTCTAATTGAGGGCGAGTCGGGCACGGGCAAGGAGTTGATCGCCCGAGCCATCCACTACCGCAGCCCCCGCTCGGGCAAACCTTTCATCACCATCAACTGCGCCGCCCTTCCCGAGAATCTCCTGGAAAGCGAGCTTTTCGGGCACGTCAGGGGGTCCTTTACCGGCGCCATCAAGGACAAGGAGGGTTTGCTTGCGGCGGCCGACGGCGGCACCTTCTTCTTGGACGAGGTGGGAACCACCTCCCTCGCCATCCAGGCCAAGCTGCTCCGGGTTCTGGAGGAGAAGGAGATCACGCCGGTGGGAGGCACCGTACCCATCAAGGTGGACGTCCGGCTTCTGGCCGCCACCAATGCGGACCTGGAGCAGGAGGTGAAGTTGGGGAATTTCAGAGCGGATTTGTACTATCGTCTGCACGTGATTCCCATCAGGATTCCTCCCCTGCGCGACCGGCAGGACGACATAAAGCTCCTATCCTCCTACTTCGTGCGCAGGTACTGTCAGAAGATGCAGACCGGGGAGAAGACCATCGCCGACGAGGCCATGAATCACCTGCTTTCCTACAAATGGCCGGGAAACGTGAGGGAGTTGGAGAACGTCCTGGAGCACGCCATCCTGCTCTCCAAGGGAAATCAGATCACGGGGACGGATCTTCCCGAGAAGATCACCCAGCAGGAGGAAGTCGAGCTGGTAACCGAGGAAAGACCGGCCACGCCTACGCTGGAGGCCATTGAAAAAGCTTACATCTTTTGGACTCTGAGTCAGACCGGCTGGCAGAAAAGCAAGGCGGCTTCGATCCTGGGTATAGACGCTTCCACTTTATACCGGAAAATCGAAAAATACAGACTGAGATCCCCGTCCTCGCTCACCATCGAAACGTAATCGGGCAGGCGAGTTTGGACTGCCTCCTTGGGTCGTCTTGCCATGCCGGCAGGACCACGCTCGGTGAATCGGATGACCACCACGTTCTCAAACACCGGCACCACCGTCGCGGAGAAGGTCGCTGATCACCAGAGCCGGCCGCGTGTACAAGATGGAACGTTCTCTTCCGAGAACCTGGCGTGCGCCTCGGTGTTTGTTCTGTTCCTGGCGGTCTATCTGACCACCTTGTGCCGGGCGGTCTTCTGGTGGGATTCGGGCGAGCTCATCGCCAACATCGCGGTCTTGGGAATACCTCATCGCCCCGGCTTTCCCGTCTACCTGCTTTTGGGCAAGTTGGTCTCGTTTCTTCCGGTCTGGAGTTTCGCCGTGAGGGTGAACTTCATGTCCGCCCTTTGTGCCTCGCTTTCTTTGACGATCCTGTACAAAGTGTTCCAGAATGTCGTTCGGCTTTTCTTTCCGGAAGCTGCCCGCAACAGGAGGCTGACTCAAGTCTCGGGCCTGTTTTTTGTTCTGGTTCTGGGCTTCACCTATTCGTTTTGGATTCAGGCAGTGCGGGCCGAGGTCTACTCGCTGAACGTCCTTTTCTTCTCCCTTCTTTTCTACCTTTGCATACGGTACATTGAGCAGGGCGATCCCAAGCACCTCTATCTTCTGTTCTTCCTTCTGGGACTGGGCCTGGGAAATCATCACTTGAGCCTTTTGTCCACGGTCCCCGCCCTCGGTCTTCTGGTTCTGACCTCTGCGAACCGGCCTGTCATCCGGTGGCAGACAATCCCGTTCCATGGCACGCTTTTGCTCTTGGGATTCAGCATCTACCTTTACCTTCCCGTTCGAGCCGCATCCAATCCTCTGCTGGCCTGGGGGAAGGTAAACTCGCTTTCCTCATCTGCCGGTTCGGTCTTTGCCCTCGAGAGCATCAAGAACACCAACCTTGAGTTTCTTTCTCATCTGCCGGCCAACCTGGAGAAACTGGTTGCCCTCTTTTCCGATCAGCTGACCGTGTTATGCTTTCTTTTGAGCCTGGTCGGCCTTCTGCTGGTTTTCCGCAAGGATCGAAGGCTGTTTGCTTTCCTGCTTGTACTGATAGCCGGCAATTGCGCGGCCGTGCTGGCGATGGCCACCGATTTCATACCCACCAACCCGGACCTGCATGGATACCTGATCTACTCGATCCTGTCCTTGGCTTTGGCCTACGGGATGATGGCCCTTTTCCTGGTCGAGAGAATCCGGCGCTCCTGGTCCGGCCTGGGCCTGGTTTCGGCAATTGCCCTGGGAGCCATTTCGCTTCTGCCCTTGGCCGGGCACTATCGCCATTCCGATCTGTCCAAAAACCGCATGGCGCACAACTACGGAATGAGCGTCATCTCCGGTCTGGAATCCAATTCCGTGTTGTTTGCGGACAATGTCAACCTGAATTTCATCTTGAGGGAGCTGCAGTATGCCGAGGGCGTAAGGCCGGACGTGACCGTCATCGATCGCGGGCTTCTGGGATTCGAATGGTACGCCCGGCAGAAAAGAAAGCAGCTGGGATCGCTGTTCGCCGGACTATCTCAAGGAACCTTTGGCGAGCCGCTATTCCGCTCGCTGCTGCGAAACTGCCTAAGGATGGGGAGAAGCGCCTATATGGAATTCACCGAAAGTGATTCCTCGCTGGTGGATTATCTCCGGCCCACAGGATATGTGTTCCGGGTTAGTCGAACCAAGGTGGATCGGCTCTCCGGGGAGGATCTGGCTCATCAGGAGCAGTGGAACAGCGACAATCCCTTCGGAATCGGTCCGCAGAGTGAATCGAACAATGGCGTCTTTGAAAGGGACTGGGATGCGCAGAGGGTTTTTGCGCTCTCCTTCTTTCGCCTGGGGCTGTTTTACGAGTGGAGGAACATGCCCACCCTGGCCCTGGAGGAATTCGCCCGGGTGGCAAGGGTCGATCCCCGTGACCGGGAGCTGTGGTCGAGAATAAAAAGACTGCAGGAGATGGAGGCGCTTTCCGAGCCTTCACCTCTCCGGCCACCGGCGGACGGGTGAGACCGAAAGGAGGTCATGATCCCCTCTTGGGCCGTTGGGCGTCGAGAGGCGGTGTCATTGGCAATCTGCAACGATTATGGTGGAAGTCGGGCCTGAGGAGGGCGTGTGCAAGGAACGTACAGAAGCTTGTGGCCTGTGTTCCAGCACGTTAGCTGATATTCCTCCTGAATGCACGATTTTTGCTCTTGAAGGTGAACCGACTGTTCGGAGGCCATGAATGGTATCGAAAAAGCAGGGGAAAAACAGCGGATTCACGTTGATCGAGTTGATGATCGTGGTGGTCATCATCGGCATCCTGGCCGCCATGGCCATCCCCCGGTTCATGCGGGCCTCGGTGAAAGCCAAGCAGTCCGAGGCCAAGACCATCCTGAAGCAGATTTACACCATGCAGCGAGCATATCGTCAGGAAAAGAACAGCTACTTCCCGGGTGATGGAAGCACGGTAGTGGCTCACGCCGGTGAAACCTTAGCGCCCCTGTTGGTCGAGATTATGACCCCGGCCTATTACAGCTATTCAGTGACCGGGGACATCACCAGCTTCACGGCCACCGCGGGCTCCAGTCGTTCCACCGGGTTGGACGACGATGCCACTTTGGACGTGTGGATGATAGATCACAACGGTACTCTCACTTGCGTCACCGATGACTCGCAGGACTGATGAGAGGTGTTTTGCCAGAAACGGAGCATAATGCCGTGAAGGGCGTGTTCGGAAGGAGAAAGTCAAATCTTGAGCAGGAGTGCCAAGCCCAATGCCGACAAAGAGTTCCAGGGCGAATGAAGAATCAGGAAGAGGGCGGCATACATTTTGCGATTAGCGTTCGTGAGACGATGATATGGTGCTAACAGACTGAACATGTAAACCTATAGCGAAGGAGGGGGTGAGAAAAGATGCTGAGCAAGTTTCACCGGAACCGGAAAGGTTTCACCCTGATCGAGTTGATGATCGTGGTCGTGATCATCGGCATTCTGGCAGCCCTGGCCATCCCTCGGTTTATGAGGGCCACCACCAAGTCCAAGCAGTCCGAGGCCAAGAACATCCT
>CAZPRG010000197.1:0-4370 GCA_964588675.1 uncultured Ignavibacteria bacterium
TGCCAACGATAGTCGCAGTCCTGGTACCCGGACCAGTAGCTGTATATTCCCCAGGAATTCTGCACCACGTCCGGAACGTCGTCCACGGTCAAGGAATCTCCGTCCGGATCGGCGAACCACTGAAAGGCATCCAGAACGTCGTTGTCGAACTCGGAATTGACCGACTGGTTGATGGCGTTGTCCGCGATCCATTCCGCCTCCCAGGCCACACCCACGGTATCCCCGGTGCCCGCTCCCAACCCGCAAAGGGTGCCCATGACGTGCGTTCCGTGTCCGTGATAGTCGGCCGGGAAGGTGGTGCCGTATCCCAGGCAGTCCCTCCAACACTCCTGCCAGGGCTCGTGATTGCCTCTCCATCTGGAAGTCAGGGCGGGATGGGTGCCATCCACTCCGGTGTCCAGATTGGCCAGCAGCCTGCCGGCTCCGGTTATCCCCAACTGATGCCACACACTGTCGGCTTTGATTGCCCGCAGTCCCGGCGTCACTCCGATTCCCTTGTGCGGCACTATCGCGGGTCGGGTTTCATCCCGGACAGGCTCTATCAGTTCGGCCCGGAAATTCGACTCCACCAAATCCACATCCGATCGAGCCGCGATCCTGGGTAATTCCTCCACCGTGGCCTGAACTACGATCAGGTTGGCGATCCAGTAGGCAGTGTATCCCTTGACCGAGCCTTGTTTGACCCTGGCATCAAGGTAGCTGGTGATGGTTCCCTGGGACCTGGAAGCAGCGGCTTTAAGAGCCGAGATCACGCGCTGGTGCCGCACGCGCCTGGTGGCTTTCTCTGCCGAGAGGGCGGAGCTCAGAGTCCTCACGTCCGCTTGGTCGGCCAGGATGACGATAGCGGACACAAAGTCCCCCGATCTCAAGCCCTGAATGTACTCTGCGAAATTCGGCTCTATCTCCCCGGCGGGAAGATAGGAAACAGCAGCCAGCCAGAGGCAGGCCGTGAGCATCATGAAGCATAAGGGAATCCGGTAAACCACACGCTGCTTTAGCCATCTTGTCATGTCGATCCTCCGAGACAGATGAGTTTAGGGGGTCTATGGGTATGGTGTCTTTGGTGTTCCAAAAGTGCTATCCGGGCGCAGGGCGCACGCGCCTTCCTGGGGTTGGACGCGCCGCCTACCTGACGACGCACGTACTGCCGTGGAAGGTTCTCGCCTATACCGTGATCAGCAACTCTATGAATAAAATACCGACTTCCGGGAATTTGTCAAGTACACTCTGGCAGGAGGTACGAGGATGGAGATAGAGCCCTCTTAGGTTGGACCAGGGACCGGAACTTGGATTTTAGCTTAAGTATTCCAAAAGCAGGGAGATGTTCTTGCGTAGGTCCTTGCGGTGGGAGATCAGGTCCAAGAAACCATGCTCTAGGAAGAATTCGGAGCTCTGAAAGCCGGGGGGAAGGTCTTGTTTGATGGTCTGCTGGATCACCCGGGGGCCGGCAAATCCCAGAAGAGCTTTGGGTTCGGCCATGATCACGTCGCCTAAGGACGCATAGCTGGCCATCACTCCCGCGGTGGTGGGATTGGTCAAAACCGAAATGTAGGGGATTTTTGCATCATACAGCCTGGCCAAGAGAGCGGAGGTTTTGGCCATCTGCATCAGGGAGAGGATTCCTTCCTGCATTCTGGCGCCTCCGGAACAGGAAACGATGACCAGCGGAATTTCCCTTTGCAACGATCTCTCTATGGCCCGGGCTACTTTCTCCCCCACCACCGATCCCATGCTGCCGCCTATGAACCCGAACTCCATGACCGCAAAACTGACTTCCCGCCCGCCGATCTTGCCGATTCCGGCGACGATGGCATCGTTAAGAGCGGTCTTTTTCTGGGATGTCTGTATTCGCTCGGGGTACTTCTTGGAGTCCTTGAACTCAAGCGGATCGGAGGCCTGAAGGCTGGCATCGTATTCCTCCAGTTTACCCTCATCCAAAATCAGGTCGATGTAGTCCTGACTCCTGATGCGAAAGTGATGGTCGCACTTGGAGCAGACCCAAAGGTGTTTCTCCAGTTCCTTTCGGTATATGATCTCCCCGCAGGAATCGCACTTGACCCACACGCCGTCCGGAATCTCCCTCTTCCTTTGGGGAATAAGCCCCTCTTTGGCCTTTCTGAACCACTCCATAGCTTTCTCTTTGCCTTAGTCCATGAACTCAAGGGATCAACAAAGTGTGAGCCGATCCCTGCGACTGGATTTAGGATCGTTTCCGGTCAAATGGCCTTGATCATGATGATGGCGTCCTCCTCCGGAAGCCGGTAGTATCTCTTTCTTCTGTCCAACTCCGCGAACCCGAATCTCCTGTAGAGCCTGATGGCGGTCAGATTCGACTCCCTAACGCTTAGGACCACACTGGAGCAACCCTGCCTTGCCGCCTCCTCCAATATCCATCTCATCATCGTGCCGCCCACGCCCTTTCCCCTGAACTCCGGCGCCACGGCGATGGTGGCTATCTCCATCTGCTCATATACGTGCCACAGACAGCAGTAGCCGACGACGGTCGAACCGGATTTGACCACCAGGGGAATGGAGAATCTGTTGGTCAGTTCGTGCTGGAAACTGCTCTTGCTCCAGGGATCGGAAAAACAGATTTTCTCCAGTCGGGCCACTTGGTCCACGTCCTCCGGACCCATCCTCTCGATGGTGAAGCGTTCAACCTTTGTGGACATTTCCGTACTTAAGCTCCGCCTCCGACTGCCTGAGGTACAAAGGCTCCAGCTGCGACAAGTTTTCGGTTTGGTCGGCCATCAGCTTCACCGCGCCCAGCCGGGCAACGGATACTCCGCTGGGCGTGGACTGCACACCTGTAGCAAAATACGCTTTTTGGCCCAAAAGATCAACCAGTTCTTTGCGGTACAGTTTGGCGCCTGGCCCGACGAAAAGACTCTCCTGGGTGATTTTCCTGGACAGGTCTTCTATGCCGACGGCCCAAAAGTCGCTTTTTCTGTTCAGTTTTCCTCCGGCGGTATCATAGATGGCCGCGTATACCTCGTTTTTCTTGGCATCCAACAGGGGAACCACTTGGTATCGGCAGAAGAGGGATTGAAAGGCCAGAGCGTCCAGGCTGGGAACGGCAGCCAGCGGTTTTCCGGCGGCGAAACACAGCCCCTTGACGGTGGACAGCCCTATTCTCAAGCCGGTGAAAGATCCGGGGCCGATGGAGACGGCGAATCCGTCCAGGTCACCCGGCCCCAGTCCCACGGTCTTCAATGCCATGTCGATGGCGGGCATCAGCACTTCCGAATAAGTGACCTTTACGTCGAACTTCACCTCGACCAGCAGCTCGTCGTCCTGCACCAGTCCCACGGCCGCGGTCATAGTGGAGGTATCTATGCCTAAGACTCTCATATTCCGACTCCATCTCTGCCCAAACGGGATTGAGTCACAATTCCCTTCCGAAGTTGTGGCCGCAATCTTGGGACTTCGCGATAGGCTGAAGCCCAAGGCGCTTTTCTCGCAGACGGAGGTCTGCAGTTACAAAAACCTGATCTCTCCGACGGTATCTTCCCGCCGCTGGCGGGCAGAATGAGCGGGTGAAGTCTCAAGATTCCTCAACAGTGATCTCTCTCTCGCTCTCAGAGACTATCTTCAAATGGACGTCCCATCTTTTCTTGGGCAGAAAGTCTCTTGCCTTCTCTGCCCATTCGATCAGGGTTATCCCTTTGCCATAGAAGTATTCCTCGTAACCCAAGTTCACGAATTCCCGAGCGCTATCTAGGCGATACAGGTCGAAATGATAGACCCAGATTCTGGCTCCGGATTTGATTCCGGGATACTCGTTGATAATCACGAAACTGGGACTGCTGACCGCCGTTTCCACCCCGAATCCCGAACAGATGCCCTGGACCAGAACGGTCTTTCCGCTGCCCAGCGGTCCGGTCAGTGCCACCACCGAGCCCGGCTCCAGTCGTTGGGCCAGCGTCCTTCCCAACTCCCGGGTTTCTTCAGGACTATGGGTCCTCTTCTGCATCATGATCGGCGGAGAAGATTATACGACAGGCAAGCCGAGAATCAAAGGGATTTTTCGTGCGGCGAAGATCGGCTTTCGCCTCGGCCGGTGGAATTTCCGCCCCTGGTGGTCGGCGGGTGGAGCCTGGCTTCCGGGACGGCCCAAAAGAGAGGTCCGTCCTTTCCCGGCACGGACGCCTGGAGGAAAAGGCATCGACCGGGCATAGATCCGGGCAAGGCCAGGCGTGAATCGGACTACCTCTTGGGAGTCATGGTGATCACCGGCAGGATCATCTCCTCCAGGGAGATTCCGCCGTGCTGGAAGCTATTTCTGTATTCCTTCTCGTACTCGGCATAATTGGTGGGATATACGAAGTAGTAGTCCTCCTTGGCGATGATATAGGTGGTGGCTATGCCGT
>CAZPRG010000198.1:0-4271 GCA_964588675.1 uncultured Ignavibacteria bacterium
GTCGTTGGCATCGCGTATCTGATCCAACAATCCTTCGGAAAAATGCGCCATACTCAGATTGCCTTTGCCTGTTCTGTCTTTGGACGAATGAAGAATCTTCGGCTCGTGACGAACGCGGCCGTCTTCAAGTCTCCTGCTCTGAAGAATACCTCAATTCTTCTTCTCTTTCGATCTTCTTGACCAGGTGGTACACGCAGTCATCGGGATTCTCCACTCCGGCCAAACAGTAAAGATGCCTTCTGACCGGAGATTTCGTATCGACTTTGTCCACCACGTCGAGAAGGCAGCCCTTCTCGCATATCATGCACTTCTCCGGCTGGGATTCGAACTCCGTCCCGGTGCTCCTGGCCACCAAAGCCTCGCTCACCGTGGGAGCTTTATGGTTTTCCCTCTGCAGGAAGTCAATGTGCCTGATTCTCTCTAAGACTATCCTTCCTCTGTCGGTTCTGAGCCGGGCCTGGAGCTCGACCTCATCTCCCGCGGCGAATCTAAGGTTCTGCTGGGTCAACCTGCTGATGGTGACGAATATGTGATCCTCGAAGAAGGTTCTATCCACGTAGCCTTCCGCGAAGCTGATCAGAAATCCGGAAAAGCTGATGGTCTGTTTCGATCCGAAGGTGATCTTCCTGAAGTGCGGCTTGACCGCCTTGACCGTGCCGGAGAATTCCACCCATTTTCCGCGCGTCTCCTGCAGCCATTCCTCGAACTCCTCCAACTCCCGCTCGAATTTCCGATATCCTTCCGGGTCGAGCAGGGTCTCCGGTTGATAGTTCATCTTTTCATCGAAGTAGTTCTTGCAGGAGAAGCAATCCCGGCCAACGTGTTGGTATCCCTTGGGGCAGGAATTCCCCTTGTTCAGCAGCTTGCATTTCCAGACGAAGTAGAGACATCCCTGGGGGAAACATTCCTTTTCCTTCAGGACGTGATACACCGACACGCTCTTTTCGAATCGGAAGTGTGCCTTGTGCGAGTACCGGAACACGTCCTGCCGCTTGTATTGATTGATGAGAACCTTGAGCATGGTACCATCCGGGGGAGGTGTCGTTCGTCTGCCTAATTCTAACCTGCGGCAGCCCCATTGTCAACTCAATTCTAATACCGGTTCGGCGGGACCCTCATTTGCTTGACCAGCTATTACCTGTTGGGATTCTTCGGGAACCAACCTTTTTCCACACGCTCCTTCTGCTCGATCAGCTCCCGGATGCTCCAAAAGAGGAAGACTCCCGCAATACCCAGGATGCCGGACAGAAAATCATTGCCCGTAACGAGGGAAAGTACAATGCAAACAAAGCCGGCTGCCAAAAACACCGGCCAGAATTTGGCTCCCACGTGATATTCGAACTTGACCACGATGATGTGGAACAGCGCGATGAGTGCCAACACGCACGCACCTAGAATCAGGCCAAAGAAATTCACTTCACTCCTCCTGTATCGAAGTAACGGGGCGTCAGAGCATTAAACGGCTGCCCTCTTTGCAAGAGCATGCGCCAGCCTCAGAGGCTCCGGGATTCTGTGTTTCGGACAGCAATCCAGCACGATCTTGACCGCAGTCTGTGCTGAGATTCTGTGTCCTGGTGTGACGAAAACCGGCTTGGTGTTTTCCCTGGTCCTTACCACCGCCCCGATGAACTTCTTCCCTCTTCCTTTCACCAACGTGAAAGCCCCGCTTCTCGATGCAGGCTCGGGTTGGCCCTTCCACAGAGGCGTCTTGGAGACTGCAATCGTGGGAATGTCGAGCAGAACTCCCAGATGACTGGCTAGCCCTAACCCTCGCGGATGAGCGATACCCCTCCCGGGAAACATGATCAGATCGGGTTTCTCCATCTTCTCCAGAGCGGCAAGGATGGCCGGGCCTGCGCTGAATGCGAAGAATCCAGGAGCGTAAGGAAAAACCACCTTTCCTTTGATGGATGACTCGTCCAAAACCCCAAGCCCGGGGAATGACAGTGTGACACCACCGACGAAGACCTCCTTCTGGTCTTTTGAGAAGAGTACGGCCACGGCGGCGATTCTGTCTATTCTTGCGAACCCGTCGTCGAGAATCACTTTCTTGGACAAGTCCCGCTGGATTTGTTTGGCCTGGCCGGCGGAAACAGTCCAAGCATGGGCAATGGATGATCTTGAATTGCTCATGGTCACGATCTGTTTCCCACTGGTTCCCCCTGTCCGCAAGGCGGAGAGGGGGACAGAGGGTGAGGTTGATTTAGGCGGCCCTTATAAGCACAAGTGGTTGGAGTTGAGAACCTCCACTACTGAAACAGTCCAAAAATGAGCAACGAAAAACGCTGAATCGGTCCTTGCATAACCTCTCCCCCTTCGGTTCCCCCTCTCCACGAAGTGGAGAGGGGGACAGGGGGTGAGGTAAATCTATAGACCGTCCAATCTCGTTATCCCGAAACCCAGCGCAGTTTTCACTGCCTGTTCGAATTCTTTCGGAGTGATCCTCCTGTCCAGCGGCGGATGCTCGTTTGCTTTATAACAGGGCCGGTATTGGTCCATGAGATTGACGTAGGTATTCGTGGATATTTCCCTGGCGATGAACCTCATGGCCTCTTTGGTTCCCGCCAAATCCTCCGGCAGAATCAGGTGGCGAACCAGAAGACCCCGCAGGGCAACGCCCCTCTCGTCCATGACCAAATTCCCCACCTGCCGGTGCATCTCTCGAATCGCATCTTTGACCACCAGACAGTAGTCTTTGGCGTTGCAGTATCTTCGGGCGATCTTGTCGTCCGAGTACTTCAGATCCGGCATGTAAACATCGAATATGCCATCCAGGAGCCCAAGCGTTTCGACCGAATCGTAACCACCGGTATTGTAAACCAGAGGAATATTCAATCCCTGCTCGATAGCAATAGGCAAAGCTTTGACGACCTGAGGGATCACATGCGTAGGGGTTACGAAGTTGATGTTGTGACATCCCATGTTCTGCAGACTGACCATAAACTCGGCGATCTTCTCTACCTCTACCTCATAACCTTCGCCCAAGTGGCTAATGTCATAGTTCTGGCAGAAGATGCAGCTTAGATTGCAGTTGGTGAAGAATATGGTTCCCGAACCATATCTTCCCACCAATGGACTCTCCTCGCCTAAATGCGGCCCGAAGCTGGAAACCTGCGCTTTCTCCCCCGTCTTGCACTTGCCCGTTTGTCCTTCCAGCCGATTGATCTTGCACTCGTGCGGACAGAGGTCGCAGTTTTCCAGCTTGCGCCACAGAGATTCGATTCTGCGGGATAGTTCCCCCTCCCGATGAAGCTTCAGATATCCAGCTTCAAATCGGTTTGTTTGTCTTCCGGCTCCCAAGTCTGCTCCCGGTCCAGAATGTGAATCACCCGCCACCCGTCCAGACCTAGCCTCAAGGCTATGAACCTCCGGTGACACTTGCTGGGAAGTCTCTCCGCGCATTCAAAGGCGGTTCTGTGCTCCGAGGCGATCTCTTTCAGCTTTTGTATTCCTTGTTCAAACTCAGGGCTGTGGGTATGCCGTCCATATCCTCCGTCCCTGAATCCGCCCAGAAGATTTCCCAGATAGAAGTATTTGATCCCGCTGCGCTCCAGCTCCGACGTCAATTGATCCTTTCCGAAATGCTTGAGTCTGGAGAAAGGAAATCTCCTGACGTCTGCCACGGCCTCAAGGTCGAATCTCTTTAGGATGGAAATGAATTCTTCGATGGTGCGGGTGGAAGTTCCGATGGTATAGACTAATCCGGCCACGTTTCCGCAGGATCCAGATTCGGACTATCTATGCCGAACCTTGACTCTTCTTAAGCAGCTGTCGCAGAATTTGGTTCCCTTGCGGTCCACGGCGGTCATGCCATCGGCCACGTACATGACGCACTTGGGATTGCGGCAGTCCTCGAATCCCCATAGATGCCCCAACTGGTGCACCGCCTCTTTCAGTACCCGGGAGTAGAAGACTTTCTGCTCATCGAGCATCTCGTAGTTCTCGCGCTTCAGCCGGAACAACGAGACCAGGGCGGTTTTGCCCACCGGGTCGGCGTCTCCCAGCACGAAGTTCCGCGTGGGGACGTACAGATCGTCATCCGCCAAGCCCAGCATCCTCTCGCCGGGCGAGGATTTCATCAACTCCAGCTTGTTCAGGATGACGGTGGAATAATATTGTCCCCGCTGAGGGTTAAGGGCCTCCGCCGGTATCTTCACTCCCTGCAGGATATCCACGCCCACGTTGAAAAACGACACCAAGTCGGAGGCCAGCTTGTTGACCATGCCGTAGTCCATTTCCCCCATGGGCACCACTACTATTTTGTTACGCTG
>CAZPRG010000199.1:0-4269 GCA_964588675.1 uncultured Ignavibacteria bacterium
ACGGAAAGGCCAAAAGCGGCGACCTCTTCGGAGGTAGCAAGCTGGGGATGAGAATCGCCGATCTCTCGCAAGGCAGTTATTACGGCATCTCGGAGAAGGAGACCCCGTCCGATTCTCTCTTCTTCGCCAAACAGTTCCGCAAGCGCTACACCGACAGACAGGCCGAGGCCATGTCCAGATTTCTGGACTCCTTCAGAATCGATCTGTTGACCACTCACAAACGCGGATAGCGCTCCCTGGAAGCCGTCCCGGTTTCGGCAGCCAGTATGTGTTGGGGGTGTACCTTTTTGCTTGACAACCGGAGGGGGTTTATTTAAGATTAGACAACCGAGGTTGGGGTAATCTGCGGGTTATGGACATGAACGAATCCCGGCAGGCAAATCTTCAGGAAATCACCGAATCAGAATCCAGAGGCAAAATGGACCTATTCCGAAAGTGCGTAGAATTCACGGAGGCCGAGAAGGTCAAGAGCCTGGGAGTCTATCCCTATTTCCGCGCCATCTCCTCCGGCCAGGACACGGAGGTGATAATCGAAGGAAAAAAGATGATCATGATAGGCTCCAACAATTACCTGGGCTTGACTTCACATCCCAAGGTGAAGGAAGCCGCCATTCAGGCAGTGGAGAAATTCGGATCGGGCTGCACCGGCTCCAGATTCTTGAATGGAACCCTGGAGCTTCACGAAGAGCTGGAGCGAAGGCTGGCCCGGTTCATGCAGATGGAGGCGGCTTTGATCTTCTCCACCGGCTTTCAGACCAATTTGGGCACCATTTCCACCCTGGTAGGCCGCAAGGAGTACGTGATCATCGACCGTTCGGTTCACGCCAGCGTGGTGGACGCCTGCCGGCTCTCTTATGGCAACGTGGTGAGGTTCAAACACAACGACATGGGTGATCTGGCTCGGGTGCTGGCCAACTGCGGGAACGATTCCGGAAAGCTGATCACCATAGACGGCGTATTCAGCATGGAGGGCGACATAGCCAATCTGCCGGAAATCGTGAAGCTTGCCAAAGAGCACAACGCCCGGGTGATGGTGGACGACGCCCACTCCATCGGGGTTCTGGGAGAGCACGGTCGGGGTACTGCCGAGCATTTCGGTCTGGGGGATCAGGTGGATTTGGTGATGGGCACTTTTTCCAAGTCCTTTGCCTCCCTGGGGGGATTCATAGCCGGGCCCGAGAGGGTGGTGAACTACATACAGCACCACTCCCGGCCGTTGATCTTCTCCGCCAGCCCACCGCCTTCCGCCGTGGCCGCCTGTCTGGCGGCGTTGGACATCATCGAGAGCGAGCCGGAAAGAAGGGAAAGGCTCTGGCAGATCACCCGAAGAATGCATGAGGAATATAAGGCGCTGGGATTCGACATCGGGGGCACCCAGACCCCCATAATTCCCATATACATCGGCGACGACATGAAGACCTTCCAGTTCTGGAAGATGCTCTCGGACGAGGGCATCTTCGTCAATCCCATAATCAGCCCGGCCGTCGGTCCCGGCTTCCAGCTCTTGCGAACCAGCTACACCGCCACCCACACCGACGAGCAGATGGACCGGGTTCTGGAGGTTTTCAAAAGGGTGGGTAGAAAGATGGGAGTCATCTGAGTTCTGTTGCTTGGCGGACTCTCCGGTTCCAACCTTCCACGCGGCGCGCTACACAAGCGGTGGAGAATACTCGTCCCGGCCTCCAAAGAGCCCAGCGCCCGTTCTCAACAGACTGGCCCATAGCAGTATCTGACCCACCATCCAAAAACACTCCAAGTTCATGCCAGATTCAGTTTTTAGCGTAAAGCCAGCGGAGACAAGGGGTGACTTGACGAAATTCATCAAGTTTCCCTGGTCGATTTACCGTAAGGACGCCAATTGGGTTCCACCTCTGCTCATGGAGAGAAAGGAGTTCCTGGACCGCAGGAAGAGTGCTTTTTTCAAACACGCGGACGTGATCCTGTTTCTGGCCGAGAAGAATGGAAAGGTCGCGGGAAGAATCGCCGGCATAGTCAATCACAACCACATAAAGGAGCATAACGAGAAAGTTGGTTTCTTCGGCCTGTTCGAATGCGTGAACGACCGAGAAGTGGCCAAGTCTCTTTTGGATTCGGTCAGGGATTGGCTGAAATCAAAAGGCATGGAGATCATGCGCGGCCCGGCCAATTTCTCATCCAACGAAGACTGGGGACTCCTGTTGGAGGGATTTGATTCGGCTCCGGTCATCATGATGCCCTACAACCCTCCCTACTATTTGGAGCTTGTGGAGAGCTACGGCCTGACCAAGGCCAAAGACCTTTACGCCTACTTCATCGACGAGAGTCTGCCCACGCCAGCAAGGGTGGTGAGGATGGCGGAGAGTATCAGGAAAAAAGGGGGCATAACAATTCGGGGCCTCAACATGAAGGAATTCAGCCGGGAGGTTTCGGAGATAAAACAGATATATAATTCCGCCTGGAGCAAGAACTGGGGATTCGTTCCCATGACCGACGAGGAGTTCGATCATTTGGCCAAGAGCCTGAAACAGATCGTAGATCCGCATATGGTATTCATCGCGGAGGTAGATGGGAAACCCGCGGGCTTCTCTTTAGCCCTCCCGGACTTCAACCAGGTGCTGGCCCGGATGAACGGACGGCTCTTTCCTTTCGGCATCTTCAAGCTTCTCTGGCACACCAAGGTTAAGAACAAGATCGACGGGGTTCGCATTATCACCATGGGAGTCGTGCCCGAATATCAAAAAAGGGGAATCGACACGGTTTTCTACGTCGAGACTTACAGCGTCGGAGTGAAAAGGGGATACCGGTGGGCGGAGATGTCGTGGATACTAGAGGACAACTTTCTGATGAACCGGATGCTGGAGCTTCTGGGCGCAAAGCTCTATAAGAAGTACAGGATTTACGAAATCAAGATTTAGCCAATAATTGGCTTGCTGCCTTTCCCGCAAACAACGCATTCCCCTTTCCGAAGTAAAGAAAGAATTAAAGCTCCTCCCTCTTGCAAGGAATGAAGGGGACTGCACGGATGAAACCATCGATCCATTCGCATCCGTTACATCCGTTTCATCCGTTGACCTCCTTTGACGGTATCTAAGCAAGGCCGCTGAGCCGGTGTGAAACATAGCTAACCTCCAGGTCGTGGAAAGAACCTAGTTCACCTTTCTTATTGGATCAAAACCAGAGAGGAGGTCTGCAATGATAATCACCACCACCCCCACTATTCAGGGCAAGGATATAAAAGAGTACCTCGGGGTTGTAACAGGCGAGGCGATAATGGGAGCCAACATCGTCAAGGATCTTTTTGCGTCGATCACCGACATCGTGGGAGGCAGGTCGGCCGCGTACGAAAGCGAGTTAACCAGAGCCAGAGAGATTGCTCTTCGCGAGATGGAGGAGAAAGGGCTCAGTCTCGGTGCCAATGCAGTGGTGGGCGTCGATCTTGACTACGAGACGGTTCGCGAGGGCATGCTGATAGTGAGTGTAAGTGGCACCGCGGTAAGAACTTAATGACCACGCTTGAAAATCACAATACTTGACCACTGCCACCTCTTCACCATTCTGCAGACATAACGATTTTGTTATAAAGGACTTAGGGGATGTCAGCATCTTCGGGACTTCAAAGTAATTTTCGTACATTCGCAAGAATCTTCGAATTTATGCGATCAGTGGAGTACGGAGGATTGCTATGTGCAACCTTCTCCTTATTTCCTAATGCATTGTAGCTTAGTATCTTAGCTCTCAGTGAACGATCGAGTGGCAAGTTTTTGCACACCTGGCACGTACCTTGCTATAACAATGATCGCATTTCTTTCCTTCTTTCAAGTAAAACAGCCCCTTCCAGGAGCCCCGCAGCCCTGCGGGGCTCCTCGGACCCCAAGGTAATCTCTCACGCCAAGCCTTTGTTCATTTCAGGTCGCATCAAATTCAGGAAAACAAGCGCCCGCGAATCGCTGTTGACTTGACGCACTATGGTTGGTATAATGGTGCGAAGCGAAATTGATGTCGCGGCGGCGTGCCGCAATTTGCAGGCGGGAGGGAAACCCATGAAAATCCTGGTCACCGGCGGAGCAGGGTTCATAGGGTCCAACCTGGTGGACAGATTCCTCCGGGATGGACACAAAGTCACGGTCATTGATGATCTGAGTACCGGGTTCGAACGCAACCTCAATCCCAAGGCCGGATTCTTCAAGGCTGACGTAAGAAGCGCGGTCATCGACAAGATATTCGAAAGAACCAAACCGGACGTTCTGTGCCACCATGCGGCCCAGATAGACGTGAGGAAATCGACGGACG
>CAZPRG010000200.1:0-4249 GCA_964588675.1 uncultured Ignavibacteria bacterium
GAATCTGGGCGGAGTCCCGACCCGGAACAGGCAGCAAGTTCGTGTTCGTCTTGCCCCTGCTGAACGGCGTCGAAATCTTCAATTCTTACCTGGAAAACTTGATCCAGAAGGCTAAGTCCGCCGTTTCATGCCTGTCGCTGGATTTGGTCAGAATCAACCACTTCCAGACGATCAAGGCCGGCCTGGGCGGAGAAAGAGTCAGAGAGATATTCGAAAGAGTGGTCGAAATCGCCAGGAAGTCGGCCTACAAAGCCACGGATCACGTCCTGCCGGATGAAGAAAGTGCCCGGGTGTTCCTGATACTGGAGAACACGCCCAAGGAAGGAGCGCTGGCGGTTTGCGACAGATTAAAGCAGAACCTGCTGACCTTCGATTTCTCCCTGGAGGATACATCTACCGAGCTGGAGTTTTCCCTGGGTGTGGCTACCTACCCGGACGATGTCAACAGTGCCAAAGAGCTGATCCGGATGGCCGAGCGCGCCGAGTTCGTTTCTGCTTTGGTGGTCAGACAAAGAACCGTGTTGGTCATCGACGACGAGGAAAACTTCGCTCACTCGCTGGCTCGGAAGCTGAAGAGGCGCAACCATCTGGTGGTGGAGGCCTGCGATGGGGTGGAGGGATTGGAGAAGGCCATGCAGGTGGACCCGGATCTGATCATCCTGGACATCAAGATGCCGCGGATGGACGGCTACGAGGTCATCAAGCGATTGAGGCAGACGGAAGAAACCAAAGACATTCCCATACTCGCCTTGTCCGGAAGCGTTGACACGGACACAGATAGGCTGATGGCTCTGGGGGCGGACGAGTTCGTCACCAAGCCGTTCTCCGACGGGTTGTTCTTCGATGCCGTCGTAAAACTGATTCGAGGAAGGGAGGTGAAACATGGCTACCGTATTGCTGGTGGACGATGACCAGGACCTGGTGCAGGCCCTGAGTTTTTCACTGACCCAGAACGGTTTCGCCGTCGTCACGGCAAAGAACGGCGCTGAGGCGATCACCATGACTTGTAATCTTCGGCCGGACGTGATCCTCCTGGACATCATGATGCCCAATCTGGACGGCCTGAGTGCCTGTCGGGGAATCAGAAGCATGGAACAGACCGACAGGATTCCGGTCATCATGCTCACGGCCAAAGGGGATATAAAGACCATCAAGGCCGCTTTCGAGGCCGGGGCAAGCGATTATGTGGTCAAGCCTTTCGGCATGGACAAGATCCTGGAGAAGATAAGAGAGCAATTGACCCCGCGGGCCCCCATGGAGAGACATGCACTTTCGGATTGACGGCCGTTTCACCGGGACTCCGGCACGGGTGCGTCAACCGACCTCGAGGGTCGAACGGCAGGATGAAGTAGTTTCGGGGGGAGCAGCCTGAACCGCTCCGCGGCTTTTCGGAACATCACAGTGCAAAGGGGGTGTGGTAAATGGACCCGAGAATGGTGTTGGTAGCCGACGACGAAAAAGACGTCGTGGAGACTTTGAGATTCTCGCTGGAGATGCACGGATACCGGTGCCTGGCCGCTTATGACGGTCAGGATGCTTTGGACAAAGCCAGAACCGAAAAGCCGGATTTGATAATACTCGACGTGATGATGCCCAAGATCAACGGATTCCAGGTTTCCCGGCTGCTGAAATTCGACAAGAAGTACAAACACATCCCGATCATCATGCTCACCGCCCGTACCCAGGAGAAGGACAGAATCATCGGAGATGAGACCGGGGCCGACATGTATTTCACCAAACCATTCGAGATGGACGAGTTGATCTCCTCGGTGGACGGTTTCCTGAAGACGTAGCCGGTGACCAAATCATACCAAACCGCGAGAGGCAGCCATGCAAGAAGATTTGATGGTCAGCCTGAAGCTGGTTGACCACCTGGCCGACAAACTGATCGAGCAGAAGGTCGTGACGCCTGACCAGATGGAAAAGGCCAAGAAGCTCAGCTCGGAGAAGCAGACCGGCCTGGGAAGCCAGTTGGTGAAGTCGGGATACGTCAATCAGGAGGTCCTGGTCGATTTCCTCTCCAAGTCGCTGAACGTCCCTTACGTTAACCTGAGCGACTACGATATCGATCCCAAAGCGGTATGCCTGGTCAGCCCGGAGCTGGCCCGCCGCTTTAGGTTCATCCCGCTGTTTAAGATAGAGGACACGGTCACCATCGCCATGGCAGACCCTCTGGATCTGTTTGCCCTGGATCGGATCAAGTTCGAGACGGGCCACAAGGTGGCCCCGGTGATCTGTTCCGAGAAGAGCGTGATGGCGGCCATCGATCGGTTCCACCCCCGGATGGGCGATCTGACGGAGGCGCTGGAGCAGTTTGAAAGATCGGCGGTGGAGTTTGAGGACGAAGAGAGGCTTTCCAGGGTTCAGCTGGAGAGAATCGCCGAAGGGCTGCCCGTGGTCAGGCTGGTGAATACCCTGATCAGCCAGGCCATCCAGAACCAGGCCAGCGACATTCACATCGAGCCCCGCGAAGACGACGTATCGGTTCGCTTGAGGGTGGACGGAGTCTTGCGCCGGGTGGCCTCGCTTCCCAAAAGGATCTGTCTGCCCGTGGTTTCGAGAGTAAAGATCATGTCCCGGCTGGACATCACCCAGAGACGAAAGCCTCAGGATGGAAGGATAAGTTTCAAGTACCAGGACAACCCGATAGACTTGAGGGTGTCCGTATATCCGACCATTCTGGGGGAGAAGATCGTGATCCGCATTCTGGATTTGCGCAAGGCCCGTCTCAAGCTGGAAGATCTGGGCATGCCGGCTGCGGTAAGGCACCAGTTCGAGGAGCTGATCCGAAAACCCAATGGGATCGTTCTGGTGACCGGTCCCACCGGAAGCGGGAAGACCACGACTTTGTATGCAGCGCTCAATTCCATCAACTCCGAGGATATCAACATCATCACCGTAGAGGATCCCGTGGAGTATCACTTGGAGAACGTGGCTCAGGCCAACGTGGACGAAAAGTACGGAATAACGTTCGCCGAAGCATTACGAAGCATGCTCAGGCAAGATCCCAACGCAATTCTGGTCGGGGAGATAAGAGATGCAGAAACGGCACAGCTGGCCGTTCGGGCAGCCCTAACGGGACATTTGGTTTTCAGTACGCTTCATACCAGAAACGCCGTGGGGGCCATAACTCGTCTCCTGGATCAGGGAGTGGAGCCCTTCCTGGTGTCTTCCACCCTCCTTTGCGTACTGGCTCAGAGGCTGGTGCGGGTGCTCTGTCCAGAGTGCAGGAGATCCTATTGCCCCTCAGACAACACTCTGAAGGAACTCGGCCAAGAGAGAGAGGAGGACATGGTTTTCTATGAGGCTCGGGGCTGCCCCGCGTGCGACAATAAAGGATATAAGGGGCGGACCGCCCTTTACGAGCTTCTGGTGCCCACGCAGAAGATTCACGAGATGATCATGAGCAGAGCCTCGGCGGAAGACATAAGAAAAGCGCTTGCTGAAACCGGGGTTAGAACCCTGATGGACCAGGGGATAGAAAGGGTAAAAGAAGGAGTCACCACCGTCGAAGAAGTTGTCAAGGCGACCAAGGTCTAAGCGGCCGTGTGTCGAAGACCGCCACCCATCGCGTGGTCGATTAGAGCGTGAACAGCGGAAATGCGCAAGGCACGCTCCCGTGCCATTGAGTCTTTACGAGATCTCCTAACCTCGCTGAAAAGTCAGCAACGCTTCCGAAGAGAGAACTGCAAGCCGGGTTCGTCGGCTGTCCGCCGTTCGCCGCTTTTTCGGGGAAGGGAGGGGGGGACTGTGAACCGTGAACCGTTTTGCTTCCTCCTCCGCCGCTCGCCTGGCTGACGCGGTTCAGCAAATCGAACACCGGCAACATCTGCCGTGGATCATTCCCCGCCCGCACCATGTAACGAACCCCCAGGTGATCCGCCTGACTTTCATCGTCCTTTGCTAACCCTATTACTCACACCTAAAAGCTTATCGCAAGGCGGGCACCAAAGGTCTTACCTACTGAAAAAGGTGATATACTACGTGTTTAATCACGTTGGCCTCTCGGCATCAATTGAATCGTCTGAAATGAGACGAGTTCTCCGGCACTCCATTTGCATTTGATGAACAGACCGAGCCTCCCGATTCAGCGTTTCGTACTCTCATGAAACGTCGACGATCTAAACTTCATCCATCAGGAGGCCCGCGCCTGCAACAATTTGATTTCAACCGGCTTGAGCTTGCGCCGCCTTCTTCAGCTTGTCGTTCGCAAAAATGGCAATTTCAACGCGCCGGTTTAGCTGACGAC
>CAZPRG010000201.1:0-4201 GCA_964588675.1 uncultured Ignavibacteria bacterium
CCAAATCGTAGCCCGACTCCTTGTTACCCAAACCGATCATGCCAAAAGTTTTGCCTTTGGATTTCAACGGAACGCCCAAGAAACTGGTGATGGAGGGGTGCCCGGGGGGAGGCTCTATCCATTCCGGATGAGAAGCAGGATCGTTGAATATCATGGACTGCTCTTCTCTGATCACCCTCCCGCGAATGCCCCGGACCTCCAGGTCTTTAAGCAGCAACAATTCGTCCGTTTTTGGTGCTCTGTAGGCATCCCAGCCGGTGTCGCTGATGGCGATAGTATCAAAGCAGCCGGCCTGGTTGACCTTGCAGATGAAGCCGAACTTGCTCCCGGTCAGTTTCTCCGCGGCCTGAAGGCAAACGTGGGATACGTCAGCAGCGGTATCACACATCATGGTCTCTTGAAGCAGGTAATTGACGGCGTTTAATTTGGCTGTCTCCAGTCGAAAATTTTCCTCTGCTTTCTTGCGCTCGGTGATGTCCTCGATGGCCAGCAGGATCGTCTGCGTTTTGTTTCCCTCTCTGTATATCCGTCGGCCGTTCAGTAGCATTATCCGTCGCCCCATGGTGGGGAAGTCGTGTTCCACCTGGAAGTCGTTGAAAGCGGTATTCTTGGGTAAAATCTTCTCCAAAAGCTCCCGCAGCTTGGGGATGTCCCACTGGTGGTCCCCTATATCGTAGAGCAATCGATTCTCCGTCTTCTCCGGCGTGATCTGAAAGGTCTGATAGAAAGACTTATTCCCCTTTATCACTCGAAGGTTCGCATCCAGCACCAACAAAGGCTCCCGCACGGTAGCCACAATAGTCTCAGCGAATTCCTCTGCGTCGCGAATGATTTGCTCCGCACGCTTGCGCTCGGTGATGCCTGCATCTGCCCCTCTGTATCCCAGGAGATTTCCTTTTTTGTCCAGGATGGGAACTCCGCTTGTCGAAAGCCAAACTGTTTTGCCATTCTTATGTACATTCCGGTTGATCAATTCGCGAAACGACTGCTTCTTGGCAAACACTTCAAATGCACTCTTCTTTAGAGCTTCTCTGTCTTCAGGGTGAAACAGGTCGTAAAAGTGTCTTGCTCCAACAATCTCTTCTGGTTTGTAGCCAAGTATTTTTTCAACCCCCGGACTTGCGTATGTGTATAAACCATCGCCATCCACTTCCCAAACCCATTCCTGAGCATTCTCTGGAACTTGTCTAAAACGCTCTTCTATTTCCTGCAGTGCCTCCTCCGCCTGCTTGCGGTCCAGGATCTCCGCAAAGACCGGCGATAGATCTTCCACGGTTTTCAGATCCGAACTGTGGTACCCTCCCCCTTTGCCGCTTAGGACTATCATACCGAAGGTGTGCCGGCCCCGCTTCAGGGGTGCGCAGAGGAATGGCCTAGTGAGGGTATGACCCCGGGAGACTGCGGCACGATCGGCATCGGATTCAGGACCCCCGACGATCAGGGAGCGTCCGTTTTTTACCATCTTCTCCCAGCAGCTTTGAATCTCCTTTTGCTTGGATATGTTAAGCGGCTCGGCCTCCGGACTTCTGCGCGCATCCCTTTCCGCGTCGCCGACCGCAACGGCATCCAGGCGGCCGCTGGGGTCGACCTCGCCGACCAGCCCGAACTTGCTGCCGGTCAACTCCCGGGCAACCGCAAGGCACACTGAAGCCACCTCTTTGTGGTTGGAGGAACTTACGGTTTCGTTGAGAAGGCGCTGGATGCCTTTCAGCACGGCACTCTGCCGCCGAAACTCTTCGCGGCCGGCAGACTGAATTTCCGGCCCCTGAGCCACCGAGACTGTGTCTGCCTCCGCGTGGCCCGCTCTATTGTCGGTGTCTCTTCCGATTTTTGCCTTGATCCCCACCATCTCTCCTCTCGATTCCAGGCGAAAACGGGATGGGCTGCATCCCTCCAGGAATCGACCGGCGTACTGAGAATGGGACGGGAAACCGGGCTTTGTTCTGTCAGAACATTCTGACAAACTGCCCTGTGTCGGAAATCCTCTGGTTTTGAACTTTGTGTGGGGACGTTAAGAACGCTACCTACGGGGACGTAGCGAAGGTCGGAACTCCTTAAGGAAGTCTGCCACGCCGGACATCGAGCCGGAAAGATGGATATCCGTCGGTGACTCCCTTTTGCCGTCGATCAGACGTAGTCACGTTCCATACCTTCAAGTACATTGGCTTAATCGGCAGGATGAGAAGCAACTTTAGTTGGATTCGGGTTAACCTGAGCCCAATCATGGAACTCAGTGTCGAGCGAATAGAGAAACGGGGGCTGCCTTCTTTCGCCGCAGATGCAGCTCACCGCGGACGGAATGGAACGGTCCATAGTTCGTGGTGCTTGACCCCGCTGCTTGGTTTCGATTTGGCGGCGGACCGCGGACCAGAGGCTCCAGACCACGGACAGCGGTTGCCGCCGGACGGCGAACGAAGTGAGGCGGCTTGAAGCAGTGTCGAAGGCCTGGAGAGAAGTCGATAGAGGCGATGCCGAACTGCCGGAGCCCGGATCTTCTTTCACTGCGGCTATCGGCCTTAACGGAACTCCGTCCGATCCGGCCGACTGGCGATGTTACTCTCATCCTTCCCCCTGGACCCAGACAATCGTGCACCCACCCCCATAGCCCATCTGTATGAAATATATATGCGGAGGTGCATTGCACCTGCGATTTGTGCTTGACAAAGCCCAAGGAATGATTTAGACTTGGGCGATGTGGCGTCGTCGATCTGTTCTCTAAGACCAACAGACAAAACAGCATGTTAGGTTTCAGCCGATGAGTACACGAGCGGGTGACAGGTCCTACGTCGATCTTTGGCGAGATATGCGGAAGGTAAGCTCCTCCTTCCGGATCGAACGTCAGGGAAACGCCGGGATTGTTGACGTCGAGATCGACAAGGCTCGCGGAGAAGACCTCCACTTATTGGACCTGGAGGGTCTCAACCTCGAGGCCTTTCCATTGAAGCAACTTGCTCTCCGCTTTCTCCCCGTTTTGGAGAACCATCAGGTATTCGGTCGGGAGGAGGTTCAGAGATTCTCGGACAGCCTGGAACCACTTGTTCTTTCTGAGCTCGTCCGGATAGTCCTCCGCAGAGAATGGGGAAACCTCAAATCCCTGTCACTTGAAAGTCGGGTGGGTGCGGATCTTCTTTGGTTTGTCGGGCTGAATCTGCTTCAGGCCGTGCTCGAGTCTTATGCCCAAGCACTCCAGCCCCAGGTGGATCTCGAGAATTGGAATAGGGGAAATTGTCCGATCTGCGGAAGCCCTCCGGCCATGGAAAGACTGAGAAGAGAGGACGGCAAGAAAGTGCTCTGGTGCGGCTTGTGCGGAACCCAGTGGCATTACCTGAGGGTCAAATGCCCGTTTTGCGGAACGGACGACCACAACAGCCTGAGATACTTTTTCGTGGAAGAGGACCCAACTTCGGACAAGAGCGCCTTCCGGGTGGACGTGTGCGACCAATGCAAAAGCTACATCAAAACCCTGGACGAGAGAAAGCTGCCGGAGTCGGAGAAACCCGATCTTTACCTGGAGAATCCGGGCACTCTTTTTCTGGACGTTCTGGCCCAGAGAGATGGTTATGGGAGTCCCACCTACTGGATGATGGGACCGCCGGAAGATCTTTTTATTTAGCGGAAATTGTGAAAAGGATCACAAAGTGTCAATTTGTTAAACAGAATCTCGGAGGGAGGTGAGATTTGATGAAAGGACTGAGACTAATCGCCATTGCAGCGGCGATTTTGCTCCTGGTCTTCGTTTGGGCATTTTCCCAGACGTCCAACGAGAACCCGTCGAAGAAGGAGGAGCCAACTGCTTTTCAGGCCAGATGCTCGATCTGCCACTCCCTGGAAAAGGTCAGAGTGGGAATGGAGAAGATCATGGTGGACATGCACGACAAAGCAGGGGTGAAGATCGGCCCGGAGTCGTTGAAGCAAATCGAAGAGACGTTCACGCTGCTTCCGGTGGAGGGCCCTCACCCGGGTCTATTCCAGGAAAAGTGCGGCAAATGCCATTCGCTGGACGTGGTGGTCAAGGCTCACCAGACCACGGATGAAGCCGGGATGACCAAGATCATCGAGCGAATGGCCAACAAGGAGAAATCCGGGATTTCCCAGGAGGAGATGGACAAGATCCACGACTCCATGAAGATGCTCAACGAGATATACGAACCGGACGTTGAGCTCAAGGAACCGGAAAAGAAATAAAACCAGCAACCTTCAG
>CAZPRG010000202.1:0-4197 GCA_964588675.1 uncultured Ignavibacteria bacterium
TCCTACCCGGCTCAGGTCTTCATGGGCGACACCGGGGCTTTGGCATTGGGAGGAGCGTTCGGCGCCCTCTCCATACTGATCAAGAAGGAGATGCTGTTGGTCATCGTGGGCGGGGTATTCGTGGCGGAGGCCCTGTCGGTGATAATTCAGGTTTTCACTTACCAGACCTGGGGAAAAAGGGTGTTTAAGATGGCACCTTTGCATCACCATTTCGAGCTTTCCGGCTGGAAGGAACCTCAGGTGGTCGTGCGGTTTTGGATCATAGGAGCCATCTTGGCATTGGTGACTTTGAGCACTCTGAAGATAAGGTGATTCGCCAAGGCTGGCCCCGGCCATAGTCTGTAGTCCGACAAGTAGGCAAGCATGAGAAAAGACCGGATCGTGGGAAAGAAGATCTCTGTTTTGGGTATGGCCCGATCGGGCGTGGCCTGCGCCGGGCTTCTCAGGAAAACCGGCGCCGAGGTCTTCGTCTCGGACATCAAGAGCCAGGAGGCTTTGTCCGAACGGACAAAACAGCTGGAGGAGCTGGGCATTGGGTTCGAGACCGGCGCGCACACATCCCGGGTTCTGTCGGGCAAGGACTTCATCGTGGTCAGCCCGGGAATACCGCCGGATGCTCCCATTCTGAGACAGGCGCAAGATCTGGGAGTGCCCATTCTCTCCGAGATCGAAGTGGCCTTTTGGCTGACCGATGCCAGGATCATAGGGATCACCGGCTCCAATGGCAAAACCACCACCGTTACCCTGTTGGGAGAAATGCTCAAAGAAGACGGCCGGGAATACCGAGTGGCGGGAAATGTGGGAGTCCCGTTTTCCTCGGTTGTGGAGAAAGTGTCGGCGGACGGATACCTGGTCCTGGAGCTCTCCAGCTTCCAATTGGAGAGAATAGAGGAGTTCCGACCGCATGTGGCCTCGGTCCTGAACGTCACCCCGGACCATCTGGATCGCCATACCGATTTCCAGTCTTACCTGGAAGCCAAACTGCGCATAGCGGAGAACCAGACCGAAGACGATTTCGTGGTCTTGAACGCGGACGACGAGATCGGTCTCAAGTTGGCTCAATACGCTCCCAGCACCAAGGTCTATTTCAGCACCAGAAGTGAAGTGGGCCGCGGGGCTTTTGTCCACGACCGGAAGGTGTACCTTCGTCGAAACGGTGATAAGAAAGACGTCATAGAGGTCGACCAGATAGCCATCAAAGGGCCTCACAATTTGTATAACGCCTGCGCGGCCTGCGCCGTCTGCGGCGTTCTGAAAGTCTCGCCGGATTCCATGCGCAAAGCTCTGCTGGGCTTCAGGGGCGTGGAACATCGGCTGGAGGCGGTTACGACCATCTCCGGAGTGCGTTTCGTCAACGATTCCAAGGCCACCAACGTGGATTCCGTCTGGTACGCGCTGCAGAGCGTCAGTCCTCCCGTCATTCTGATCGCCGGAGGAAAGGACAAGGGAGGAGATTTCTCCAGACTGCGGGAGCTGGTGGACAAGAACGTCAAGACCTTGATCCTGATCGGAGAAGCCCGGCAGAAGATCAAGGATGCTTTGGGCTCCGTGGTGCGGACTCTGGAGGCAGACAGTTTAGAGCAGGCCGTCCGGCTGGCCTTCGACAAGGCCACCCAGGGCGATACCGTGTTGCTTTCGCCGGGCTGCGCCAGCTTCGACATGTTCAAGGACTATGAGCACCGGGGCCGGGTTTTTAAGGAGACCGTTCTGGGCTTAAGCTCGGATGAAGACTTCGAGGTTAATGCCTGAGGAGAAAAGCAAGTGATCGACAGATCCAAACCTGACTATCTGCTGGTGACTTTGGTCCTGATCCTGATGACCGTCGGAATAGTGATGGTTTACTCCGCCTCCGCCATACTGGCTTTGGACCGGGTGGGCAGCTCGACTTTCTTTGCAAAGAGGCAGGCCATCTGGACCATCATTTCCCTGGGCGTGATCTTTCTTCTGACCAGGGTGGACTACCACCGGTTTCAGAGAATCTCGCCGGTCCTTTTGGGCCTGTCTTTTCTCCTTTTGATCGTGGTTCTGCTTCTCCCCCCTACCCGGGGAGCCAGCCGCTGGATACGGTTCGGACCAGCGGCCTTTCAACCCTCTGAGTTGTTCAAGTACTCGCTGGTGCTTTTCCTGGCCTACTCCCTGAGCAAGAGAAAAGAGGAGATAAAAAGACTCAGATTCGTGGTTCTCCCCTATTTCGCCATACTGGGTGCTGCTTCGCTTCTGATTCTGAAGCAGCCTCATCTGGGAGCAGTCCTTCTGTCGTCGGTTGTGCTGTTGACCATGCTGTTTGTTGCGGGGGCTAAGATCAGGCATCTTCTTTTGATCATCGCTCCCGTGGCGCTGGCCGCCTTCGTGCTGGTCTTCCTGGTGGGCTACAAGCGGGCCCGGGTGGAAGACTACTTGAGCTCCATCGAGAACCCGTTGAAGGGAAGCTATCAGATGAAGCAGTCGGTCTTGGCCTTGGGCTCGGGGGAGATTCTGGGGGCCGGCTTGGGCGAGGGCAAGGCTAAGCTTTTCTATCTACCCGAGCCGCATACCGACTTCATCTTCGCCACTACCGGCGAGGAGTTGGGCTTCTTGGGAGCGTCAGCCATCTTGATTCTGTTCTTGGCCCTGGCGGTTCGGGGAATGTCCATAGCCCGGAAGGCGCCGGACGATTACGGCTACCTTTTGGCGTTCGGTATGACCTTCAGCATACTCGCCGGTTTTCTGATCAATGCGGGGGTGGTGGTGGGACTTTTTCCCACCACCGGCTTGCCTATGCCTTTCTTGAGTTACGGCGGGTCTTCGCTGGTGTTCACGGCTGCGGCCATCGGTATTCTCCTGAACGTCTCCAGGCAGACCAAATACGTTCCGACTCACCGGATTCTGAACAAGATGGGAATATGATCAGAGTCGTTTTCGCAGGAGGAAAAACCGGAGGACACATTTTCCCGGCAATTGCCATGGCCAACGAATTCAGGAACAGACATCCAAAAAGCCGGATCGTCTTCGTGGGCACGAAGGACGGAATAGAAGCGAAGGTAGTGCCCCGGTACGGCTTCCAACTTCAGTTCATACCGGCGCGGGGTCTGGCCCGCAAGTCATACGGGGCCAATCTGACGCTCGGATACTACCTCCTGGTTGGTCTGTGGAGGTCTCTCAGGATACTGAACAAGAAAAAACCCCACCTGGTGGTGGGAACCGGAGGACATGTGAGCTTTCCGGTGGTACTGCTGGCCAGCCTGATGAAGGTGCCGGTCATGATCCAAGAGCAGAACAGCTATCCCGGAATCTCCACCAGATTTCTGGCCCGCTTTGCGGACAGGGTATGTCTCTCCTATCCCGATTCGACCAGCTATTTTCCCGTTGGCAGCAAATTCAGAGTGATCGGCAATCCGGTGAGACCGGACGTAACTCAGGGCAATCGGATGGAGGCTTTGAGAGCATTTGGGCTGGACCAAGATAAGAAGACCATATTCGTCTTCGGCGGAAGCCAGGGTGCCCGAGCCATCAATCGGGCACTGCTCGAATGTCTCGATTCCTTCAAGCCGGAGTGGCAGGTCCTATGGCAGACCGGAGAGCGCGATTTATCGGAAGTCTCCCAAAAGACGAAGGGGAACCGCGTCAGGTGCGCTCCCTACTCGTTCATCCAGGACATGAAATCGGCCTATGCAGTGGCGGACTTGGTTATATCCCGGGCAGGCGCTTTGACACTGGCCGAGATCACGGCTTGCGGAAAACCATCCATACTCATCCCCTATCCTTTTGCCGCTGCGAATCATCAGATGCACAATGCCATGACCATGCATGAGGCGGGTGCAGCCACCGTCATCTTGGAGAGAGATTTGACCAAGGCGCGACTGTGTGAAGAGGTCTTCTCCCTTCTCTCGGACGAGAGGGCACTCAGACGGATGGCAGAGGCCAGCAGGAAATTGGGCAGGCCGGATGCGGCCTCACGCCTGGTGGATGAGATGGAAGATCTCTTGAAAGGCAAGAACAAAGTCAACATCCCCGGCTCAGGGCGGTCCAGGCGGTTTTAGGCTTGAGTCTTCGCCGGGAAAGAGAAATACCGCAAAATGAAATTCAGTAGAATCAAGAACATTCACTTGGTCGGGATTGGTGGAGCGGGGATGTCCGGCATTGCCGAGGTGCTGGTCACTTCAGGATACACCATCACCGGCTCGGACCTCAGACCGTCGGAGACCACCCAGAGATTGG
>CAZPRG010000203.1:0-4178 GCA_964588675.1 uncultured Ignavibacteria bacterium
CTCTACACCACCTATCCGGCGGCCGTGCACAGCCTGCTGGACAAGCTGCAGGTGCTTTCGGATAAGCCTCTGGCCTTCATCCAGGTGGAGAAACCGCTGTGTCGCATCGTGGTCTTCAAAGGGGAGGAAATCCGGCTCACCAGAGAGCTGCCCGTGAGCGATGCGGCGGAGGATGCGGAAACCTCGGGCCTGGGCAAGGACATTTACCGGACCCTGCTTTTCTATAACGACACCTATCCCGAGGAGAGAGCCGAAAGACTGATGTTTGCCGGAAGCTGCGTGACCCCGGAGATGGTAGAGAGTCTGAAGCAAAAGACGGGGGCGGAGATCGTCCCTTTCGACCCGGCTGCGGTTTTCGAGATGGACCGGCAGGCCGCATGTGTTCATCCCGGATGTCTGGGCTTGGCTCTCCTGGAACCCGATCGGCTGGATTTCGGATTCGTCCCCTTCTCCGTGCAGGAGAAAAGAAGGATAAAAAGGACTCTGGTTTTGTGCTCCTCGGCCGCCGCCGGGGTGCTTTTGGTCTTCATCCTGATCCTGTCCCGCTTGTCTTTCGACTTAAAAGACTTAGACGCCTTTCACGGGGGAATCAAAGGGGAGATCCGGATGAAGGAAGACCGTTTGAGGGAGATGCCCCTGGAGTTCGTTTCTCAATCCATCGAAGCCTCCCAGCCGCCCTGGTCCGAGATTCTCATGGAGCTGGCAGCTGCCGTGCCGCCCGGGGTGGCGCTTTCCACTTTCACCCTGAAGGACGTCAAGAGGGTATGGAGGGGCGAGGTCACCGGCGTGGCCGACGGATCGGACGAGATAAACTCCCTGCTCAAGGTGGAGGAGACCGAGGACAACTTCACCAAATCTCCTCTGTTTGATGGTGTGAAGTTGACCGAAAGAGAACTGCAGGGAGAGCGGGTGGAGTTTAAAATCATCTACCAGTTGAGCATCTGAGATGGGCAAGGACAAAACCATAATAGTGATCTTCGGATTTTTGATCGTGGCCGTCGCCTTCCTGGGGGTCAAGAAAGTCGGATCCCTCCGGGCGCAAATCGCAGAGCAAAAGCAGTATTTGGAGAAGTCCAGCCAGCGCCTGGACTACTTAAACGACCTGGAGGCATCGCTGGAGGAGAGAAGGCAGAACGGCAGGGTGTTGGTGGAGATCCCCCGGGCGCAGGACCCCATGGCCAACAAGGTGCTCATGGAGAAATTCATAAAATCCTTCCTCTCGCGGCTGGGATTGGAGGCGGAGGTGAAGGTGGAGAATGAGCGCAAGAGCAGAGATTTTCCGGACGTGATCACGGTGAACGAAGTGCCTCTCAAGATCGGAGTCAAAGGCTACGCCTCGTATGATCAGGTCATAAAGATGCTGAAGGAGTTTAAGAACTTCCCCTTCGTGGTGGAAATTCTGACCATCGGCGGGACGGATGTGGCCGTGCCGGGAAACTTGAGGGTACAACTCAAATATTACATCATTCCCGAAGGTTCCTAAAAATGGAATTGGCTAAAATCCTTAAGTCCAAAAAGGGGATCCTGGCACTGGGTCTGGTGGTGGTGCTGGTGGTGGGGTTTTTCGCCCTCAAGCTCATGAGCTCCTCGACGGACGAGCCGGCGGAATCCGGCAAACCCCGGGCCACCCACAAGACCGCCCAAAAAGCCCCCAAGACGGCCAAGAAGGAGGAGCCGGAGAAGTCTCCCCTGTACCAAGCCATGCAGGCTCTCAAAGACCCCTTCCAAGCGGAGGACCCCAAGGCGGCGGAGCTTAAAAACAAGCTGGATATGGCCAAAAGAGAGGTGGACTATCTCAAGGCCATCCTGGAGGAGAAGAAGCTCAAACAGGAGATAAAGGAAATAGAAAGATCCCTGGCCCAAGACCGGAGTTCGGATGTGGCCGGAAGCGAAACGGCGCTTTTGGCTTCACCCCCAACCGGGGAGAGGAATGCGGCCGGCGACGGCTTGGTGGTCAAAGCCATTCTGCTTACCGACGATCAGAGAAGCGCGCTTTTGGTGTCCGGAGGCAGAAGCTCTTGGGTGCACCAGGGGGAGCGTTTCGACGGCTGGGAGATAAAAGAGATACGAGAGGCAAGCGTGGTGGTTCTCAAAAAGGGAAGGACATTCGTTTTCTTCTACGACCGCCCGGAGGTGGGAAGGGAAGGTGACTCATGAGACGACTTAATCCGACCGGCGCCATCCGGCCTGTCTTTCTGGTGTTCCTGGTGCTGTGCGGCTGCGCCTCGAATCTGGCGCAGCAGCAGGTGGATCAGGCTAGGACCAAAATAGAGGAGAGCGCCGCGGTTCCCCCACCCGTGCCTCCCCAGCTGCAGCCGGTTCCCATCCTGGAAACCGAACCGGAAAAGGAGAAGCTCTTCTCCTTTTCAGGCAACGACATCACCCTGGAGGACGTGCTTGTTCCACTTTCCCGGAAAGCCGGATTCAACATCATTTGGGACAAAGAAGTCAATCCCCGGTGCCGGGTCAGCTTGGCTTTTGAGGATCTGACCCTGAAGGAGGCGCTGGAGGCCATATTCGCTCCCACCGAGTATCTCTACTCCACCAACAGCCCCACTCTGGTGGTGAAGCTGACCGACACCCGGACGTTTGAATTGGGCCAGATTCCCAACAAGATGACCACCTCGATGCAGGTGGGAGGCGACGTTCTGGGCTCCTTACCCAACGTGGGGGGAATGAGCGGCCAGGTGCAGATAACCGGCACCTCGGACGACCAGTCTATGGATCTGTGGAAGCAGGTGGAAGAGGGCCTGCAGAAGATCGTCTCCGAAGACGGGAAGTACTTCCTGAACCGGCTGGCGGGTATAGTGACCATAACCGACCGCAAGAGAAATCTCAAAATGGCCGAGGATCTGATGCGCAACCTGAAGGAGACTTTGTCTCGGCAGGTCCTGATCGAGGCCGAAGTGGTGGAGGTCACGCTGGAGAGGGAGGAGTCGTGGGGGGTGGACTGGTCGGCGGTGCACTCCTTCCTTTTGAACAACCGGCAGATTGAACTTACCGGCAGGCAGTCTCTGGGGCTGCCCGGCTCGGTGGTGGAGTTCACCGGCTCCCGGCACGATGCCGACCTGGTGGTGGACTTGCTGGGCCGATACGGGGAGGTCAACGTCTTGTCCAAGCCTCGGCTCAACGTGATGAACGGCCAGACGGCCATGATGAACGTGGGGCGGGTGATAAGCTACTGGGAGCTGACCGGACTTTCCGCCGGGGCGGAGGTAGGCCAGCCCATCATCTTTCCGGAGCAGAAAACCGTCCTTCTGGGTTTGACCATGGGGGTGACGCCCTATATCTCATCCGACGACTACGTGACCCTGCAGGTGGTCCCCATCGTCAGCGACGCCTCCACCTTCTCCGAGTTTCAGTTCGAGAATCAGACCCTAAGGGCGCCCAACATAGACATTCGCGAGACCAGCACCCAGGTGAGGATGAAAAACGGCGAGACGGCGGTGATCGGGGGTCTGATCACCTCCAAGAAATCCAACTCGGAGCACAAGATCCCGGTGCTGGGCGATCTGCCTCTCCTGGGCTATCTTTTCAAGCGCAAGGAGAAAACCGAGCACCGGGCCGAGCTGGTCATACTCCTGACTCCCCGGATAAGCAAACCAGACTTCGAGGGAAACTGAAAATGAAGCTGACATATAGATCTCCCCGGGTGGAGCAGCCGGCTGCGCCGCTCTCATCCCAGCCCAGGGTCATCGTCGCATCGGCCCAGCGGAAAGACAAACCGGCCTTAATGCGGGTGGACCTCCTGGATTCGTACCGCCGCTTCTACCAGTTCCAGGAGACGCCCTTCTCCGTGTCGCCCAATCCCAGGATGTTTTATTTCTCCCGCTCGCATGCGGAAGCTCTGAACCATCTGCGCTACGGCATCTATGAGGGACTGGGATTCACCATGATAACCGGAGAGCCGGGAACCGGCAAGACCATGCTCTCCCGCTACTTTCTGGGCAAGGCCGGCCAAGATCTGGTCCCGGTTCACATATCCCATCCCCGACTGACGCAGACGGAACTGCTGGTGGCGATTCTGGAGGCCTTGGGCCAAGCCCGATTCGCGCCGGAGGATTTGGCCGAGCGGAAGCTGATCCTCCGCCTGGAGGAACTGCTTCTTTCTGCCCAGGCTCAATCCCGGAAGGTGGTGGTCTTCGTCGACGAGGCTCAAGGATTGGATTTCGAGCTTC
>CAZPRG010000204.1:0-4161 GCA_964588675.1 uncultured Ignavibacteria bacterium
CACGGTGACCTTTATGTCCGGTATCTTTTTGGATGGCTCGGTCATGATTCCTCCTTTGGCGTGAACCGTATGGTTCATGCTTTTGGTTCAGTTTGGTTATTTGCTTTCCGCTCCACTTCGTCGAAAGGACAAGTCTTATTCCGAATCATATTCTTGAGACCTTGATGTCTCCGAATCCGACCTTGGCAAATACCCTCAATTTCCTTTGAGCGGATTCATAACCCTCATCCACGTGTTCCAGGCTCTTGCCGAAGCCGTCTATGGTTTTCCCCAGAAGATCGATATCGCCCGCCCCGGAGCCGGCGGTGATCTTGGCCTTCGGTTCGGTCGGTATCCAGATTCGCATGTCTCCGAACCCTAACGCCAGATGTATCACGTGCTCTTTGTCGGAGAAGCCGGCTTTGGTGAGGTTCAATTCGAGATCGCCGAAGCCCATCTCGGCGTCGATTCCATGCGGGTCTTTTCCCTGGGCATCGATATTGAGGTCGCCAAAAGCCTTGGAGTACTTCTTGCCGTCTTCGACCTTCACATTCTCGTCCCAAACCGAATGTCTTTTCTTCAACAAAAGCCATATTCCCAGCCCGATCAGAATCAGAGGCCACAGCTTGCCCAGTGCTGACCAGAAGCCGATGATCTCAAGACTATCCAACAAAGCCAAGAAGCCGATAAGGATGAGAATGACGGCAGAAATGATTGTCCACAGATTTCTCTGCCTCATGTTTTCCTCCAGCACTGCGTGCCGATTAAACCGTTGTTCTTCCACTCAGGCGTCAAGATCAATGTATCTTCGGCCCTATTTCCCGATAAGGCCAACAGCCGGGACTCGGTCCGGTGAAGTGATCCTCTTCCCTGGAAAAGGGGCTTGAAGAGGTACTTGTTGGTGGCCCAGATCAATATGATGGCCACTATCAGGCTGATGATCAAAAGAGGGATCAGGATTTTCTTGTACTTGGGCCTGACCCGGTGAAAGACTATCCGCCTTCTCTCTTGTTGGTTTTGATCCGATCCGTTGTTTTCCATATCTCTTCACCGCTTGCGCACTTCTTTTCCGAGACTAAAGAAACTGGGGAAAGCCGGTTATCCCTTCCCCATGTAAGTTCTTTCTATGCCCAGCATGATCCTCAGGGACATGGACGCCGCCCCCAGGGCTGCCCCGATGATGATCCCCCTCTGCACCGCCAGGTTCGGATAGGCCATGATCCAATCGGTGATTACCGGGAGCTTGTTCCACAAGAACTGTCCTAAGGGAATGCGCCCCAGCATCACCACCACCGCGAAGATCAGAAGCACGGTGGCCTGAAAGGTGCGCGCCCGAAAGGCCCGATAGGCTGCCGATGCGATGAAGAAGGCTAACAGGGAGAACATGGTGGACATCATCGGTGCCTGCATGTTCTGGAATATCCAGTGATAGACCGTTCCCTCCTGGGTGCCCCAGATGAAGGAGGAGAGGGCCATAGTCACCAGCGTGACGATTAAGAGAAGCTTGAACCCCCACTGGCTTTCTTTCCTCTTTACCGCCCGGAGATTGGCCTGCAGGATGTTGACGATTCCTAAAAGCAGGGTGAAGCCACCCACGATGGTGACGAAGGTCAAAAGGTCCTGGCTCAGATTCTCCAGCGGCCTCCAGGGAATGAAGAAGGCCACCACCATCACGAATCCGGAGAAGAAAGCTATGATTACCGCGAGCTGGGTTCTCATTGTTTTTTTCTCTGTGAGTCCAATACTATCTTTCCACGAAAAGCCTGGCGAAGAACCCGTTTCCTATGTTGAAAATCTCAAAGACCAACCCCAGCACGATGAAAGCTACCAGCACGATCTTCATCAGATCCTGACCTTTCAGGCTTCCCAGCATCAAAGGTTCTTTGGAGAGATAGGCGCTGGCGGCATACAGTTCCTCTCCCATCAGGGTGTAATCGCAGGCCGCGATGAAGAAAGGAAGCTGCTCCGGATTGGCCGTGCCGGCGATCTGAATGGCGCCGGCGGCAAATCCGGTCTCCGCTAAAAGCAGCGACTCGGCGTAGAAGGCGCCCATGTATATGTTGGCGGCGGGCTTTTCTCGGAGCATTATCCCGTTGACCGCTGCCACATAGGCGAACTGCTCGCCCGCCACGTAACGGACCATGTCCGGCTTGAAGCCCTCCGGCTTTCCGGCGTCCCAGTAAGCCCCCTTGACCACCTCTCCCGCGGCGGCCAGAGCCATGGGATAGAGCACCGGCACCACCAGCGGGGTTTCATACTCGGCAGTGATGCGCGCCACCCTTCCCAAAATGGAGAGACCGGCGATGGTCTGGATTTCGTCGATCTCCTGGATGCCGGGAACGAAGAGCACCGGCTTCCCCATCTCGGTGGCTCTTCCCACGGCCTCCTCCACCGCCTCCAGGCCGGCCAGCTTTCGCACAAAAAGGCCCTTTCCCGCCTTGGCGCTGCGGATGTAAAGAAGCACCGAGGCGCAGAAGATCAGAAGCAGAACTAGTATGTTGGTGCGATAGCCCCTGAACCAGTTGATCCGGGGGCGGGCGAAATTGGACCTGGCAAAGTCGGAAAAAGAATCTCCCTTTTTAAGCCTGAGGGCATAGAAGTAATCCTTTCCCCCATCCAGATTGGCGTCCGTGAAGGAGGTGGTGTTGTCCGGCACCAGCGTGACCAGCTTGAGGCTGGTGTCGCTGCGTGTGGCCCGGAAGATCTGATACCCGTCCACGTCGCCGATTTCTTTCTGGTCATCCGGCGACAGGGTCCAGGACAAAGTCAGGTTGCCCCCGCCGTCATCCGGCGTGTCCAGAACCTTCACGTCTTTGGGAGGAGCGATTTCCGTAGCGGGAGTTGTCAGATCACCGAAAGCAGAGGAGAAGAAAAGAAAGATCAGCAGCGATGCTAAGGAGAACGATCTGATGATTCGCAGAATGAAAGTCGCTGGGAGGGCTTTTCCGAACACGCAAACCTCTTGCTTTCGCATCCCGAAGGGTGCGGCTACAAAACCCAGCTTCCTGTCCCTATGAACTCTTGGCTAATTCGCCTTTCAGATGATCTATCACTTTCACCGGAGAAGGATCCTCTCCGTTCAGTATGGCCGAATAGAAGCTGACGAAATCTCCCAATTGGATCAAGGAAAACATCCGGGACAAGAGGTTCTCTCCCGAGCTTTCCGCCTCCAATACTTCCACCTTCTGTTGTTGGATTATGGATGTGACTATGTCCATTCTCCTTTTAATCCGGGGATGGTCTCCTTGGTCCTTCAAGATCACCACCTTCAGATCGTCGCGGTAATCAGACAATACCTTCCATCCCACCAGCTCGTTGTGATTGAATTCCGGAAAGACGTTGCAGAAGGCCAGCATCTTGGCGTTTTCGCAGAATTGACCCTTCCAGCGGGTTGATACCGCATCGAAGTCGTCGTTGGCGCCATAGATGATGGGCAATTTCCCATGAAGCGTAACCGCCAGTTGCTTGGCAGGGTTGTCTGGGGTTTTTAGCTCCACCCGATACTTCTCCCTGTTTTTCTCCAGGAGCCTTCCCGCCTCCTTTATCCTGGCCTCCTCGCCCTGGATGAATCCGAGCCTCTCCAGCAGGATCAACACCGGCACGAATGAGTATCCCAGCGCCGCGCGAGGCTGGAAGCCCGGGGGCAGTTTGACGCAAGGCAGTTTGTCTCGGCCGGATATCTCCTCCACCCGGCCTCCGGAGGTCAGGCAGATGATCCGAGCGCCCCTCCCCGAAGCATCTCCCAAGGCGGATAGCGTTTCCTCTGTGTTCCCCGAGTAGCTGGACACAAAAACCAGAGAGGTGGAATCCACAAAATCGGGAAGGGTATAGTTCCTGCAGATCAGAAAGGGAATCTTTAGCCTGTCGGCCAGATAGGACCTGACCAGATCGCCGCCGATGGCCGATCCCCCCATGCCCGCCAGTAGGATGTGTCTTATCTGGTCTCGTTTCCACTCGGGCAGCGACGTCTTCGCGGCACGGCCCAGCGCGTCTTCGAACTGAGAGGGGAAGTGGTATATGCGATCGTACATTCCCCCCGGATCTTTCTCCTTTACTTTCTCAACCTGATCCAGAATTTCCATGGATCGGAGGTGTCCTTTCTCTCGTTTCAGGCCGGCCGATTGCACCAGCCTGGGTGCAAGCGGAGAGTGTTTCAGGTCAGCGGGATTGATTCTTGTTGGT
>CAZPRG010000205.1:0-4160 GCA_964588675.1 uncultured Ignavibacteria bacterium
ACGTCCTGTCCGGCTGCGGGCCTCTGACAATCGATGCGCGGAAGGAAGACGGGGAGGGATGATGACTAAAGGATTTTCTCCTCTCTTTGTCTTCTGCCCACCTCGTTTTTCACGTACTCGATGGCCTGGGTGGTGGTGGTCCCAGGCGTGAAAAGCATCCCCACCCCCATTTCTTTCAGCTTGTGCATATCCTCTTCGGGTATGATGCCGCCTCCGAACAGCAGAATCTGCTCCGCCTTTTTCTCTTTCAGCAGCGAAAGCACCCTGGGGAAAAGCGTCATGTGGGCGCCGGATAGGATGCTCATGCCGATGCCATCCACATCCTCTTGGATGGCCGCCTCCACGATGGTCTCCGGCGTTTGACGCAAGCCGGTGTAGATCACCTCAAATCCCGCATCCCGGAAAGCGGCGGCTATTACCTTTATTCCCCGATCATGCCCGTCCAAGCCGGGCTTGGCCAAAAGAATCCTGATTTTTCGTTCCATAATCTCTCCCTTATTTATCCTCTTAGGCTGAACCCCCGACGCCACTAAACTTGTTTTTGTTCGGGTGGGGCAAGGTGACCGACCTACGAATTGGATGTTTGTCTCTGTTCGTCGTAGGCGGGGCTCCCAGCCCCGCCGAGTCACCATATCAGTTGATCCATCGCGATCATCGAATCATCTTCCATGTAGTAGTTTCTGAAACTGGAGAAGGGATAGTCTGGCATTTCTTTGATCAAGCCCGACATCAATGGGTTCTTATGCATATAGTTGATTCTCTTCTTGAAGTCCCTCTCATCTCTGATTATGTGATCGTGGAATCCCTCCTGCCAAAAAGCACCCGCTCTGCCGAGAGCCCGGTTGATCTCTTGTGCCGTGTGACTCTTGAAGTCATGCATGATCTGTGATATCGTAGTGTCCCCCTGGACAGACATCAGGATATGAAGATGGTCCGGCATGATCACGTATCCGTGAAGCAAGAATCCGTACTTGTTGCGATAGAATTGCAGGTCTTCTAGAATCATGGAGCAGACGGTACGATCTTTTAGGAGACGCTGCCTACCATTGACAACGGTGGTGACGAAAAAGCAGTGTTCCGGCAAGAGAAGCCTTTTGAGTCTGCTCATATCAGAAAACTTCCGGTCGGGCAAGCTGCCCGACCAACGGATTGATGTTCGTCTCTGTCTCTCGTAGGCGGGGCTCCCAGCCCCGCCAAAACAATCGTTCGGCGGAGCAAGGTGCTCCGCCTACGAACTCCCAAAGGGGAGAAGGAACACTGGGTCTATATCAGCGGCGGTTCAACGTATTCTCCGAATACCCTCCGCAGAACGTCGCAGATCTCTCCTTCGGTGGTGTAGCAGCGGACGCATTCTATCAAAGCGGGCATCGTGTTGTCCGTGCCTTGTGCCACCTTCTTCAGATCCTCCAGGGACCTTTTCACTCTGTCGTTGTCGCGCTTCTCTCTGATCTTTTGGACATTCCTGACCTGCTCTCTTTCCACCTCTGGATCGATCTTGAGGATGGGAATTTCAACCTTCTCGTCCTCCAGAACGAAGTCGTTGATTCCCACCACGATCCTTTCCTTGCTCTCTATCTGTTTCTGATACCGGTAGGCCGCCTCGGCGATCTCCCTTTGGAAATACCCTTCTTCGATACACTTGAGCACCCCGCCGCGCCTCTCGATCTCATCGAGATACTTCTCCGCCTCCTGCTCCATCTTGTTGGTCAAAGACTCCACGAAATAGGAGCCGGCCAGAGGGTCGATGGTATTGGCTACTCCGGTTTCGTGAGCGATCAACTGCTGGGTTCTGAGGGCAATGTGAACGGCCCTCTCGGAGGGAAGGGCATAGGTTTCATCCATGGAATTGGTGTGGAGACTCTGGGTGCCCCCCAGAACTCCGGCTAACGCCTCAAAGGCCGTACGAACGATGTTATTCTCAGGCTGCTGAGCCGTGAGACTGCATCCGGCAGTTTGAGTATGGAATCTCAAGAGCCACGATTCGGGTTTTTTGGCCTTGTATTTCTCCCGCATGTGCCTGGCCCAGATGCGTCTGGCCGCCCGATACTTGGCTATCTCTTCGAAGAAATCCAGATGCGCATTGAAGAAATGCGACAGTCTGGGAGCGAAGTCGTCCACGTCCAACCCGGCTTTGATGCCCGCTTCCACATAAGCGAACCCATCCGCCAGGGTGAAGGCCAGCTCCTGCACGGCGGTGGAACCTGCCTCTCTTATGTGATAGCCGGATATGGAGATGGTGTTCCATTTAGGCACGTGCTGGGTGCAGAAGGCCATCAGGTCGGTGATCAGCCGCATGTGGGGTTCCGGCGGGAATATCCACTCCTTCTGGGCGATGTACTCCTTGAGGATGTCGTTTTGTAGAGTGCCGGTCAGCTTGTGTGACGGCACCCCCTGTCTGTCCCCCACCGTGATGTACATGGCTAAAAGAATGGAAGCCGGTGCGTTTATGGTCATGGAGGTCGATATCTTGTCCAAACTTATCCCGTCGAAGATAACCTCCATATCTTTCAGCGAGTCCACGGCCACGCCGCAGATACCCACTTCTCCCAGAGAGAGCGGTTGATCCGAATCCCATCCCATCAAAGTGGGCAGGTCGAACGCCACGGACAGGCCGGTTTGTCCCCGGTCCAGCAGGAAATGATATCTTTGGTTGGTTTGGCGGGCAGAGCCCATTCCCGAAAACTGCCGCATGGTCCACAGCCGCCCCCGGTACATGTTGGTTCTCACCCCGCGGGTGTAAGGATACTCTCCAGGGAAACCCACGTCCCGGTTATAGTCGAAGTCCTGCAAGTCCAAAGGAGTGTAAAGCTCTTTGATGGACTCGCCCGAGACCGTGATGAACTTTCTGTCCGGGGCACACTTGGCCTGCTTTGCGGCCTCCTCCCACTTTTTCTGTCGCTCGGCGATTCCTTTTGATTCGGTTTGGCCTGACATAAGATCACCTCTTTCGCGCTCTTGATTCCTCAACTGTGAAGGCGGATTCCCGAACAGCCCGCTCGGTCGTCGATCACTCCGAGTTGCTTATGCTCAACCCGCTTAATATCCTCTCTCCCACGGAATAGGGATCGTCCTGGCCTCGGAACACCTTTTCCGTGACCTCGTCCAAATCCAGGGAAACCAATACCTTTTCCCCCACAATATCTCTTATCTTCATCTCGACGATCTTCCTGATCTCCGATTTGATCTGTTCCTTTCTGTGTCTCTCGAAGTGATGATGGTCCATTATGAATTTACGGTGTTGGAGAATCTTGGAGTGCAGAATATCGATTCCCTTATTGTTTACCGCCTCCGCGGAAACGACCGGGTATTCCCACTCTCCCTGTTTTCTTCGAATGTCCAAAATCATCTCCAGCTCGGTGACGATTCTCTGGGCGCCTTCCCGATCGGATTTGTTCACCACAAAGACATCGGCGATCTCCATCAATCCGGCCTTCATGGCCTGAACCGAATCGCCGGATTCCGGAACCAGCACCACCACGGTCGTATCGCAGGCATTGACCACGTCCAGCTCCACCTGTCCCACTCCCACGGTCTCTATCAGCACGTAGTCCTTGCCGAAGGCGTCCATGACCAGCGAGACCTCTTTGGTGGTGGTGGCCAGCCCGCCGTATGATCCCCTTGTGGCCATGCTGCGGATGAATACCTCATCCCGGTTGGTCAGATCCTGCATGCGGATGCGATCTCCCAAAAGAGCGCCGCCGGTGAAGGGGCTGGTTGGATCCACCGCGATTATCCCCACCCTTTTCCGATCGTTGAGAAAAAGGGCGGTGAGCTTGTCCACTATGGTGCTCTTGCCGGCTCCGGGAGGCCCGGTGAAGCCCACCCGGTAGGCCTTGCCGGTTTTAGGATAGAGCCGGGCCAACACCTTTCTGTAATCGGGAGACTGGTTCTCCACAAAGGAGATCATCTTGGACAGGGCCATCCTGTCGCCGTCGTAGAATCGTTCTAGTATGCTCATCGAACTTCAGAACCTTTGATTTCCTGGTATTTCGGTGCACGGCTCACGCGCCGTCACAGGCTCTCGTCGGAAATCTTGATGTCTTTTATCCTCAGTTGGATCTTGTAGGTGTCGTTCCAGTGATTGGTCTCCAGCACGTAGGCCAGATCGATCCTTATCCCTCTCATGCACAGCACCTTCACCATGTCTCCCATGCCGAAGC
>CAZPRG010000206.1:0-4127 GCA_964588675.1 uncultured Ignavibacteria bacterium
GTTTGAGGATGCAGATGGCCGGATAGCGGCGGGTTATCAGGTCGATGGGGCTGGTGTCTTTCTCCAGCATGAAATCAAACGAGCAATAGGGATCTCCCTTGTTGCCGTTGACGTACTCGACATAGGACTCCGGCGGAATCACCTGTGCCCTGACGGCGCGGTCATCCTCCCCGGCCTCTTCATCCATCAACGAGAGGTAGTAGGGGGTGACGCCGAAAGGCAGCCTAGCTTTCTCCAACATCTGCAGAGCATCCTTTTCCTCGCGAGACAGCCCGATCAATCCTAGAAGCTGGGTGGGCTTCTTGATCACACGCTGCATCTGCCATTTCCAGTCGTTCCAGTTGCTCTCGGTTCCGCCAAGCTGGGAGAGGATTTTCTGCTTCCTTTTTTCGCGTTTGGCCACCACCTCCAGGTCAAGTCCGTGTCTGTACCTTCCCATCCACTCCTCTACTGTCTCCCACAGCTGGTCCAACTGTTTGGACCTGGCGATAGCTGCCTGGCGACCCTCAAGGTCTTCGCTTACGTAGAAGGGTGCAAACGTTGACACCGGCCCTTCACCGCTGAGGCCCATGAACAAGTAGGTCAGATCGGTGTAGAAACCGGGCTCAAGCTCGGTAGGCGCCTCTCCTTTGGCTATTTCGTAAATGGCCTTAATCACGCTGAAACCTGCCAAGGCATCCGACCGGCTCTTCAAAATGCTCCGCAGCGCCCCGGTGCTGTCCCTGACCCGGATTATCTTTCCCTCGGGCAGCTCACTCTGATGAGCGAAGGTATCGAACTGGTTGGAGGTTATCCTCCGAAGCAGACGCTCCCGCGCCACCTCAGCGTTGGCAGCGCTGGCCAGCCGGGGCAGGTAGCCAGCAGCGGCCTGTTTGAAGTCCTCCAATCCGTAGGCCGATATTTTTCTGGCGGTCTTCATGGCCGGAATCTCAGTACTAATGCTCATATCCTATCTACACCTCGGTTCGACTGCGTCTATTACCGTTATCGTCACTCGACTCCCATCCTTGAAAACCGCGCGCTTTACGCAGCGGGCCGGTGAGACGACATCAGACAGCAGCCCTGACGCCAATCCTCCTTTTGCTCAAGTACGTGGAGCCCCGGTGCTTATCCCGCCCCCATAAAGGTCTACGCAATAAAGTTCTGAAAATCTGGACGAAGATGGGAAATAGCAGCTATTTCGTTTGGTTACATAAAGATAGCCCAAGATTCGAGACTCATCGGGCTGTTGGTGAGCAGGACAGGAACCGTGTGGCAGTCAGAGATGTGTACTGAGGCGTTTCTCCCCGGACCGTGCTGTTGATGGACCTAAGATTCCTTGCTCTGTCCGCTTGGGGAAGGCTGTTGGGATCTGAGCTCGTCCCAGGCTTCGTAAGCTCTTCTCAAATGCGGGATGGTGATGGAGCCACCTACGACCAGTGCTATGGCCAACGCCTCCTCCAGTTCATCGTCCTTTAACCCCTCCTCGTGACACCGGACGATGTGATACTTGACGCAATCGTCACATCTTAACACCAGGGACGCGACCAGGCCCAAAAGCTCCTTGGTCCCGGCCGGAAGAGTGCCCTGACGGTAGACTTGAGAATCGATGCTCCAGAAACGCTTGACGTTAGTGCCGGCGTATTTCATCACGATCTCATTCAATCTCTCCCGGTCCTTTTGGAATTCTTCGATTTTTCCTTCATTCATGGCTGGATTACCTCCGGAATCTGTCGCTCTCGAACGCGCGAGTCACGACCCAGCGTTCACTTCGCCTTAAGAGCATCCGAAATGGCTTTGCGGATTCCATCTTTCGGGGCCTCATAACCCCATCCGACCTTTTTGCCGTTGATGAAGATCGCGCGGGGGATTTGATACCGCATCAGAATAGATGAATCGTGGGCAGGATACTCGTTGAACAGGACCGACTCTCCGAATTCCTTCACCACTTCCCGGACCCTCTGGGCTTCGCTGTCGCTGGTTGCGCAGAATGCATTCCAGAAAAGATCAACCACCACTTTGCCGGATACCGGTTTGAATTGGTAGCTTGACCTGAGGTATTGGGGCGGCTCGGCAGATTGGTCGAATACCTTCCACAGTATGGCTTCATCGCTTAAGTAGTCCTTTTCTCCTTCGGAGGTTACCTCCCTGACCGTGCTCACCCGCGAAAAACCGCACTTCTCAAAGAAGCGCGCTGGCATGAACCAAAAGTCGTGATAGTACCCCACGGTCACGATGCCCTTTTTTCCCTGCCGCCTTGCTTCTTTTTCGGCTTCGGCAATCAGTTCGGACCCTGCTCCTTGACTCTTCAAGTCGTTCAGCACGTAAAGACAAGGGATCGCCGACAAGTCCTTTCCTACCGGCCCCCAGGGACAGATTTCGATGGGCATGATGTACAGGAAACCCACGGGTTTGTCATCCAGAATGGCGACCTTGACCCGCAATCCTTCCTGGTGTTTGCTTTTCAGCCAGGCAATTCTCCTTTTGGCAACGGCATCCGCCTCGTCCGTCTCGTGGACGTGACTGCAGGTTCCTACGAAGTACTCAGTGGTCTGGTCCATGTCTTGGATTTGTATTGTCGACATCTGATCACCGCCTTGGTTTGACTTCTCATTCTTACCACTGCTCACTTCATCTATGTTCAGACTGACAATCAGTCATGCCGGCCGGGCGTCCGTCAGTACGTCAGCCCATACGGTTCATCATGGACTTTGTAGCTGCTCGATTTATCGAGCGAGTTTGAGCCCAATAACCAGACGGTCCCTTGCGGGAATTGGGCAACTACGATTTCCCGATCACTCTGAACGGGGTTCTGCACCTTTCGTACCTCGATAGACATAACAGATCCCGCCGGTCAATCGTTGGCAGACAACCCGGCTTAGACCTTCCGATTCCATGATTCTCACGATCTCCCTGGGTGAGGGGAAACCTTCTATGGACGTGGACAGATACCGATAAGCATCGGCCGAGCCGGAGATTATTCCGCCCACCGCGCGTATGACGGTTTGCAGATAGAGGCCGTAGGCCAAGCCGAAGATGCCATTCGCGGGAGGAGCGAATTCAAGCATCACCAGCCGACCGCCTTGTTTTAGAATCCGCGTCATCTCGCGGATACCCTTGTCTCGACATCGGATATTCCTGAGGCCGAATCCGATGCTGGCTATGTCAAAAGATCGATCCGCAAAGGGAAGACGGAGAGCGTCACCTTGCAGCAACCTGATTCTTTGCCGGAATTGACCGTTTCTGGTCTTTCGCTTTGCCACCCGAAGCATCGGCTCCGATAGATCTATGCCAACGATTTCCTTCGCTCCGCCGTTCTGCGCAAAACGAATGGCGATATCTCCGGTTCCCACGCACACGTCTAAGATTTTCTCACCCGGTTGGGCACAGGCGGAATCGACCAGTTTCCTCCTCCAGCTTCGATCGAGGTTCAGGCTGAGCAGGTGATTCAAAAGGTCGTATCTGCGGGCGATGTCGCCGAAGAGTTTGTTATTTTCAGAATCAGGAGACTTCGGATTGTAGTCGTGGTTTTTCATGTCCCGGAAGCACAGGCGGCGTTTGAATGCAGGAATTCAGCCGGCTTAAGGCTCGTATTTGGCGGCAATGGGCATTCTCCTTCCCATTCCGAAGGCTTTACTGGTCACTTTGAGTCCCAGAGCTGCCTGTCTTCTCTTGTACTCATTCACATTCACCGCCCGAAGAATCCACCTCACCGTCTTTGGGTCGAAGCCCTTTTCCACGATCTGTCGATAGGAGCAGCCTTTGTCCAGATAGCAATCAAGCACCTGATCCAGAATGTAGTAAGGAGGCAAGGTGTCCTGATCCCTCTGATCCGGCTTGAGCTCGGCCGAAGGCGGCTTCTTGATGATCTGCTCCGGGATTATCTCGGATTTCCGGTTTATATACTCCGCCAGTTGGTAGACCATGGTCTTGGGCACGTCGGAGATCACGGCCAGCCCCCCGCTCATGTCGCCGTATAGGGTGCAATAACCGACGGCCAGCTCACTTTTGTTGCCGGTGGAAAGCACCAGATAGTCCAATTTGTTGGAAAAGGCCATGAGAACGTTTCCGCGCACCCGGGCCTGGATGTTTTCCTCGGTTATGTCGAATTCTCTCCCCGTGAAATGCGTCTTCAACGATTCCAGATA
>CAZPRG010000207.1:0-4103 GCA_964588675.1 uncultured Ignavibacteria bacterium
ATAACTACCGAAGATTCAAGTCGGCCGAGCTGGAGTTTCCCGACGGCATCGTGGGTATAATCGGGAACAACGGCGCGGGCAAATCCACCCTGATGGAGGCCATCGCCTGGGCGCTTTTCGGAACGGACGCTTCCCGTACCAGCAAGGATCAGATCAAATCGTCATTTGCGGGAAGGGCGGATGCCTGCCGGGTGATACTGGATTTCGAGATGAATGGCGACAGCTTCCAGGTGGTGAGGGAGTTGAAAGGCGCCTCGCACTCGGTGGATGCCTCGGTCATCGTGAACAAAAAGGTGTCGGCCCGGGGAAACAACGCGGTTAACGATCATATCCGGAAGACCCTGGACATGGATTACCGGGCGTTCATGACCTCCTTCTACGCCAAGCAGAGGGAACTGAATGCCCTTTCCGATTACCAGCCGTTCAAGCGAAAGGAGCTTCTGGCCCGAATGCTGGGGATCGAAACCGTGGATGAGGCTCTGAAGCGCGTGAGGTCAGACGCCAGAGGACTGGAATTGAAACTGGACGTAAGTCGCTCTCTTTTGAAGGACAAGGAAGCGCTTGAACCGGAGAGGAAGGAAAAAGCACAGAATCTGGCTATTCTGAAAGAGAAATTGCGAGTGGCCGAAGAGAAGCTGAAATCAGAGAAATCCAGCCTGGATGAGATGGAGACTTCGTGGAAGAATCTGAAGGCCAAACAGGAGGAGATGATTCGCCTGGACCGCAGGAGAAGCGTAATCCGAGGCCAGAAGTCGGGCTTGGAGGCCCAACTTAAGTCACTGGAAGAAGAGAAGGCTCAACTGGTCGCGCTCGAGCCGGAGAGAAAGGATTTGGAAGGACGGTTGGGCCGGTACGATCAGGTCAAAGCAGATGTCTCGCGGTTGGACGAGCAGAAGGCCAGGGCGGAGTATCGGGAGGCCACCGAGAAGCAGGCACACGAGCTACGCGGGCTGCTGAGCGGGGATCGAGACAGGTTGGTTTCGCTTGACCGGAAGCTGCAGGCCGGCGGCGATCTCCGTCATCGCCTGGCCGAGATCAAAGCTACGGTGGATTCACTTGAAACGGAATTGGAACAGCAGAGAAGTCTATATGTAAGGGCAGAGGCAGCTTTCCGGTCTCTCCAAGATGAGAACAAGAGGCTGGAATCCCAACTGAGGAACATAGAAGAATTGGGTCCGGATTCGGTCTGCGACCGCTGCCTGCGCCCCATGGGAACCGACTATCACAAAATTCGAGAGCATCTTCTGGCGGAACGAAGCCAGCTTCAGGAAAGAGCTAATTCTCAGCAGAAGGAGAGGGAGGTTATAAAAAAGAGGGGACAGGACCTGAAAGATAGAAAGCTGCAATTGGAGTCACAGAGGGAGAAGGTCCAAAGCTCATTGGAGAATCTTTCCAAGTTGGAGGGGGAGAGGCGGAATCTGGAGACGGGCATAAAGGAGAGAGAGAACTCCCTTTTGTCTCTTGAGAAGACTTTGAAACAGATGGGGGAAATAGAGTATGATCCGGCTTCGCACGACAAGCTCAAAGAACAGCTTGAGCATCTGGAGAAACTGAAATCCAGATGGACGGAGGTGACCTCGGAGCTGAGAAGGTTGCCGCAGTTGGAGGAGAAATCAGCAGGGCTTGGCCTGAAGCTCGACTCGGCTACAAAGGAAGAGTCGGAATTGAAGGCGACCATTTCGGACCTCAACTTCTCGGAAACGGATTACCGTGCGGCCGAGGCCGGGCTGGACCAGAGAAGAAAAGCGGCACATTCGGCCGAGCTGGAGTCGAAGGAGACTGGGCACCAGTTGGATTTGCTGCAGAAGGAGATGGATCAGATCGACGCGGAGATAGCCCAGGCCAGCCGGGTGGAGAAGGAGGCGGCCGGATGGCAGGAGGAGCGACGTTATCTGGAGAAACTGGACCTTCTGCTCTCCGATTTCAAGGTGGCCCTGATCGGCCGCATCCGGCCCACGCTCTCCCGTTACGCCAAGGGGCTGTTCCTGGAGTTGAGCGAAAATCGTTACGAGGATTTTGAGCTGAACGACGACTACGAAATCTACATCTACGATCAGGGCGAGAAATTTCCCATGGACCGATTCTCGGGCGGGGAGACCGATCTGGCCAACCTATGTCTCCGAGTAGCCATTTCGCTTTTGATTTCGGAATCCAGCCAGATAGGATTCTCTTTCATCATCCTGGACGAAATCTTCGGCAGCCAGGACACGGTGAGGAAGGAGAACATCCTGAATGCCCTGGCCAAGCTGCGGAACAGATTCGCGCAGATATTCTTAATAACCCATATTGACGACATCAAGGATTCTGTGGAGAATCTGGTATACGTCACGGAGAACGAGGACGGCACCAGCGAGCTGCAATTGCAGTAGGGGGGGAGATGCTTCTGAGGTGAGAAGGACTTTTTTCGTTCGAAACCAATCTTGCGGGGACAGATGGGCATGAGGAGAAGCTCGGCTCTATCCAAATGGATTCTCTACGCGCTCTTCTTGCTGGCGACTACGGCGCTGTTGTTTACTTTGTATCCGTCATTTCGCGGGATCAGGGTCTCGCAGGTGGTCGACGGAGACACCGTCGTTCTAAACAATGGAGAGACGGTCAGGTACATCGGCGTCGACACGCCGGAGCACGGCGAAGCTTTCTTCGATGACGCCACCGTCGCCAATCGCGAGTTGGTACAGGGAAAGAAACTAACCCTGGAGTACGACATCGACCGGCAGGACAGATACGGCCGGTCATTAGCATACGTATGGGTGGATACATTGCTGGTCAATGCAGCTCTGGTCAGGATGGGTTTGGCCTCGGTCTATACCTTCCTGCCTAACCTGAAGCATCGGAAGTTGTTTCTCTCTTATCAAAAAGAGGCCAGAGAGAAAGGCTTGGGCATCTGGGCTTCCGAGGTTACCAGGGAGCAGTACTACGTGGCTTCCAAACGGTCCGGCAGATTCATCTTTCATCGTCCGGACTGTCAGTGGGCCTCGAGAATAAACAAAGAAAATCTGGTACGTTTCGACACCCGGGAAGCAGCTCTGGATTCGGGCTACAGCCCTTGCCGTTCGTGTAAACCGTGAGCCGGGAGTCAAGCGCCCGCAGGCGTTCCGGATTCCCACAGATAGAGCTCAGGCTTCGTTTCTTTCCGTTCACCCGCAAGAAGCGGCAGGGGAGAGGCCACTGCCGCCACGCCTCTTGCGGTCTTCAGTCGGCTTGAGGGCTTGCCCATTTTTCATACATTTTGGTCTGGCCTTCGCAAGTCGAGGTTGGTTGTGTCGATTACTCCCCAAGGATGTCTCCGTTTTGTCTTCATGGGGGGCGGAGTTCTTGTGACCATAAGGAGGGGGCTATGCCTTCGGTGCTGGTGATCGAGGATAAAGACAGCATGAGAGAAATGCTCTCCAAGAGTTTGGAGGCTGAGGGATACGAGGTGGAGACCGCCAGAGACGGGGAAGGCGGCCTGGATAAAGCCAGGGAGAAGAAGTATGACGTCGTGCTGGCGGACCTGAAACTCCCCAGGATGAGTGGAATCGAGGTGCTGTCGTCTCTGAAGGACCTGGATCAGGACGCGGCGGTTATTCTGATGACGGCTTACGGCACCATTGAGACGGCGGTGGAAGCCATGAAGGAGGGGGCTTTCGATTTTCTGACCAAACCTTTCGATACCGATCACCTAAGCGTTCTGATTAGACGGGCCATGGAGAACCGCAGGCTGGTGGCGGAAAACGTGCTTCTGAGGGAAGAGTTGGGACACCATTTGGGATATGCCGAGATCATCGGTAAATGTGAGAAGATGCAAGAAGTCTCCAGGCTCATCCAGAAGGTTGCACCGTCCGACACTACGGCTCTTCTCTTGGGTGAGTCGGGGACGGGCAAGGAGTTATTCGCCCGCGCCATTCACAGCCTGAGCAACAGGAACGCGGGACCTTATGTAGCCATCAACTGCGCCGCCATACCCAGGGAGTTGTTGGAGAACGAGCTCTTCGGCTCGGAGAGGGGAGCCTACACGGGCTCGGTGGCCCGCAAGATGGGGAAATTTGAAATCGCACAGGGCGGAACCATCTTTTTGGATGAAGTTGGCGACCTGGATATAGCCCTGCAGGCCAAGCTTCTTC
>CAZPRG010000208.1:0-4050 GCA_964588675.1 uncultured Ignavibacteria bacterium
ACCTCAGCGCCCCTGTCCAGAGACACTCTGGCACCCGGCGAAAAGGCAACTCTGGACGTGATCTTTGATCCGGCGAAGGTGATGGTGGGAGAAACCACGAAAAGGTTACACGTCGTCTGCAACGATCCCAATAATCCCCTGGCGGAAATCCGGTTCACCGCCAGGATCGGACACGGCAGCTCGCTGGTGAAGGTCACCCCAGCTTTGGTGGACTTCGACAGTCTCCTGTCGAAAACCCAGACTCTGACTATAGAGAATACCTCCGGTGAGAAGCTGTCTATGACGCGCGTGGAGGGGCCGGCAGATGGGGTCGATGTGGATCTGAAAGACCAGGTGCTTCAGCCGGGACAGAGCATTCAGGTCACCTTGAAGCTCAAGGACAAGGCGACCTCGGGAAACATTCAAACCTCGCTGACCCTGGATTTTGAGTGTTCGAAGGTGGCCAGGGTCACCATTCCCATTGCGGCATCCATGCCCTAAAGACAACCGTACGACATCCATGCCCATTCCGCTCAAGCTTTCGCATACCATTCTCAGAATGCTGGTCATAATCCTCGCAGGCTCCGCCATTGGCGTAATCTACAATGCCTTCTCCCCAAGCGGAATCACGCTGAAGGGAAACTGGAGCCCCAAGACTACTTCTGACAGTCTGATCGTGCCTTACGGGTACGTGGAGGGCCAAGACCCGGCGGCGATCAGCTTGGATTATGCCATGATGAAGTTTCAGTCCAGGAATACCGTTTTCCTGGATGCCCGCTATCCCGAGGACTTCAAAGCCGGACACATCAAGGGCGCCATCAATTTTCCCTACGAAGAGTTCGAGCAGTATTCGTCTCAGGTCCTGCCTCATCTTCCGCAGAATCAAGAGATCATTGCCTACTGCGATGGAACCGAATGCGAAACCAGCTTGCTTCTGGCGCGGGAGCTGGTGGATCTGGGGTACAGGAACATCAAGGTCTTCTTCGGCGGGTGGCAGGAGTGGCAGAATGCTGGGCTTTCTGTGGAAACTGGGAATTAGGAGATGAACTTGCTCAGACTGTTGGGGCGTATCGTTACAGACAAGCGATTGATGTTACTTTTCAGGATAATCCTGGGTGTAACCTTCCTCTACGCCAGCCTGGATAAGATCGCTCATCCGGAGCAGTTCGCCCGGATAGTCTACAACTACAAGATTCTGCCCGGGTTCTTGATAAACATATTCGCCGCGACCCTGCCTTGGGTCGAGCTGTTGGCTGGATTATTCTTGATTCTCGGGATACTCACCGAGAGCGCTTCGCTGATGATTTCCTTTCTTCTGGTGGTCTTCATAGTCGCCATCTCCATCAATCTCTTCCGGGGCATCAACTTAAATTGCGGCTGTTTCTCCACCGATCCCGCCGGAGCAAAACACGGGGCCAGCCTGCTGGTGAGGGACTTCCTCTACCTCTTTCTGGGGATCATGGTCTTCTTCTTCAACAAGAGCTTCGCGAGTCTATCCGGATTATTACGAAGAAGGTGAGTCGCGCAAGTCTGGACCATTCACCTCCGTGGATCTGGGAACACCGCCCCAGAAATGACGCGGTCAGAACCCGCAGAATTTCACCACAACAAAAATGGAAGGCTGAAGCCTTCTGCTATTTCTCGCCGATTGGCAGGAGTGAATGGTAGGGGGGCTAAGTCAACATCGGATGGAATTACAACTGAAGCAGAGCAGACTCTGATTCTACAGCTTCGATCTCGACTATGGGCTGGCCGGCATCGACCAGATCGCCCGGTTTGAAATTGATCTTCCCCACGGTTCCGCTGACCGGCGACTTGATCTCGTTCTCCATCTTCATGGCTTCCACGATCACCAGGCCCTGCCCCTTTTCCACCTTATCCCCTACCTTCACCAGAATCTTAACCACTTTTCCCGGCATGGGTGAGGCGGCCACCGGCTCTTCCGCAATGCCGCTCGAATCGGCACCGGATGATGTGACACTATCGGACGTGGCTTCTTCTATCAAGAATTGCTCACCTGCAACGGACAGATATTTCTTGCCGTTCGCTTCCGCGAGGTAAACGGTGAACGTCTTACCGTTCACCAGCAGAGACAGACAGTGATCAGAGATGATCGAGGAATCAACCAGGTGCTCGCTGCCGTCCAGGTTGATATGATAGTGCCCTTCCTTGAATTCGATCTGGAGTTTATGAATCTGATCTTGTGTTTTCAGTTCAAGTTCCATTGCGCACAGAAGGACATGGCCGTCTTATGTACCGCCCAAACCCCACTTGCCCAGAGTGGCCCAGGGACTGGGCATTTCCTGTCTGCCTTGAAGTCTCTTCCTGGAAGTCGGCTTGGTCGAGGACGAAATAGCCGCCGCAATAAGGGCTTCATTCACGAATCTTTTCTCTTTCCTCTTCCCCTTCCAGTCCGACATATTCTTATCGATGAAACTCGTCTGGGTGTTTCCTGCAATGAACTCCGGATGCTCCATCACTGCTGCCAAAAACTCAATCGAGGTCTTGATTCCCAAAACGGTGTAGTTCGACAATGCCAGAAGCATGCGCTTGCGGGCATCCTCCCTGGTTTCTCCCCATGTGATAACCTTGGACAGAATCGGATCATAGTACACCGAAACGTCGCATCCGGAATAGATTCCGCAGTCGTGCCGGACTCCGGGGCCCGAAGGCTCCTTCATGAAGAGGATTTTACCCGAAGAAGGAAAGAACTTGTTCTCCGGGTCTTCTGCGTATATTCTGCACTCGATGGCATGCCCGCGTTGCTGAATGTCGTTCTGACTGAGAGTGAGCTTCTCGCCCGACGCGATCCTGATCTGCTGCCGGACCAGGTCTACACCGGTCACCAGCTCGGTGATGGGATGTTCCACCTGCAGCCGGGCATTCACTTCCAAAAAGTAGAAATTCCTGTTCTTGTCCAGAAGAAACTCCACGGTGCCGGCATTATTGTAACCCGAAACCTCTATTACCTTCTTGGCCACCTCTCCCATTTTGGCCCTGAGCTTTTCGTCCAGGGCACAGGAGGGCGTTTCCTCCACGATCTTCTGGTGTCGTCGCTGGATGGAGCATTCCCTCTCGCACAGGTGAATCACGTGGCCGAAGTCATCCGCCAGAACCTGAAACTCGACGTGCCTCGGCTCCTCTATGCACTTCTCCAAATAGACCGACTGGTCTCCGAAGGCCGACTTGGCCTCGCGCATTCCGGCCTCCACTCCCTTCTCCAGCTCCTCCGGAGACCACACCACCCGCATTCCCTTTCCCCCGCCTCCTGCCGAGGCTTTGATCATCACCGGGTATCCGATCTTCTCCGCAGCTTCTTTGAATCCCTTGGTCTCCTTGCCGCTTTTCATCATTCCGGGGATGATGGGAATCTTGGCTTCGGTCATGGTCTTACGCGATTCCACCTTGTCGCCCACCAACCGCAGGGCCTTGGAGTTGGGACCGATGAAGATGATTCCTTCCTTCTCGCATCTCTCGCAGAATTCGGGATTTTCCGCCAGGAAACCGTAGCCCGGATGAATGGCGTCGGCGCCGGATTTCTTCGTCACCTCGATGATCTTATCGATGTTCAGGTAGCTTTCAAGCGGCGGCGGATCGCCTATGCAGTATGCCTCGTCAGCTCTCTGCACGTGCAGCGAGTTTCTATCGACGGTGGAGAACACCGCCACCGAGGGAATGGACATCTCCCGGCAAGCATTGATAATCCTGACGGCTATTTCACCACGATTGGCTATGAGGATTTTCTTAATCATGTATTGAACCCGTTTTTATGGCCACACAACTAATGCAAATCGTAGGGACAGCCCTTGTGGCTGTCCGCGGCTCGAACTCGGACAGAGACAAGCCCTATCCTTACATCATTCCGCCCACTTCGGCTTCCTCTTATTACTCAAGAAAGCGTTCATCCCTTCCTGCCCTTCATCCCCTATCCGCATTCGGGCGATCATGTCGGCCGTATACGTTCTGGCCTCGTCGAAGCCCATGCCAGGGACCTTCTGCAGAAGCTCCTTGCACATGGCCAGCGCTTTCGGCCCGCTGGATATGAGCTGACCGGCTTTCTCCTCAACCGCC
>CAZPRG010000209.1:0-4019 GCA_964588675.1 uncultured Ignavibacteria bacterium
CGATCGTGAGGATGAAGGAACAAAAACCCCAGCGCCGGCTGGTAGCTTTCGAACTATCGGACACGGGATTTCCCCGGCCGCATTACGAGATACACAAGGCGGGCAGAAGAGTCGGACAGGTGACCAGCGGCACCTTTTCTCCCTCGTTGAACAAGGGAATCGGCTTGGGCTACGTCCCTGCGGAGCTGGCGCAGATCGACACCGAGTTGGATATCATCATTCGAGGCAAACCATGCCGGGCAGTCGTGGTCAAGCCTCCTTTTTACAAGAATGCGACACACAAGTAAGCGTCGGCTGCCCTGGAAGGCGGATATCCCGGCGGAATGGGTGGAGATAAATCTCAGCAGTCGGATCGAATGAAAGAAGACAACATATACCGGATCGTGGATGCCAACCTGAATCGGGCGCGGGAGGGAGTGAGGGTGGTGGAGGAAGTGGCCCGGTTCTATTTGGACGATGCCGCGCTGTCATCCAGATTCAAGAAACTCAGGCACGAGTTAACCAGCGTTGCCCGCAAGAGCTTCGATGAAGGAAAGCTCCTCTCGTTTCGTGACAGTCAGGGGGATGTGGGGGCAGATAGCATGGGAAGCCTGGAGAAAAAAAGGGCCAATGTGGCCTCTATCCTCCAGGCCAATCTCAGGAGATCGCAGGAGGCCACCCGGGTGCTGGAGGAGTTCGGAAAGCTGATTAACCCGGATTCCGCCAGAGCTTTCAAGAGGATTCGATTCAGGCTGTATATCTTGGAACAGGAGATGCAGAGCTTATTGAAAGACTGATTTGCGGGCCATGCTTAAGAATTATTAGGATGTCAGATCTCCTGCTGACTCTCTTCCTCAATCGCAGAAGAATCGTAAGTTAAGACTTCCAACTTCTCGCTTTCCTGAAAGGCCTTCCGGGCCGGTTCTTGCTCGAGTTTCACCGGCAGATAGACGGTAAAGGTGGTTCCTTGGGCCGGCTGGCTTTCCAGTTCTATTCTTCCATTATGCAGGTGGATGATCTTCCTGGCGAAGCTTAGGCCCAATCCGGTGCCGTTCTCCTTGGCGGTGAAGAAGGGATTGAAGACCTTGTCCTGAATCTCCTTGGGTATGCCGCAGCCGGTGTCGCTGAATTCAATGCTGATGGCTTTGTCTCTGGAAGGGGGGCTTACCTGCCTTAGATTCACGGTGAGCTTTCCGCCATCAAGCATGGCCTCGACGGAATTTTGCATGAGGTTTTGGAGGCTTTGCTTGAGAAGCAGCGGATCACCCAGTATGGGGACTACATCCGGCTCGCAATGAAGGATAAACTCGATCTTCTTCTCCCTCAGAGTTTCCTTGAGGCTGGCGTGACATTCCTCGACGAGCTTCCTTAGATCCACCTTGTCGACCTTCAGTTGATAGGGTTTGGCGAAGGCCAGAAACCTCTGCAGCATGGACTCCATGCTCAGAGCCTCGTTGAAGATGGCGTCCACGGTTCGGCTTTGGGAAGTGGCTTCGCTTCTTTCCCTCTTGAGCAGCTTGACGAACCCCAGAATGGCTCCCATGGAGTTCCTCAGCTCGTGAGCCAAACCGGACGACATCTCGCCCAGAGTAGCCATCTTGTCTTTGAAGGCAATCTCCTGTTCCAGCTTTTTTATCTCAGTCAAGTCGGTCATGAAGACCACCACTCCCAGCATCCTGCCCTCTTCGTCTCTGACCGCAGAGGAGCTCACTGCCAGGTGGGTAGCCTCTCCGTTTCCTTTGGGCAACGAGATTTCCGGAGCGGAGTGTGTCTTGGTGCCGGAAAAAGCGGCCTGGACGACCAGGCGAAAAGGACTGGCCGAATCGAACACCTCGCGGTAGTCCTTGCCCAACACCCGCTCCTCAGATATATTCAGGATCGCCTGTGCCGGGCCGTTCACTCCGGTGATCTTCCCTTCCCGGTCGCAAACGATCATCCCGCTGGTCATGCTCTTCAGAATGTAGTCGTTATAGCTGGCCAAATCCTTGGCCTTTCGGTCAGTTCGGCTACAGAGCTCTTGCAGGGTCCTTTCCTTCTTCTTGAGTTCGCTTATCACCTGCTCGAAAATCTCCACCGCCGCGTCCAGATCTCCATCCTTCCGGTGTTCGTCTCCAGCCGGATACACTTCCTCCGTTTTGGCCTTTCTTATCATGGTTCGATAGGGGCGCAGCAGGTTTCGGATCAGCAACATGGTGACCAGGGCGGCGACAAGCAGTCCCGCCAAGCGGACCAAAAGATTGAAGGAAGCCATCTTCTGGATGATCACGAATCCCGAGACCTCCTCCTCCACCATTACCCAGATTCGGCCCTCGGCGCTGCGACTCTTGAGGGGAGCGTAGCAGGAGAGATAGGTCATGCCGGACTCATCCGTGTAGAAATCGGAGAAGAACCGGATCCGTTCCCCCAGATCGGTTTCGGCCCGGAGGCCGGCGGCCGTCTCGGGTCTCACTCCCCAAAGAATGTGACCATCCTGGGCCGAATGAGTTTCCCTGGAGGACACCAGAAGCTCTCCATCGGCCGAGAGAAACGAAATCTGGCGGACGCCGGAGCCGAAGGAAAGCTCCAGCAGGTTTCTCCTCAGTTCGGCTTTGGCGCTGCTGTCCCAGATCAATCCGGCGGAAAGCGCCACGGTCGTAAGATGTTGGTGAATCTGGTCTTCAAGGACACGTTTGGCCCGGTGCAGGAGGTAGTCCGTGCCGAAGTTCAAAAGGATCAAGAATATGATGAAGACAACCAGAGAGATGCGAATCTGCGACTCATAGTTCAGACGAAAGAAACCCCTCTGTCTCAATTCTCCTCCTGCTGGCTACCTAGAAGAAAGCTTCATGGCTGTTTGTTTCTTTAGTTATCGGCACCGAAGAAGCCGGAGTTAGCGGCTCGTCTGTCCGGTCAACAGGCGCGGAGCAGCAGTCGCGGTGACATCCAGCTTCACCTGAGGGATTTCTCTGTCCCTTTCATGAAGCAGGGAAGGAGGGAAGAAGCCCATTGGCCAGAATGAGAGCGCTGGTTGCCACCGGCCGCCGGCCATCGGAATTCCGGGATTTTAGAAGAAAGTCTTGAGATATGCCGAGATTATGGAGTCGCCGAGGAACATAGCAACGATCGCCCCCAGGGCCAAAAACGGGCCGAAGGGTATGGTTCGGGTCTGCTTGACGTCCTTGGAGAACAGAAGAGCCAAGCCGCCGATCAGGCTGCCCAAAAAGGAGGAGATCAGGAGAATCAGCAGTATATTCTGCCATCCCAGGAACGCTCCCAACATCATGGCCAGCTTGATGTCACCGCCACCCATGCTTTCTTTCTTGAAGAGCAATTCCCCCAATACCGCGGCCAGATAGAACATGCCGCCTCCCACGGCGATTCCCAGAAGCGAATTCAACACCGAAGGCGAACTGACCAGGAAAGACATCAAGAATCCCAAGGCCACGCCGGGGAGGGTGAGAGTATCCGGGATGATCCTGTGCTTCAAATCGATGAAGAAGGTGAGAATCATGACTATGATCAGAATGCCCCTGGCGGCGAAATCCCAGGACAGCCCGAAACGCAGATACGCCAATGTAAGCAGGGTGGCGGTTAGAAACTCCACCAGCGGATACTGCAGGGGGATTTTCGTCTTGCAGTCCCTGCATCTTCCCCTCAAGATAAGGTAGCTCAAAATGGGGATGTTGTCATAGAAGCGAATTCTCTTCCCGCACTGGGGGCAGAAGGAGTTGGGGAACAGTATGGACTTCTTTTTCGGTATCCTGTAGATGCAAACGTTAGAGAAACTCCCCAACGCCAGACCCACGATTATCACCAGAATGAGCGTCACAGTGTTCACTGTGGTTCGCCCAAGCCAGAGGCTTGCGGCGATCCTCCTTTCCTTCTTCGATGGTCTTCTGAGACTACTTCTTCGCCAGCTCGAAGAAATGGTCCTGGTAGTCCCACGAGGACCGCCACAGCACCCTTCGCAGGAACATTTCGAACCTGGCTACAGCCCTCAACAGCGCTTTCGGAACAAGGCCCAGGTAGATCGGATATAGCAGCAGGAAACGGCCTTTCCT
>CAZPRG010000210.1:0-3994 GCA_964588675.1 uncultured Ignavibacteria bacterium
TGCCGCCGATGAGGGTGGTTCTGACTTTGACCGGAGCCAGCCAGTTGACGTGGAGGTGGCCCAGCAGATTCCCCGGATACTGCACCGTCACGTAGGCAATGTTCTCCAAATCGCCCAGATGACAAGCGCCCACTGCGGACACGGCCTCCGGGTCCTTCTGCAAGAGGTAGTCCATGATGGAGAAATCGTGAGGGGCCAGATCCCAGATCACGTTGACGTCGTGCTGGAACAATCCAAGGTTGACCCGAACCGAGTCGAAATAGTAAATGTCGCCCAGCTCACCGTTGTCCACCATTTCCCTCATCTTTCTGACCGCGCCGGTGTACAGGAAGGTGTGATCCACCATCAGGACTCTCTTTTTCTTCGCGGCCAGATCCACCAGCTTCTCCGCTTCGTCCACCGTGGTGGTCATGGGCTTCTCCAACAACACGTGTTTGCCCTTTTCCAGGGCCTCCTGGGCCAGGGGAAAATGAGCGGACACCGGCGTGGAGATGACCACCGCGTCCACCTGGGCATCGTTCATGATGTCCTTGGGATCGCTAGTGGTCTTGATGGTAGGGTATCCGGCTTGCACCAGACCCAGCCGGTTTTTGTTGAGATCGCAGACCCAGGCGATTTTAGCGTCCTTGTTGGCGTAAAAATTGCGCACCATGTTGGGACCCCAGTAGCCATAACCAAAAACCGCAATGTTAATCATCATCACCTCAAAAGCTAAAATGTTGGAACCTATCGGAACACGTCCCAATTAATACGAAAACAGCCCCCAAGTCAACAAGTTTGGCGGGGTTTCAGCCTCCCGCAAACAGATCGTAATTGCCGAGTAGTTCCTGGTCGAAGACCCTCTTCACCGGGGTGGCCTCCTGGAGCAGTCCGGCGTCGTATCCTTTCTGGTTCAAGAATCCGACCAGCTCCGGGAAACCGTGGACGGTATAGATCTTCTGGGGCTTGGCTTTGCTTGCATACTTCAGCAACTCGGAAAAGTCGGCGTGATCCGACAGGGGGATGCACTGGCATCCCGCCAAGTGCTTCAGCGGCCCCGGGTCCAAGGCCCAGCCGGTCAGCATGGCGGTTTTCCTCCGAGGGTGGCCTTGAGGCAAAGTCGATTTCTTTGCTTGAGGGGGGAGGATCACCACCCGGTCCTGAACGCTTCCGTCACCGATAAGCCGGTAGTTGCCGAACCTGACCCCGAATTCCTCGTAGATTTTGCAGATGTCGTATATGGAGCGATGCACGCTGAGTTCGTATCCCCAGTGCGACAGAATCTTCATGGCTTCCTGGGCTTTACCCAATGAGTAGGCCAGAAAAACCGGCTGCTCCCGGTTGGCCCGGGCTTCCTCCACAAACCTCACCATTCGTGCCTGAATCTCATGAGGTTTGGGAAAAAGATACTGAGGGCGGCCGAAGGTCGATTCCATGATCAGAATGTCGCATCTTTTGACCTCGGCCTTTTGCGCGGTCCAGCTTTTCCTCAGCTTGAAATCCCCGGTGTAAACTATCCTGGCTCCGCCGATTTCGACTAGAATCTGGGCGCCGCCCAGAATGTGTCCGGATGGAAAAAGCTGAATCTTGGCGCCCCGGATTCTCTTCACCCGATTGTATTCGACCGTGTGAAATTTGGCCTTGCCATAGCGATGTTCGAAGAACCTGGCGGTTTCTCTTGTGGTCAGAATGGCATTGTGCTTGACCGCGTGATCGGCGTGTGCATGCGAGACGAAGCAAAAATCGGTTTTTCTTTTGGCGTCGAACCAGAGATCGGTGCCCTTGATGTGTATTCCGTCGTGGTACTCGATCATGGTGTCCTGGAATCTCCGGAGTCCGTTATTCTTCGGGTTTCGGCCGAGGATGAATTCCTCGGCCTATGACAGACTGGTCTTTCGCTCATCAGCCGAGCTTGTATCCGATCTTCCTCAAGAACTGCTTCCTCTCCTTAACCTCTTCTTCGGTTTCCACTCTCTTGGGCACGTAGCCGTCGATCACGCCCGTTATTCCCCGCCCCAGCTCGGTTTCTGCTATTACCAATTGCAGGGGATTGGCCGTGGCGCAGAAGATCGTGGCCACCTCCGGGCAGTTCTTCACCGCATTTAGCACGTTGATGGGATAGGCGTTTTTCAGATAGATTATGAAGGTATGCCCCGCCCCGATGTCGAAGGCGGTTTGGGCCGCCAGCTTCTTCAGCTCGGGATCGTTGCCCTCCGACCTCACCAGGCAAGGTCCCGACGCCTCGCAGAAAGCCAGGCCGAATTTGATTCCGGGCATGGAGCCCACCAGAATCTCGTATAAGTCCTCCGCCGTTTTGATAAAATGCGTCTGGCCCACGATCACGTTGGCGTCTTCCGGCATGGGTACTTTGTATACTCTGAATTCCATATTTTCCTCCTGCTCTTGAAGGAAAGAAGTCTATGTCTAATTCCTCACGGCAGTTTGCTGATTCCTTTCTTGATAGAATCCGGCGCAGCCCGGCGGTGAACAGTGCGAAAGCTCTGGATGGTCAATTTAGAGACTGAAGGGAAAAAAGCAAGAGAATAACTGGCAGGCGGGTTCGCAACCCAGGTTTCACGTGTCAGCTGTCAAGGATGGCAAGGGGGCATCCATTGAATCCGTTATATCCGTTGACAATTTGGTCTGTCTATTTCTTCGCCTTCACCAGGAGAATCACTCCCAGGATGGCGAAGAGAACGTTGGCCCCCCATGCGGCTACAACCGGAGACAGTTTTTGGGAGTAACCGAGGGACTGTCCCATCTTGATCAAGGTATAATAGACGAATGCGATGAATAGGCTCACGGCAAACCCGATGACCAGACCCGACCTCCTGGGGTTGGCGGCAATGGGCGCTCCGAACAGGACTATTATGAAGTTCACGAAGGGGAAGGCTATCTTAACCTGAAGGTCGGTGTCTTCCTTGGCCACCAATTGACCCGCTTTTTTTCTTATTCTCACGTACTCAGCCAGTTCAGTATATCCCATCTCATCGGTTTTTTTGGGCCTGCGGGCCAACGCTTCTGGAAGTATCTTCAGGTCGTGCAAGGGTAATCGGTCGAAAGCCTGGTATTCCTCGCCGCCTGCGGCAAGCAACGTGTCGGCATTGGTTTTTCCAGACGTATCCGGTGCTTGGCTTTCGACCAGCGAGTCAGCAAAAACCCTCCTGACGCCGTTCTCGAAAACCCAACCAACGCCCTCCCAACTCATCCTCTCTGCCCAAATCTCCTCTTTCAATCGGTTTCCTTCGAATCTCTGCAGCAGCGCCCCGATGCCGGTTTTGTCCTTGGCGTCGTAGGTTGCCACATAGAGTATCCGGCCCTGATCATCCTGGATGAAGAGGTTATTCAGCGGAACGTTTTGATCTCTCCGCCCCTTTTCGATCTCCACGGTTTTGACTTCCTCCATTCTCCCGTAGGTCATGGGAACGATCCACCCTCCCACGCCTATCACGCTCAGGCTTATCACAAAGGACAGGATCAGAAGCGGCAGAAGAATGCGGTAAAGGCTGACTCCGGCCGACTTCATGGCTGTGAGCTCGTTGTGTCGGGCCAGTTGACCCAGCGAGAAAAGACACGAGAGGAGCATGGCCACGGGAAGCGCTAAAACCAGGATGTAGGGGGTATAGTAAAGGTAGAATTTGAGCACCAGAAGGAAGGAGGCGCCCTTGTCCACGAATTTGCCCAGGTTGTCGATCATGTCCACCACCAGGAAGATGATCCAGAAGGACACCAGGGCGAAAAACAGCGCAAAGCAGAACTGCCGGATCAAATATCTATCGAGTATTCGCATTTGATTTCGTCGACGACACTTTTGGACTTTTAGTCTTACGCAGGCTGAAGCCTGCGGCTACAAAACCCATTCCAGGCACCTATGAGTACTTCGACCTTTGGGTCGTTCAACCCTTGAACCCTCTTCCTATTTTTCTCCCGTCTTTCCGGGAATCAACTTCTCTACCCAGGCCCAAGAGATGAACTTTGTTTCCCGGGCCGATTTCACCAGCATGTAAATCCCTGC
>CAZPRG010000211.1:0-3985 GCA_964588675.1 uncultured Ignavibacteria bacterium
ACACGGTGATGAAGTACGTGGAGATCGGCAAGAAAGAGGCCAAGCTGCTGTGCGGAGGAAATCCCCTGAAATCGGGCGACTTTGCTCATGGATATTTCCACGAGCCGACCATCTTCGCAGATGTGGACCCGCATGCCACCATCGCCCAGGAGGAGATATTCGGGCCGGTGGCGTCGGTCATTCCCTGCGATAGCCTGGAGCAGGCCATCCAGATCAACAACGACACCATCTACGGGCTCTCTTCGTCGATTTACACCCAGGACGTAAACCGGGCCTTCCGGGCCATGAGAGACGCTTACACCGGCATCTTCTACGTCAACTCCTCCACCATCGGAGCCGAGGTGCATCTGCCTTTCGGAGGGACCAACCACACCGGGAACGGACATCGCGAGTCGGGCACGGCCGCGCTGGACGTTTTCTCGGAGTGGAAGGCGATTTACGTCGACTTCAGCGGAAAGCTGCAGAAGGCACAGATCGACGACGTAACTTGGTAGGCTTGCCGGTGGCGCGACATTTTGCTTTAAGTCGGTGGGCGTCCTGACGGACGCCCGCCAGCGTTTAGGTTCAAGAGGGAGAATGGAAGCGGCATCATCAGAGCGACGGACAAAAGCCGGCAGAAAGTCTCGCCGGGTCGTAGATGCGGCCCCATCCTGGCAGGCAAGGACTCCGTGAATCAATGTGGGCAGGAAGAGCAAGTCCATGCTGCTTCCTTGAAACCCACAGACCGGTCGATAATTCGGGATCAAATTGCAGTGGAATAGAGACGATTTCCAGTTCATTCTCAAGCAGAGGAAACTTTATGCGAAAGAAGAGAGTTCTGATAATGGGCGCAGCGGGACGGGACTTCCATAATTTCAACACCGTGCTCAGAGACAATCGGAGTTACGAGGTGATAGCCTTCACCGCCACGCAGATACCCAACATCTACGGCCGGAAGTATCCCGCCAAGTTGGCGGGCAAGCTTTATCCGCGGGGCATCCCCATTCTTCCGGAGGAGGACCTGGAGAAGCTGATAGGGAAATCCAAAATCGACGAGGTGCTCTTTTCCTACAGCGACGTTTCCTACCAGTACTTAATGGGCAGGGCCGCAGTGGTGATAGCGGCAGGAGCCGACTTCAAGCTTCTGGGCAGGGACGCCACCACCCTCAAGTCCAAAAGGCCGGTGATCGCGGTGTGTGCGGCCAGGACCGGAAGCGGCAAGAGCCAGACCACCAGGAAAGTGTGTCAGATCCTGAAAAGCCGAGGCAAGAGGGTGGTGGCCATCCGGCATCCCATGCCCTACGGCGACCTGACCAAGCAGATCTGCCAACGCTTTGCCACCCTGGAAGACATGGACAAGCAGAAATGCACCATCGAGGAGAGGGAGGAATACGAACCTCACATCCGCCAGGGCACGGTGGTCTATGCGGGAGTGGATTACGGGGTGATCCTAAAAGAGGCGGAGAAGGAAGCGGACGTGATCGTGTGGGACGGGGGAAACAATGATATCCCCTTTTACCGGCCGGATCTGCACATAACCGTGCTGGACCCGCACCGGCCCGGCGACGAGCTGTGCTATTTTCCCGGAGAAACCAACCTGATTCTGGCGGACGTGGTGCTCATCAACAAGATGGATTCGGCAGACTACCAAGACATCGAGCAGGTGAGATTCAATGCCCGACAGGCCAACCCCGGGGCCATTGTGGTGGAAGCAGCCTCGCCCATCAGCGTGGATCATCCGGAGAGGATCAGAGAAAAGAGGGTGTTGGCGGTGGAGGATGGTCCCACCGTCACGCACGGGGGAATGACCTACGGCGCCGGAGTGTTGGCTGCGGAGAAGTTCGGCGCCCGGGAGCTGGTGGATCCCAGGGATTGGGTTAAAGGAGAGATCAAAAAAGCCTTTGAGAAGTATCCGGAGATCGGCACGCTTTTGCCGGCTTTGGGATACGACGAGAAGGAAGTCAAGGACTTGCAGGAGACCATAAACGCCATTCCCTGCGATTCGGTGGTGATCGGCACGCCCATTGACCTGACCCGGGTGCTTAAGATAAACAAGCCGTCGGTCAGGGTGCGGTATGAGCTGGATGAGATCGGAAAGCCCGACCTGGCGGAGATATTGGACGAGTTCTTAAAGAAGAAGTAGGACCCGACTTTTCTTGTGCTCTGGGTTCTGAAGTTCTTGATCGGACCATGAGAAAAAAGACTGCGGTGGTGGCATTGGGGGGGAATGCTATCACCAAGAAAGGCGAAGAAGATACCATAGCCCGTCAATTCCGCAACACCCGCGAGAGTTTAAGCGGAATCGTAGAGTTGATCCGGGACGGGTACAATCTGGCCATCACCCACGGCAACGGACCACAGGTGGGAAACGCCATCCTGAGGGTGGAACTGGCTCGGGACAAGGCTCCGGTTTTGCCGCTGGGCATCTGCGTGGCGGACACCGAGGGCGGAATGGGATACATGGTCGAGCAGTCGCTCAAAAATAGACTGGGAAAAGAGGGAATCAAGCGGGAGGTGGTCACCATCGTCACCCAGGTGATAGTGGACCAGGAAGACCCCTCGATTAAGGAGCCGACCAAGTTCATCGGCCAGTACTACTCTCGACAGGAGGCCAAGAAGCTGGCCAAAGACAGGAGTTGGGTGGTGAAGGAGGACCGGGGCAAGATGTGGCGGAGGGTGGTTTCTTCGCCCATCCCCCTGGAGATCGTGGAAAAAAAAACTATAAAAAGCCTGGTGGAAAAGGGAGTGATCGTAATCGCCGCGGGAGGCGGAGGCGTCCCGGTTTACGCGGAGAAGGACGGAACCCTGGAGGGGGTGGACGCGGTGATCGACAAGGATCGAGCTTCCGCCGTACTGGCCCGGGACATAGAAGCGGAGCTGCTTCTGATCTTAACCGAGGTGGAAAAAGTCGCCTTGAATTTCGGCACCCTGCTGCAGATGGATCTGGACAAGCTGACCGTCGAGGAGGCCAAAAGATACAGAAAGGAGGGGCATTTTCCGGCCGGAAGCATGGGGCCCAAGATCGAAGCGGCCATACAGTTTCTGGAGTCGGGCGGCAAGGAAGTAATAATCACCTCCATACCCAAGGCCTATGATGCGGTGAAGAAGAAAACGGCGGGAACCAGGATAGTGTTGAAGTAAGCTCTCCCCCCTGATCCCCCTCTCCTTGAAATGAAAAAGGGGAAACAGGGGGTGGGGTATCCAAATCAGATCATGGAAAAGATAGCCGGATTGAGTGAAGAAATCATAAAAGCCGTTCTGGCAAAAGGTAGAATCTACGAGGTGGGTGGTGCAGTGAGGGACAGATACATATCTTCCGTTTTACCGGATAAGGATAAGGACTATCTGGTCACCGGGATTCCTCTGGATGATCTCTGCGCGCTCCTGTGCGATTTCGGGAAGGTGGATTTGGTCGGCAAATCGTTCGGGGTGATAAAATTCCTACCCTTTAGGAGATTCGGGGGGGACCAGATTTTCGACATTGCCCTGCCCAGGAAGGAATATAGCACCGGTCCCGGACATAAGGATTTCAAGGTGGATTACGACCACAACCTGAAGGTGGAGGACGATCTCTCCCGACGGGATTTCACCATAAATGCGCTTGCCTGTCTTTACCACACAACCTTTCCACACCTCGAAGTAATTGACCCATTTGGTGGGATGAAAGACATCAAAGAAAAAAGAATAAAATGTATCTCTGAAGAAAATATTGGGATGGATCCAATCCGTATATTGCGAGGCTTCCGTTTTGCCGCTCAGTACAAACTTACAATAGACAAATACACAAAAGATATATTCAAAAAACTTGCACCCCTCTTACAACAGTGCCCCTGCGAACGTATAACCAGGGAATTAATAACACTATTAAAATATGAAAACTCTGCTGCTATCATCTCACAAATGTATAAACACGGAGTGCTCGAACAGATATTTCCGGAAATTGTCTTACTTGCACACACCAAACAAAATTATTATCACAATAAAACCGTGTGGGCTCATTCTCTTC
>CAZPRG010000212.1:0-3983 GCA_964588675.1 uncultured Ignavibacteria bacterium
CTTCGTGATAGCTCACGATCTCGTCCACGATGGAGTTGTATTTCTCCCTTCGGGTACGGTAGATCATGTCGTCGTAGTCGATTCTCCGCACCGGCTCGTTGGTGGGTATGCATACCACGTCCAGCTTATAGATCTCCCAGAACTCGGAGGCTTCCGTTTCGGCCGTGCCGGTCATCCCGGCCAGCTTGTCGTAGAGCCGAAAGAAATTCTGCAGGGTCACCGTGGCGAAGGTTTGGGTCTCCCCTTCCACCTTGACCCCCTCCTTGGCTTCTATGGCCTGGTGCAGGCCGTCGGAGTATCTCCTGCCGGGCATGAGCCTGCCGGTGAACTCGTCCACGATCATCACCTTCCCCTCCTGCACCACGTATTCCACGTCTTTCTCGAAGAGGGAATAGGCCTTCAGAAGCTGGCTGATGGAATGGTTCTTTTCGCTGCGCTCGGCGTGCAGTATATACAGCTCCTCCTTTTTCTTCAGCTTCTCCTCGGGCGAGAGCGAATCGTCCGAGTCGATTTCGTGTATCCCCTCGGTGATGTCCGGCAGCACGAACAGCACCTGATCCTGCGGCGAGAGAACCGACCGGCCCATCTCGTTGAGGTTAATGCTGTTCTCCTTCTCGTCGATGGAGAAGTACAAGAGATCGTCCAGCTCCGGCAGCCTTTTGTCCCGCATGAAGTCCAATTCCGCCCTTTGCATCAATTTCTTGACTCCCGGCTCTTTGCCCAGCTTCATCAGCCTTTTGTTCTTGGGCGCTCCCCTGTGGGCGGTCAGGAACTTCACTCCCGCCTCGTATTCGTTTCCATCCTTCAGCGACTGTTCCCCCTCAGCCACCATCTTATTCACCAGCGCGGCCTGCTTGCGGAACAGCTGCTCCACCAGGGGCTTCATCGGGGCGTAGCTCTGGATGACGTCGGAGGCGACCGGGCCGGAGATGATCAGAGGCGTTCGGGCCTCGTCGATCAACACCGAATCCACCTCATCCACGATGGCGTAGCTGTATCCGCGCTGCACCCGGTCCTCCGTCCGGATGGCCATGTTGTCTCTGAGATAATCGAAGCCGAACTCGTTGTTGGTTCCGTAAGTGATGTCGCAGTTGTACTGGGTCTTTCTCTGTTGGTTGTCCATTTCGTTCTGGATGCAGCCTACGGACAGGCCCAGGAATTTGTATATCTCTCCCATCCACTCGCTGTCCCTGCGCGCCAGATAGTCGTTGACTGTCACCAAATGCACCCCTTTGCCGGTTAAGGCGTTCAGATAGATGGGCAGGGTGGCGACCAGGGTCTTTCCTTCACCGGTGGCCATCTCGGCGATCTTGCCCTGGTGCAGGGCAATGGCTCCGATGAGCTGAACGTCATAGGGAACCATGTTCCATTCCGCCTCGATCCCGCACACCTCCCATTTTTTGCCCACCAGTCTTCGGCAGGTTTCCTTGACCACGGCAAAGGCCTCCGGCAGAATCTCCTCCAACACCTCCCCCTCGATCCGCTTTATCTCCTTCTGGATGTCCTTCATTTGCTGTATGAGAGCCTCCCTTTGAGACCTGACCTGAACCCTTTCCTCCTCGGAAAGCCCCCGGGTCTGAATTCCTGCGAACTCCTCCTTGAGGGCACCAAGCTGCCGATCCAGCTCGACCGTGCGATCCTTGATCCGCCCTCTGAACTCGTCCGTCTTAGCCTTCAGCTCGTCGTCCGAGAGGCTCTGGTACGGCTCGAAAAACTCGTTGATCTGCTCCACCGACGGTCGGAGTTTCTTCACGTCCCTGTCGTGCTTGGAGCCGAATATTTTGGTTAGCACATTGCCGGCCATTCTACGTCACTCCCTGAAAACATGTCTTTGGTCTTTCATAGGTTCTTACGTATGACACCGACAGTTTATGAAAGATAAGCCACAGCCCCGACGGAAGGCAACAACAAAACTGACCCACACGAATCAGGTTGCCAAATGAAGAGTAGACCACAATCCAGCCCACCCAGACATAAACCACTAATAGAGCGCTTTTCCTTGTGGAGAGTCCCGTCAGTGTCGCCAACCCTATTGAGAACAGGAAAATTCTCCAAAAGTCAAAATCGTCAAAGCTGTCCAATAGTCTATGCAGCAGGCCATTCTGATCTTCGGCGGGCAGGACGAGGGCAAGACTGGTGTACACCTGTAAGGACTTTTTCGCGAAAGCCAGGGGAAGTAGAATAGTCAGCCTGATTGCCGTTATCAGGTTGACGTGACTTATCACCGCCAACACCTTCTTGAAGGAGGTCGCACCCAACCCGATTTGAACGGCCAACATGAAAGCGCCGGCGACCACGAATAGTCTCACAATCTCTCCAACGACAGAAAAGCCCAGGGCGATTCCCACTCTCTTGTGCAACTCAGGACTCTCGGTCATCTTCTCAATATTCTCCAGGGCCACATCTATTTGCTCGGCTGACAGACTGGGATTGCTTTTTACTGCATCCTTGGTGTCAGCTATTCTAATCGGCACGACCAGAAGCTGATAGACAATGGTCACTGCCAAAACCAACAACAGCGGAAACAACCAGTTGGGCTTTGCATTGATGCTCTCGAAAGCCCTTGCGGGAGAGAAAAAGACGCAGAGCGCCTTCTTCAAGGCCCCCATTCTATGATCCTCTGAATAGTTGAGAGTGCTCTCGTTTGTTTCTGAAGCCATACGGTTTTCTGTTCCGCGTTAGTATTCCGCCAAAGTGCCGGTTCTCCTGGCCTTGTCGAATCCAGCACGGAACACATAGAATCCCAAAGGCACCGTGATCATAGCCGTCAGGGCCAGCACCCCAAGTTGAGGTAATACCTGCCCCAAGGGGGCGTTTCGAATCAAAGTCATCCGCAAGGCATCCAAAGCATAGGTGGTGGGCAGCAGATATGAGACCGCACGCAAGGGGACCGGCAGGTACTGAATCGGAAACAAAACTCCGCTCAAAAGACCGGTCAGGGTGGTGAAAATCCAGGTGATGGGGTCTCCCACTTTGGTGACCATGATCACCCCGGCGCTCATCAGGCCAATGCCGGACAAACCCAGGACCGTGAGAATGAGGACGATGACCGCTCCCACGAGATTCATCTCCAAAGATATGCCAAAAACGAAAACCACCACTGCCAGGAGAACAGAGACGTTCAGCAAGGTATTGAGGAAACTCCACGCGCCGGAGTACATCAGAAGCAGCTCCAGTTTCGTCGGTCCCATCAAGAGATGCTCCAACGTTCCCATTTGCTGCTCGCTTCTGATGGCCCCCTGGAAGGAATTGAGCGACACTCCCAGAAATGCGGTAAAGGCCGAACCTATGATAAGATAGGCGATTATGTTCCCTCCATACTGCTGGATGGCGGAGAACGTGTTGCCTTCTGACAGGAACCTTCCCATGAAGGTGAATTGGAGTATTCCCACAAAACTGCCCAAGATTCCCAAAGCCAGCGCGGTCTTGTAACTGAACATGTTAATGAGTCCGCGTTTGACAAACAGCCAGGCTCTATACATTCTGCCTTCCTTTGGTTGCCTCTATGAACACGTCTTCCAGGCTCGCTTCCTCTATCCGGGTCGATGTTATCTCCAGGCCGCTGCTGGAGATTATGCTCAGAATCCGGTTTATTCCTGATCCATCCCGGAGATTGATGGATAAGAGAAACCCCTTCACGGTCGCATCCAATGTCTCTTCTCCGCGCCTTAAGCTTTGGGACAAATCGAGCACTTTGCTCTTGTACGAAGTCGACTCTTCCTCTCGGAATTCCACTTTCAGTACTCGCCTTTTAAGACTCTTTCTTAGATTAGCGGGAGTATCGACTGCAACCAATCTGCCCAGCCTCAGGATGCCGATTACGTCGCTTAGTCTATCTGCTTCGTCCATATTATGCGTGGTCAGCAGAATGGTCTTGCCCGTCTGCTTCAAATCAACAATCAGCTGCCTTATTTTGATCGCGCTGTCAGGATCTATGCCGCTGTTTGGCTCGTCCAAAAGGTATACCTGGGGATCAACCAGCA
>CAZPRG010000213.1:0-3938 GCA_964588675.1 uncultured Ignavibacteria bacterium
AATTTCGAGAGGAGTATTTCAGACACCTGCTTTCCCAAGACACCGACCTCATAATCGCTGTCTCCCAAGCGGTGAAAAGGATATTCGTTCGACACCGGGTTCCCCAGGAGAAGATTCGGGTCCTGCACAGCGGAATCAAGGCCACGGAAGAACTGGAGAGAGTCGCGGCAGAAACCAGCCGAAAGGTGGGAAGCCCGATAGTCTTCGGTTTTTTCGGACCGGTACAGCCTTACAAGGGAGTCCACGTTCTCATCGATGCCTTCAATCGACTGCCGGAAGGTTCGGCCCGGCTCCTTATCTTCGGCACCGGCTCATCGAACTACGTCAGCCGGCTCATGCGTATGGCCAAACCGGGTGTGGAATTCAGGGGAGCTTTCGACGATCTGGGCAAGATGCTCGCAGAATTCGACGTGGCCGTGGTTCCTCCCATCTGGGAGGACAATGCTCCTCTGGTGGTCTTGGAGTCGCAGGCCGCAGGAAAACCGATCATCGGAGCGAATATCGGCGGGATACCGGACTTCGTGCAGCACAACGTGAACGGCCTTCTGTTCAAAGCCGGGGATGCCGAGGACTTGGCCAAAAAGATGAGAGAATTGACCTTCCTCTCTCCCCTGGTCGAATATCTCGGGCAAAATGTCAAACCGCCAAGAAGCATGCAAGAACATGCAGCGGACATGGAGCAAGTCTACACGAAGCTGCTGGCTAACCAAGAGGAAATGACGATTTCCGAAGCAGTGGAGACTGGAGATGTCCTCAGAGTTTAGGATTCTGACGTTGGTCGGATGGAAGGTCTCGAAAGTCGATGGGGATGACGAGAGCAGGCATCCGGCCAATCTGCTCTTGCCGGACGAGAGATATTGGTTTTTCAGATACTGGACGAATGAACGACTCAAAGTGGACGTTATGGGATTACACAGGCATATAGCTTTCGAGAAGAGCTTCTTACGGTTTTATCTTTGGACCCCCTTCCGGGCCCTTTGGAAGGCTTCCCATTACGACCTCATCTTTTGTTTTCACTCTCAGTTGGGGTTGCCCCTGGCCCTCATGATGAAAATCCTAAAGGTGAATACCCCTTTGGTCATCGTCGACGTGGAAGGATTCGGCAGAAAGAACAGCTTCTGGCAGAGATGGCTTGTCCGTCAAGCCTTAAGCCGGGTTTCTTTGGTGTTCCATCTGGCGACAGTTCAGCGGGAGGACTACGCCAAACACTATCCGGAGATCTTGAACCGAACCGAGTTCCTGCCACTGGGAATTGATCCGACTCGCTTCCCCCGCCCGGAGAGTAAAATGGAAGACTACATTTTGAGCATAGGCTATCAAGGTTCTGACTTTCGCGACTGGAAAACCCTGATTGAGGCCTATAACCTGCTCAATACCAAAACCAAATTATTGATAGTCGGCAGATCGGGTTTCCGCAAGGGTGAAATCGGCGATTCGACTCTGGAGAACGTGGAGTTCGTGAAAAGCTGTGACCTGCCCACGCTGAACGAATATGTGCTCAAATCCAAATTCGTGATTCTTCCGCTGACAGACAGGAGACAGGCCTTGGGACAGATGACCTTATTGGGTGCTATGGCCTTGGGCAAAGCAGTGTTGGCTTCCAGTGTCCCGGGCGTGATCGGTTACGTGACGGATGGACAAAGCGGATTATTCTACCAATCCGGTGATCATCATGATCTGGCGGAAAAGGCGAACCGCCTTTTGAACCGTCCCGGCGAGGCCGAAAAGTTAGGACGGTCCGCCAGGAAGGCAATCGAAACCAGGTTCCACCAAGAAAACATGGCGGCACGGATATTGGAGATACTAAAAGAGAGACATCTGATGGCGGACTTCTCCGACAGCGCGGCTCCAACATCAGGCCGGACACACGAGACGATTCTTATGGAGAAGGAGTGCGTGGTTTGAGAATACTGTTGGCCCACAAGTTGTTCTACCCGGGCGGAGGACCGGAGACTCTGCTTTTTGACTCCATGGAAAAACTGAGAGCCATGGGACACACGGTCATCCCTTTCTCCATGCATCACCCTGACAATGTGAGAACCGCATATCAGAAGTACTTCGTGTCTGGCGTGAACTATGACAACCACTCCGGGTCGCTCTGGAACATGGCGAATGACGCCCTCAGAATCATGTTCAACACCGAGGCCAGAAAGAAGATGGAGCGGTTGATAGAAGACACCCAGCCGGAGGTGGCCCATCTGCACAACATCTATCATCAACTTTCCCCCTCCATACTCTTGCCTCTGAAGAAACACAACGTTCCTACCGTGATGACGCTGCACGACTTCAAATTGGTTTGTCCCAACTACACCTTCCTGCGGGACGGTCAGGTGTGCGAGGAGTGCGCGGGAAGACGTTTCTACAAGGCCGTCAGGCACCGTTGCGTTAAGGACTCATACTCCAAGAGCCTGATCTCCGCTGCAGAACTGTACCTGCATAAGTACTTGAGAATCTATGAAGAGAATACGGATCGCTTTATGGTCTTGAGCCGATTCTCCCAAAAGAGGTTTGCGCAATACGGCATTCCTTCAGAGAAAATGATCTTCCTGCCCGCCCCGGTGGCCATTCCGGAGCTCCAGGCAAGCAGCGTCTCCAAGGAGGATGCATATATTCTCTTCTTCGGGAGGCTCTCCGAGAAAAATGGAATCACCACTTTGCTCAAGGCCATGAGATACATACCAAAGATAAAACTGCAGATAGCCGGGGCTGGAGAACTTGGAAGTCTCATAGAAGACCATGTTGCAGGAGAGAAAACGGAGAACATATCATTGCTCGGTTTCCTATCCAGGGAGAACCTCCAAAAAAAGATAAGGAACTCACGTTTCACCGTTTTCCCGAATCACTGTTACCATCTTTGTCCCTCCTCTGTTCTGGAATCCTTTGCCCACGGAAAGCCGGTGATTGCGTCAAATCTGGGAAGCGTGCCGGAACTGGTGAGAGATGGCATAACGGGCCTGTTGTTTGAACCCAGAGATGAGAGAGACTTGGCAGAAAAAATAAGATGCTTGTACGAGAATCCTGAGCTGGCAGACGAACTGGGGAAGAATGCTCGGCGAAAGGTCATGCAGGATCACTCTGAGGAGAATTATTATCCCAGACTCCTGGGCGTATTTGAGAAGTTGATCCAAATGAGAGGAGGTAACAATCGCCAGTTCAAGGTTGCCTGATGCTGACCCCGCCCCAAAAGGAAAAATTGTGATTGAAAACGCGGAGCTCGCGCTCATACCGACCTATCGCTGTCATTCGCGGTGCCAGATGTGCCACATCTGGAAGTATCCGAGTCGGGTGGAGGATGAAATCACACTGGATCACATCGATAGGCTTCCCCGCGGATTTGCCCGGATCAACATCGGCGGAGGAGAGCCGACCCTCCGATCGGACATAGTGGAGATCGTCGACATTCTGTCGGAGAAGACGCCTCATCTGGAGATGAGCACCACGGGCTATCTCACAGGCAAGCTGGTCACCATAGTGAAAAGGCATCCCGGTATCAGGATGAGAATCAGCCTGGAGGGTTTGCCCAAGAAGAATGACGAGATCCGTGGATTGAAGAATGGGTTCGATCACTCTATGCGGACCATGCTCCGGCTGAAGGAACTCGGAGCAAAGGACGTGGGCTTTGCCATAACCATCTCTCACCGCAACTGCGACGAGTTGGTCGACCTATATCATCTTTGCGCCCTCATGGGAATCGAGTTTGCTCAGTGCATTGTCCACGATGCCTGGCAATTCCGCATACCAGAAAATGCCATAGAGAATCAGAAGGGAGTCATAAACGAGTTAAGGAGGTTCATCAGGGAGCTTCTGCAATCGAAGCGGAAAGAACCGTTCTTGAGAGTGAAGGACTGGTTTCGTGCCTATGTCAACCGGGGATTCATCAACTTCGTCAGGGGAGACAAAAGGCTTCTTCCCTGCGGAGCAGGAACGGACATAGTATT
>CAZPRG010000214.1:0-3883 GCA_964588675.1 uncultured Ignavibacteria bacterium
GGTGTATTTCATGCTTCCCACCCGGTAGCCCTTGTCTTTCAGGGCCGGGATGAGCTTCTCCACCAAGGTGGTCTTCCCGGTCTTCTTCTTCCCTACCACCAGCAGGATTTTCATGACAGTAAGAGCGCAGCTCTCCTTGCTCGACTCTTCCGGTTCGGCTGAGCCGAACCCGTCATCGGATGTCCCAGGAGGAAGTAGGTGTCTTCATTGCCGGGCGCAGTCTATGCAATCCACTGGTGGCAGAGCCGATGCCAGGCTTGTGACCCTCGATCCGGTCGGGGGGTGATGGGAGGAATGGAATCACCCGCCCGCTCACGACAACCGGCGATCAGCCGGGTATTCTCCGCCGACCGGTGAATGGCGCGAGGACCAGGGTCTTCTCGAACGTTGCCAACGGCTACTGAGATAGCTCGATCACAATCCGTTCGGGCTTTTCGTCCAACTTCAAAGAGGAGATCATCGACCAGATCGTGTTTCCCAGTATATGGGTGGCGAAAGGATTGAGCGAAATCTCCTTTCCGTTCACCGCCAGCTTGATGGACCGGGCCTTTTCCGGATTCTTGTTTTCCATCCTGTTTGCTCCGCTAAACCGAAAGAGGGGGAGGATTCTCCCCCTCTCTCGGCCGAGAATCGGTGCATCGAGTCTGAGAGATCAGAACCGATAGGCCAAAATCCCCAGGATCCAGAAACCCAGGGAAGCCAAGATCACGCCGCGGCTGTATGCCGTGGCCCGGACTTGCCCCAGCCGGTCAAGCGCCGGCTCGGTCCTTTTGCCTATCTCTCTGCCCATAAGGATGCCTGCAAAGCTCAAAATGGCGGCGTAAGTCCCGGCTACCAGGATGTAATCCTCGATCCGATGGACTCTTTCCAGCCAGAAAACGTTTCTGAGCAGGTAGGTGTTCACCAGGGCAAATGCAACATAGTTCACGTAAGAAGCAGAGAGACCGACCGCTCCCCAAGAGAACCAATTGGAAAGCTGTTTTCTCTCAGCCAGCGTGAACGCCAACTCCATCACCCCCCCGGTGATGAAGACCGCACTCACCTGGCAGAAGTGAATGGAAGGCAGACAGGCAGCCTTGAAGCCGGCGGCAACCAGGCCGCAAGCCAAAGTGGTTCCCGGACGCTTGAGCAGAATGCGGGAAGCAGAGAGAATCAGGATGGCCACGAAAGCCAACATGGCTGACGAGGGAAAACCTTCCATCCCTCTGGTCAACCGGATTCCCAAAGCCTCCAGACCTCCCCAGATCGACCCGAAAAGGATGATACCGAAGATCAGCTTTTTGTTATCCGTCATGAGCCATTCCTCGCTTTAGAACGTGATCTGAACCTGGCCCTGAACCACGTCGTTTTTTATCTCCTTGGCCTGCTCCATGTTGTGGATGTAGTTCAGGTAGAACATGGCGTTAATCCCATCAATGTAGTAGTTCACACCGCCGGTGACCGCGGATATCCCGTCTTTGTCCTTGTCGGTATTGGGATCGTAGGCCTCGTAGCGGGCCAGGAATTCCACCTGTTTGACCGGCTGGACGCCGACGTGGGCGAAATAGGCCTGTGAGTTTCTGGTGTCGGTGCTGTCCACGCAGGGTCCCAGAAGATATTCATCCTGCCCCGCCACGAACTCTCCCCTGAATCTCACGGTCAATTGATCCTTGGTGTAATCGGCCGTGGCAAATCCGCCAAAGCGGTTCTTCTTGAAACTCTTCTCATCCGGGTTGAGCACCAGGGAGTCGCCATACCATGTGGGTGGCTTTGCGTTCCCCACCCAGCCGTAGCCTCCAAAACGCACTTTCGCCTGGTCAATGGGAGGCTTTATGTCCGCGCGAGCAAAGAAATCCTTGGCGTCGTTGTTATCCGTGATGTTGTCGGTCATGTCTGCGCCGTTGAACACCCCCAGATTGAAGTCGACGTACTGGGTGGTGGTGGTGGACTGAATGCCCACCTGTCGCCAGGTGGCGTACTTGGTGGTGGTCATGGGATAGTTGATCATCTCCAGCTTGGAAGTGGGAGCAGGCATGTAGATGGTGAAATTGGGCAGGAACCTTCCCACCGCGATCTCGGTCTTCTCGATGTAGAAAAACTGCGCCTTGTAATCCAGAAGGCTGACCGTGTTATTGGTGGACTTGGTCTCGGTCTGCACGAAGTACTTCACCTTGTTCGGGATGATGGTTCCCCAGAACAGAAAGCGCGCCCGGTTAAGGGTGAAAGCGTTGGTGCCGGCGTCATCCTCCAGATTGTAGATGAGTCCTGCCTGAAGAATGCCTCCGATCTTAAGGGTTCCTTTTCCAACCGTGACCCCCGATTCCTCGGCAAGAACCGAGCTTAAAGCCAGCAGGGAAACCAACATCCCCACCAGCAACGTGGATATAATTTTCCTCATTTGTTCATCCCCTCCTCTAGTTTAAGATTTGACTTCGTCCTTCTCCTTGACCTCTCTTACTCTGCCTAAGACCATCCCCACCACGGCCGCGGTCAGTGCCAGGCCGCCGAAAGGCTTCAACAGCTCGCGGAACAGACCCAGACTCTCGGAAACCTTGGGATTCTTGACCACGTCCGGATAGTAGTCCAAAGGTTCCGGAAAAACGAAGATCTTCTTGGTGCCCGTGCCCAGCTCCGTCTCACCGTATATCACCGGCCGCCTCCCCTTCTTCTCCAACCGGGCCTTGGCCTGATGAGCCATCTCCAGTATCTGAGGCCTCTCACCGAAAGTCAGACACTGGGTGGGACAGGCTTTGGCGCAGGCCGGCTGAATTCCCTCGGCCAGCCGATCGAAACAGAAGGTGCATTTGGTGGACTTGCTGGCTTCGGTGTCGATGACCGGCACGCTGAAAGGACAGTAGTCCCGGCAGGCGCCGCAGCCGATGCACAGTTCGCGGTTCACGTACACTGCACCGGTTTTTTCGTCCCGGGTCATGGCCTTGACCGGCTGCACCGGACAAGCCTTCACACAGGCCGGATCCACGCACTGCATGCAGCGGTGCACGCGGAAGAGCCACCTGAGCTTATTCTGCTCGTCCACCTCGTAGAACTTCACCAGGGTGTAAGTGAACGGAGACAGTCCTATGGGGTTCTGGTAGCCGCCGGCGGCCGCAAAAAAGGTGGTTTTCTCGGCTGGCAGCTCATTCCATGCCTTGCAGGCCACCTGACATCCACGACAGGCCATGCACTTTTCCATGTCCAGAAGCATCGCTTTTTCTGCCATGTTAACCCACCTCCTTTACCACGTCGCACAGGAACGCCTTGTATTCGGGTATCATGGTGTTGGCATCTCCCACGTGCGGGGTCAGGGAATTGGCACTGGCCCCCGTGGCCAAACCTTTGTACCCGTAATGCCAGGGCAGCCCTATCTGCTCGACGGATTTTCCGTTCAACTTGAAAGGCTTGAACCGGGCGGTCACGACAGCGAAAGCGGTAATCTCTCCCCGTGCCGTCTTCACTCGCACCTTGTCACCGTTCTTGATGCCCCTGGCTTGAGCCAGCGTCTTGCTCATCTCCACGAACATGTCCGGCATCAACTCAACCAACCAGGTGTTGTTTCTGGTCATCTGGCCCGCCTGCCAGTGCTCGCTAACCCGATAGGTGGTGGCGATGACCGGATACTTATCCACCGTCCCCACAGCGTCCATCTCCCCGGACCAGACCTTGACCACCGGATCAAGCTGCTGGGAGGACATGGCGTTTCTCACAGGTGTTTCCAGAGGCTCGTAGTGCTCGGGGAACGGCCCGTCCGCCAGGCCGAATCCGAACAGCCGGGCATGACCCTCGGGCTTCATTATGAAGGAGTACTTCTCTCCCGGAGGCCAGCCCCCGTCGGGCACGTCGCCGGCCCACTTGGTCTCGGGACCGGTCCATTTCACCACCCACTTGTTAGGAGCGTAGGGGTTGC
>CAZPRG010000215.1:0-3867 GCA_964588675.1 uncultured Ignavibacteria bacterium
GTACCGGGTTCATCCCGGCCACGGTCACGTAATGCCCCCCTGTCCTCCACCACTTGTTGGCGTCCTCATACCAGAATCCCAGAAGCAGAACCACGTTTCCATTAAGCCGCGCCAGCGTATCCAGCAGGAAAAACGTGGGCTTCTGATAGATCTTCACGCACAGGCTGTCGCTTAGATCCCCCCCGTCCGAGAAAGTCTCACTCAAAAACCACTCCTGCACCGCGTCATCTATGTCCTGAACCTTAGTCCCGGTATGGGCCATGGTCGTTCTCCGGCCGTCGGTATCCATGCTCCAGGCCAGCCTTTCCACCAGCTCTCCCCAGCTACCCACGCTGCCGGAGCCTTGAGGACCCGGCAAAAAGGGCTGAGGAGTCGCCGGGGGCGGACCGGTTCCGGTCCAGGGGGTGGCGGAGTGATCCACGTTCCACAAGTCGTGATCGTCCCAGCCGGAGTAAGGAGTCAGATCATCCAGATAGTCTCTCACCAGCGGAAACTGGTCCATCCCGTCTCCCATGGTACCGACAGGAAGGTTGAGCTTGGAATCCAGCCACCAGAAAGAGTTGGCCACGGCCACCGGACCACAGAAGGTAGGCCGGCCGGTTCCGGGATTCACCCACTGGTCCTGCCTTTCATCGAAGTCCGGCATCCCGCTGGGGGCGTAATCCGCGTAATTGGCCTCCCAAAACATGTGCTCCTGCCGGGTGCACAGCATTACGGCGTATTCCACCTCGGCAATGAAAGTGGTTCCAGGAGGGGCTGGTTGAAACAGAGAATCAAACTCGGAGGGAAAGTTCATCCCGGTGTATTGCCTGGGAGAATCGGAATCCAGCTCCAGGTAATCGTTCACCTGCCAGGAGAGTCCCATAGGTCCGGGAGACCCCAAGCTGCATTCATATATGTCATGAGAAACATAGAGGGGATCGTTGTGCAGGGTGTCCGCATGAGGCGGCGAGGGATGATCGGCAGGTCTGACTCTTCCCGGCCAGCCCTGCTCGGCCGCATCCCGGTCCGGATCGCTGAGCGCGATTTTGGTCAGATCCGGGTTGATGCCGGAGACGGCGACGAAATGCCCGCCTTCTCTCCGCCAATTCTCCCCATCCCACCACCAAAAGCCCAGAAGCAGAACTATGGTCTGGCTGACCTCCAATGAGTCCACCATCACGTCGAAGTCCGGCGCGGGCCACAGGCTGGAATATAGTCCGCTGAGCGCGAAAGCGTTCAGGAAGTCGTCCACTCCCGATTTCATCTGATGAACCTCGGTGCCGGAGGAATCGGACTGGGCATAGGCGGCCAGGGTGTCGATAAGCTGCGTCAGGCTCCAGATCAAATTCACGTCGGTCCCGTACCATCGCATGCAGTCGCCCAGCGCCACCGGGCCGGAACGACCGCTCCATCCGCTCTGGCTTGCGTCCACATCGGGTGTCCCGCTGGGCGCGTAGCCGTTGTCTCCCAGCCATACCCAGCCGCTCTCGCAGTCAAGCGAATAGGTCTCGCCCGTCAGGCGCAACATCAGCCACCCCGGTTCGGGCGAGTTCCAGAACGCGTTCCATTCGCGCCACGGCGGCGAGTAGTCGCCCAACCACAGCCACTGGAAGTAAGTGTCCACCATCTGCTGCTGGTCGTCCGCAGCCAGGCTCGGTATGCTTCCCTGCGCTCCGCTGAGGTACTCTATCCCAAAGAAGAAAGGGGCGCTGGCGCACACCGGGTCCGGAAGGCTGATCGAAGTCCAATCGGGGTAGAAGGTGTTCACGACGTACACCCGCGAGGTCCAGAGTCTCTCCTGCGGACCCTGGCCGGGACCGGAGCCGACCGCCCAGATGCCGAAATCCACTTGGACCGAGCCCACGCCCGCATGGTTGAAAAGCAGAAACTCGACGTCGGTCAGTCGAAAGGGAAAGGGATGAGGCACTCCACACTGCTGAGCGTCGAAGTATATGGCGTTCCTGTCACCCGTCTCGTAATTGGGGTAATATGTCCAAGCAGTTCCGTCATGATACTCCAGAAGGCAGGACATCTTGGGACCGGTGGCCATGGCCGCAGGATTTTGCCTGCCCGACTCCCAGGGAATCCGCACGGCCTGCCGGTCGTTTTCCGCCGCCGGGCAAGCCGCCTGCCTGCATAGGAAGACGGAAAGCATCAATACCCAGAACGTCCACCGGCGATTCAATCCCAATTTCATGCCGCATCTCCTCATCGCGCTACCGAGCTTCTTCTTGAGACCGACGATTGCCGGGAAGATGTCAATCGTCTGCACGGAGACTTGTGGTAGGACGCATAGCACGCCGCTCTCATGGAAATGCTCCGACTAATAAAACAGCCTTTTCCCGCCGACCGGTGAGTGGCAGCCCCGACTGCAGACCGAAAAGAGGTCGATCGCAGACCCGGCACCGAGCCGGCACGTTCAAACCAAACTCTCCTTTCCAACATAACACAAAATCTGTTTTTGTCAAGAAGCGAACGGGAAGGTGGTTCCGCTCGCGGAGCCGAGCCGCTTCGGGCCGGAGATCCGAATCTGAGGTTGCCGGAATCATCCTATAGGGTGGTGCCAATTCTGTCCCAGCGGACTCGCCAGGGGAAATGGGTCAGGTCGTAGGCGAGTATCTCAAAGAGGGAGAAGATGCCGGACCAGCGGGGCGCCTGAGGATCCGGAGTCCAGGAGAAATAGATGACCAGGGCCTTCCCTCTGACGTACCTTCTTTCCAAGAATCCCCATTCTCTAGAATCCTGGCTGTTGTCGCGGTTATCTCCCATGACGAAGTATTGGCCCTCCGGAACCCTGAAGGGGCCGAAGTTGTCACGGTTGGAGTAGGCTGCCGGGAATACCTGATAGTCCACATGCTTGGCGGGAAAACGGCCTTCGGCCGATTCTCCGTCGACATACAGCTTCTTGTTCACGATCTGGACGATCTGGCCTTCGGTGGCTACTATTCTCTTGACGAAATGCTTGCTGGGATTGAGAGGGTACTCGAATACGATCACATCGCCGGCCTGGGGCTCGTCAAAACGCAGGGCCAGCTTGTTGACCAAGAGGAAGTCGCCCTCCAGCAGGGTGTCCTCCATGGAGCGCGATGGGATGCGGTATGCCTGGACTACGAACGTGCGCAGGAGTATGCCGATGGTCAGAGCAATGCCTGCGGTCAAGGCAAACTGCTTGATCTTGGACTTGACCTTTTTTCTCATGTCTCAGCAGCTTTGTGAAAGCTCGTTTGTCGACCCCGGTTGATGCTCGTAGAGATATTATCAATATCGGAAGTTTTGCGTGGAAATTAATCAATGCCATCCACCAAAAGCCGGACGGCGGCGGGCCCGGGCCACTGCCACGAAGCTCGGTCGAGACCGGCCTCGAGTTGGGTTGCGGCATGGAACCCGAAGGCCGTGGAACCGCTTGACATTGCAGAACGTTTCACATACTTTGGACCTCGAAAAGATGGATGGCGGTTCAGTCGCGTTTTTCGTATCGCAGTTAACCGTTTCCCGGTGAGGAACCATGGACAGATTCGAGATCGAAGGCGGAAAGAAGCTCTCCGGCACGGCCAGGGTTCAGGCATCCAAGAACGCAGCCCTGCCCATACTGGCCGCGTCCCTGCTGGTGGAAAAGGGAGCGACCTCAATTCACGGCCTTCCCGGCCTGGCGGACGTGGAAGTGATTTTGAAGCTTCTGGAGCACTTGGGGGCAGAGGTCCAAAGAGAGAAGGACGACAAGTCCTGCGAGGCACCCTCCCGAACCAGCGTGCTGATAAACGCCGAGCACTTGAAAAGCTACGAAGCCCCCTACGACCTGGTAAGAAAGATGCGCGCCTCCTTTCTGGTGATGGGTCCCCTGCTGGCCAGGATGGGAAAGGCCAAGGTATCGCTTCCCGGCGGATG
>CAZPRG010000216.1:0-3803 GCA_964588675.1 uncultured Ignavibacteria bacterium
TAAAAAAGCAGATGCTTCGCTCATGCTCGGCATGACAACCACCCTTGTCATTCTGAGTGGAGCCCTGCGTTCTTTGGTGCAGGGCGGAACGAAGAATCTCAGACCAGATGCTTCCCCCGCCGGAGGCGGGGTCAGCGTGACAGGCGTTAGCTGTCATTCTGAGGCGTAGCCGAAGAATCTCGAAACCAGATGCCGTTTCAGTCACATCCACTCTTCACTCAAGTCTTTCCACTCCGGATTCATCGACTCAATTAGCGCGATTTTCTTTTTTCTCAGCCAGCCCTTGATTTGCTTTTCCCTTGCAATGGCGGATGTTATTTCGCTAGTCGTTTCGTAATAGACAAGTTTGGTGATGTTGTATCTCCTTGTGAAGCCATCAACCAGCTTATTCTTGTGCTCATACACGCGACGGATCAAGTTACCTGTCACTCCCGTGTATAGAGTTTTTGATCTGTTCGTCATGATGTAGACGTAATACTGCTTGTCTCTTGTCATACGGCACCAAGGTGACTGCCGTTCAACCCCAGCGAAAGAGATGCTTCGCTTACGCTCAGCATGACAAGTACTCTGTGTCATTCTGAGTCCCGCCTCGGGCGGGGCGAAGAATCTAAGAAGCAGATGCTTCGCTGGCGCTCAGCCTGACAAGCTTCGAATGTCATTCTGAGGCGTAGCCGAAGAATCTAGAGAACCGGATGCTTCGGTACCCGGACGGGCCCGTCTGGGCGCTCAGCATGACAACCCTCAATGTCATTCTGAGGCGTAGCCGAAGAATCTCGCGTTTCCGATCCTTCACTCGTCAGCCTCAGGTGAGATTTCGCTCAAGGCGGCCATGGCATAAAGTTACTACGAAACTCAGACGATCTTGCCGATCACCAATCCCAGCGATAAGAGTAGACCGGTAAGCAGATGTGTCTGGATGGTTTTCGCCTGGGCGGGGATCAATTCGGTGAATTTATCGAAGTTCGATTTGAGGATCTTGACGGCGCCCAAAGCAATGGGCAGCGTCAAAAACGAGAGCAGCACGAAAGGCGTGACCAGTTCGAAAACTACCGTCGCCAGAATAACGGAATAAGTAGACAGAATCAGTAGATAATAACCGTAAACCGCTTTTCTCTTCCCCAACCTGACCACCAGATGCTTCTTTCCCACCGCTTTGTCGGCATCGTAGTCCGGAAACTGGTTGATATACAGAATGGCCGCCACCAAGAAGCCGATGGGAAGCGAAAGCCAAAAGGCCGCCCAACTCAGACCGTGAGCCTGGACATAATAAGCGCCCAGTATGGCCAAAGTACCCAGATCCAGGCCTACCACGAACTCACCCACGCCCCGGTATCCGATCAGCACGGGAGCGGCTGTGTAAAAGAAGCCGGACAAAAGCCCGAAGACTCCCAGATACAAAACCACATTCCCGGGAGTCACCGCGTTCAGATAAAGCCCTATGATCGAACCGGCTGCAAAGAACAAAAGAGAGGCAACCAGCATCTGCTTGGGCGAGACCGTTCCCTCCTGTATTACCCGGCTTCCGCCGGAGAAGGGCGTGATTTTGGTGTTTATCTCGTCGTTGCCTGTTTTGTGATCGTAATAGTCGTTGGCCAAATTGGTGCCGGCGTTAAAAAGCGGCACTCCGATCAACACCAAAATGAACTTGTACAGGTTGAACCTGCCGGTGAGGTTGAAGGCCAGGGCCGTGCCGACCAGAACGGGAATGACGCTGGCCGTGAAAAACGGCGCTCTCATAGCCCTGATCCACTTCATCATGAACTTCTTCATGCGAATTCCCTCGTGATTCCGATTAACCGGATGCACCGGGTTGCTGCTCGTCTCCGGTCGAGTCCTTCTGTGCAATCGTGCCGACTTCTACTGCATCCTGGGACTCGCAATCGGAGGCGTCCGCCTCCGGAATCCTGATGTCCGGCACCACTTTCCTTATATCGTCCAGCGGTATGTGACCCAGACGGATCAAAGAGACCTCATCGGTGCAGACATCCAGCACGGTGGAGGGAAGGAACACTTTGGACTTCCCTCCGTCCAGGATCATGTCTATTCTTCCGTTGAAAAAATAGAATACCCGGTTTGCCGCCACGCAGCTTTTCTTGCCGGAGATATTGGCGCTGGTGGCTGTTATGGGTACCCCGGCTTCCTCCAGAAGCCGGCTGACAAGTCTGCTGGGCGACACCCGAATGCCCAGTTTTTCGCCCTTGGCCAAAACGAGCGAAAGCTTGCGATCGGTGCATTTGAAGACCAGCGTCAGAGGTCCGGGCCAAAACTTCTCCATCAGCATTTGGGCTTCCGGACTGGCGCAATCCACCACCTTCTGGGCATCCTCGGCGCTCCTCAGAAACACGGAAAGAGGCTTGTCTCTATCCCGCCTCTTGATGCGGTATATCTTGGCCACAGTGTCGGCATTGTAAGCATCCGCGCCCAAGGCGTAAACCGTTTCGGTGGGAAACGAGACTATGCCGCCGTTTTTGAGGACTCTCCCGGCCTCGGCGGCGCTGCCCTCTTGCGGATTCTCCTGGTCTACGACCGAAATCTTGGTTTTGAGTAACAAAATACGTCCCTGTATTTTATTGGTTTATCATTCCCCGGGTTGCCCCTCCACCTCAACCACCCAACTCTCCTGGTATCCCAATCGCTTTATTTTCCGCAGAAGCCGGTCCGCCTCCTCCTTGGTCTGGCAGTCTCCGGCCCTCACCCAGTAATAAGGCGTCTTGTATTCTATGTACGTCTTCTCCGAAACCATGCCGCCCACCGTCTCGGCCACCTGAGAGGCCTCATCCGGGTACTTGGTGGCGAAAAACTGCACCCGGTAGATTTGCTGCGCCACAGGCGCAGCCATCGGCGGTTTTTGTCCGGGCTCCAAGTCGCGGGTTTCGTCTGATGGTTGGATGGTACTGGTCTTTGTTTTAGGCTCGTTTTGGGTGACGATGACCTGATCCTGAGGATAGCCCAGAGGGTCCTTGCTCGCTTCGCCTCTGGTGCGCGAGTCCTCCTTGGGTCCCCCCCAAGGCAGGTGGGCGCAGCCCGAAGCAAGCAACAGGCACAAGGTCACAAGCCAAAACTTCTTCATAGGTATTTCTCCAGCTTCTCATCCTGCCCCAACTCCAACAGCAATTCCTTCACGTCCTGAACCCTGGTTTTGTGGGCCACAAAAACGATGTCGTCGGTCTTGACGATCACCAGGTCGGAGACCCCCAGGGTGGCGATTATCCCGTCGGAGTCGTTGAGGATGGTCGTCTCATAGGTATCCACGGCGCGAGCCGACCCGATCAACACGTTGTGATCGCTGTCCTTTTCTTTGATTCTATCCAAGGCCAGCCAGGAACCCACGTCATCCCACACCAGATCGGCTTTGATCACCAGGGCGTTGTCCGCCTTCTCCAGCACGGCGAAGTCTATGGAGATGTTCTCCACCTGGTTGTAAAGCTCCTTCTTTGCGGCAGCCTCGTTTTTGGTGCCCAAGCTCTGTGAATAAACCTCCAACTGGGAGTACATCTGAGGCATGTGCTTCTTGAGCGCATTCAGTATGGTGGAGGCGGTCCAGATGAACATTCCGGAGTTCCACAGATGCTTCCGGTCGTAGTAATACTCCTGGGCTTTGAGCCGGTTTGGCTTTTCTTTGAACTCCTTGATCCGATAAACGGGTATGCCTTCCAGTGTGTTGTACGGCTCTGCCAGCTCGATGTAGCCATAGGCCGACTCCGCCCGGGTGGGTGTGATGCCTATGGTGATTAGATACTCCCCTTCTCGCGCCAGCTCGGTTCCCACCTTCAGGATTTGCAGCAGCTTGTCCGTGGGCCGGA
>CAZPRG010000217.1:0-3749 GCA_964588675.1 uncultured Ignavibacteria bacterium
GGAACTCGGCAAACCTGCGGGAGAGTAAGAGACAAAGGGAAAATTCAGGCTTCGCGGTGCGGACGAGGTACAAGGACCGTCTCCGGCTGCATCCCCGGATGGCGGCGTGCTTCCAATAGGGTCGAAAGGTCACTTCAGAAATCGAATCAACAGAGTCACGGCAGGAATAAGAAAAAGGAGGATAAGTATTATAGCAACCCACTTGAGAACTCTTGACTTGGGTTGAGGGAACTCGTAGCCGCAGATGGGACATCGCTCACCATGTTTGGGCACCTCCACCGCGCAGTTGGGACACTCCCTTTTTCCGATTCCCATGGGGCTGTTCACCTCCTTAACTCAACCCGCTGAATCCTCTTCATGCATGGCAGGGGGTCGGATCCACTCACTGTCTCTGAATGATAAGAAAAAGAACGATCAGGATCAAAGAGAATATGGAGTCCACCAGGAAATACTGAATCTCCAAACCGGCAGCAAACCCCGCCACCAGGCTGACCACGAGAAACAAGAGCAATCCCAGGATGGATACTCTGATGATGCCGCGATACCTGATTACGTCCCGGGAGCAGACCAACAGGATTGTACCCAGCCACAGAACCAGCACGCCCAGAAGCTTGTAATTATACCAGGCGAACGGCTGATTTAGCCACAAATGGCCCATGTGGAAGGCTCGGAAGATGGCTTCATTGGCCACCAGCCGTCCAATCCCCCCGATCATCAGAATCAGCGAGATAATGAGAAGACCTGTTTTCTTGGTCATTGTCGCCTCCTTTCCTCCGACTCACTCGACTGTCTGTTGCCGGATGACGACCATCTTGCTGCAACCTGATCTGATTGAGCTCCCACTGACCTCATATATCCTATGCTATTAAACGCCTGCAAGCGACTTATTCTCTGCTTCCTCTTCGTGTTTTTCTCCAAAGGGAGGCCAGCGGCAGACAAAAGCACGCGCGGTTTCCATGGAAAGCACAGCCCATCCGCTTAGTCCGCTTCATCCGTTGAGCGATCCTCACCTGTGTCGCAAGAAACCCCTACCGCGCGGAAGAGAGTAGTCTCGCCCACTACCAACCCGACCCCCGAAGTGCCGGTCTCTGCGAGTCAGCAAATCTGTCTTGCTAAGCAGCCCGGCGAATGACCATAATGGAAAGATCGTCTGTCGCGGGCACCCCGGAAACGAAGCTCTTCAGATCCTCCAGGCACAGCTGGGGCAACGCCTGCGGTGAGAGCTGGCGGCGTCCTTCCACCAGTTTGACCAGCCGTTCGGCGCTGTATTCGACTTCGGCTCTGTCTTTGGCTTCGGTGAGCCCGTCGGTGTAAAGCAGGAGGCTGTCACCGGGGGACAGCTGTACCTTTGTGGCCGAGTACTCTCCGCCGCCGAATATGCCCACCGGAAGACCCGTGGCCTGCAGGCTCATGATTTCGCCGGCTCGAATCACCAGAGGCGGACAGTGACCGGCAATGCAGACGTCAACCTGGCCCGAGCTGCCAGCTCTTCCGCACACCAGAGTGGCGTAATCGGCGGAGATGGTGCTCTCGCAGAAGATTCGATTCGCCCGCCCAACCAGTTGGTCGACGGACAGACCCACGGCAATCAGCGTGCGAAACATGGCATGCAGGTGCGCCATCAGCATGGATGCGGCCACCCCGTGACCTGAGACGTCTCCCAAGAGGAAGAACAGGTCGCCTTTTTCGGCGTCGGGACTGATCAGATCGCAGTAATCGCCGCTCACCAGGCCTGCCGGCTGGTAGTGATAGTAGGTTTCCCAGCCGTTGAGACTGAGATTCTTCTTCGGCAGCAATTGCGCCTGGATGCGCGAGGCCAGATCCAGGTCCTGCTCCAGTGCGCGCTGCTGGTCCGGCGTGAGACAGCCCAGGCAGTTCTTGGCGCAAGGGTCCGCCACCAGTCGCTCTTCCTCGATTGGTTCGTGGCAGACTTCGCACAAACCGTATGTCCCCCCATTCATTCGCTCGAGGGCAGAATCCACCTCTTGAAGAAGGTGCATCAACTGTGATGTTTCCTTGAACTCACCCATGGCGGTCTCAAGTCTGTTCCGACGGTTCAGCAACCTCCGACGAAGGTCGACCTTTCTGACAGTATTCATCTGGTGTTTCCTCCCAGCCTAAAAACAGCATCTTGTCCCGGACGCCCGGACAGGTCCCCCTGGGGTCTCCGTCATCGTCGTCAATCCCTCTTCTTACTACGAAAAGCAGACCCAATGGATTCGGTACCGATCAGAGTATTTACAGGTCGCGGGGATTTGACCCCTCCAGGAAGGGAGCCTGTAAGGGCGCCGCTTCCGGACGCCCATGCGGGCCCGTCTGCCCAGACGGGCACCCGTCCGGGTGGGGGCACGTCCGTGCGGCCCTCACACTTCAACCTAGAGCCGGAGGAAGCTCCTGATGCAACTCTTATCCCTCATATCCTCTCTTCTGCATCGTTCACATTTCACTTCACCGAATTCATCCGGCTTTCGTGGGTTTTCTTCTTTTTTTGGCCTTGCGGGTTCTACAGAAAAAAGCGGGAACCACACTGGCCAGCACTACCACGGAGGATATCAGAAATATATCGTCCACCGCCCGGATGAAAGCCTGATTTTGAACAAAGGTGTAGATTAGCCCCTGGGCCTTGGCCGCGCCCTGGCTGACGGTTCCGCCCGTGGCCTGGACGGCGAAGTGTTGAAGTTTCAGAACCGTCTGCTGGAAGCTGTCCGAATAGGCGTTCAATTGCTGGCCGTAATTGGCCGCATGGAAAATCGTTCTCTGAGTGAGGATGGTTCCGAAAAGGGCCACGCCAAAGCTTCCGCCGATTTGCCGAATCACATTGAACAGTCCCGAAGCCTGGGCCATCTTCTCGTTGCTTATCTCGGAGATGGCCACCGTGGCCAGCGGCGACATGATCAGCCCCATGGCGATGCCCCGCAGATACAGCGGAAGCATGATCTGTGATTTCTCGGACAGAGAGGAAAGAAAGCTGTATTGGTAAAGCGTCACAGCCATCAGAGCCAGGCCGATCAGGGCCGGGATCTTGGGATCAAACCGGTCGGAGAATATGCCGGCCAAAGGCGCGGTCACGCCCACCAGTATCCCCACCGGCAAAAAGACCAAACCGGCCTGCAAGGGGGTGTAGCCCAACGAGTTCTGCAGGAAGATGGGCAAAAGGAAGTTGCTGCCGAACAGTCCCAGGCCGAAGACGAAGAACACCACGTTGCTCATGGTGAAGTTGAAATTCCTGAAAATGCTCAACTCTATCAGAGGATGCTCCACGCTGAATTCGGTGATTAGAAATACCACCAGCCCGACCAGGGAGATGGCGAAGTTGGCCAGTATATAGGTGGAGGTCCACCCGCCGGTGTTCCAGGCGGAATTTCCGTTGGCCAGCGCCAATAGCAGGCAGGTGAGGAATGCGGTTAAGGATATGAATCCGATGAAATCGAAGCTGCGCCGGTGGGGGGATTTGTAGTTTCTCAGAATGATCGCCGCCGCCGCCATCCCTGCGATTCCCACCGGAATATTTATGTCGAAGATGGCATGCCAGGAGAAACGATCGATGAGATAGCCTCCGGTGGCGGGACCAAGGGCCACCGAGGCCGAGGCGGCCACGGACCAAAACCCCAAGGCGATGCCTCTTTTTTCGGGAGGGAACTCGCGGGTCAGAATGGCCAATCCCACCGGCAGCAGAAATCCGGCTCCCGCCCCTTGTATCACCCGAAAGGCGATCAGCACGTTGATGTCCCAGGCCATGCTGGATAGAA
>CAZPRG010000218.1:0-3718 GCA_964588675.1 uncultured Ignavibacteria bacterium
CAGGGGTGCTGGACCGCAGGGACGGTAAACGTGATCTGCAACGTCGGGGAGAACTATTTCCCCAGCATGATCAAGGACTCCGGCGGAAGGCTGTGGGCGTCCTGGACCCACTATGACCCGGAAACCGAGCGTTACCTGGTTCACTCCAAGACCTCGCAGGACGATGGGGCCACCTGGGGAACCGGACCTTCCGACCCGGGAGTTAGTCTGACCAACGGCACGGCCTCCTGCTTTTCACAACTGCTTTTCCAGTCTCCCTATGTCCATTGCTTCTACTCGGACGACTCCACGCTATTGGCTTATCGATCCGATCACATCCAGTCGTCCGGCTGGGACCCCCAGCAGAACCTCTACTCCGGTTCGCAGGTGGATCATCGGTTCTGCGCCGATCTATCCGCGGACAACCGGGTGGGAATCGTCTTCCCCGGAAGCTCCGCCGTGTTGTACAAGGAATTCGACGGGAGCAGCTGGACCGGAGTCTTCACCGTGGACACCTGTTCGCCGCTGTCTGTGGCCGTCAGATTCTTGGGCAGCATCCCCTACGTTTTCTTCGTCAGGGCCCAGGGCGAGGGTCAGAATCAGCTTTTCTACTCCTACAAGGATGGTTCCTCCTTCGCGTCGGCTCTGGTCTTCGAGCCTGGGCAGAAGACCTTCGACCGGTTGTTCTGCTACGATCATTCCGCCGCCAGCCAGTATGCCGATCGGACCGCCGAAGCGGCCGACACCACGCCGGCGGACGTGTTTCATCCGAGCTCCGGAGGGCTGGTCAAGGACCTTGACGATGTAGTCTACCTGGGCATGGCAGCCAGGTTCAACCTGGCGGCAATTATACTCTCCACTGCGGGAATCGGAGGCCAAGTAAGCTGGCAATATTGGAATGGTCAAGCCTGGACCGATTTTCTGCCTCAATCCGGAGCCTACCATTTGGATTCCCAGCAGAAGGCTGTATTGCTATGGTCAGACTTGAACTCGGTTCCCGGGGACTGGCAGATGTGTCCGGTCAACGGTGAGTCACGGTTTTGGGTGCGTCTTTTGGTGATCGTGCCGTTCTCCACCGCACCCGTGGGCACGCAGATAACTGCACTCTCACAGGCTGAGAGTTTGAAAGTCACCATATGAGTACTGAGGAATCAGGCAAAAGGTCCTGGCTGCAAGGTTCAAGACACTCGGCCTGGGACACCCGGCCTTCCCATCTTGTGAGGGAATGAAAATATGGGATTCACGAATATAGACTTAGTCAAGAAACACATCCTGGAACACGAGCTGGGCACAGCCAGCCAGGAAAACCTGGCCTGCCACCTGGTGGGGGAAACGCCCTTTCAACTGCCGCACGCTTTGCTTCAGCCCGGCTCGGAGAAGGTGAAGGCCAAGGAAAACGTTCCGCCCATCAGAGAGACGGTGAGCTTTTCCTCCTCCGATTCGGTGCGCCTGTCGAACGGAGAGCTGATGCTGGACACGGTGGTGGTGGCTAGCGATTCCTCGCTGGGTCAGATCTATATGGAGAACGTGGACTATACCATCGACTACGGCCAAGGCACGGTCAATCGCATGCCTCAGGGAAGCATCGCTTCCGGTGCCTCGGTGGTGGTATGGTATCTCTGCTTCCGGGTGTACATGAGGGACGAGGACTATCAGATTGACTATGCCAAGGGACAGATAAGTCGGACTCCCGGCGGAGACATTCAGGACGGTCAGTGGGTTCTGGTGGACTATACCGCGGAACTAGGTCTTCTAAGCGACGAAGTGGTGGAGAATGCGGTCAAGGAAGCCGGGGATCAAGTGGCGGTATACATCGATGCGTCATACGCCAACTCCACCCGCCAATCGCTGGTGACGGCCGAAACCTATCTGGCCGTTTCCATTCTGTGCAACGTCAAGGCCATGGAGGCCATGACGCAGAACGCGGCAACCGGCTCCACAGGTGGAGTCGGCTCCCTTTCTCAGGCCTGGTCGGACATGTCGACCACCTATCGCCGGTTGGCTTACGAGATTCTCAGGGAGTTCGGAAAGGACCCCGGCGGCTTCAGCTCGCCTCGCGCGACTAAATCGAGCGGATGAATTCCTCTCCTCGGTTCCGGCCTTCGCCTCAACGCCGGTACGAGCATGCCCGGGAGGCGTCTGCTGGCAACGCAGAACGGAGTGGAAGCGGGTTGAAGCAGGGCGCGATGCGAACCAATCGAAAGGAACGCAACCATGAACATAACGCTGGACTATCTGCGGGGAAGAAGGACCTGGGTGGTGCCCAATTTCGTGGTGTGGGGAGATTGGTCTTTAGCTTCTTTTCTGGTTTTCTATACTGAGGCCGGAGACGCATCCAAAAGGGTGGTTCTCGCCAGAAACAATCTGGGTGGTCTGGATCAGGCGGTGAGCTTTTCCGAGTTACAAGATTTTCGGGGAAACCCGCTTCCCTCGTCCATTGCCAGTCCCAAGGTGATGGTCATGCCCAAAAACGAAGTCAACTGTCTGGTGGTAGGAACCGAGACCGAGACCGACTTCCGGATCGCCAGATTCTCCGGATCGCAGAAGACGGGGTTGGTGGATCTGATGATCGTGGAAATGGGGTAGACCGGGTCTTGATTTCCCGTTTGCAAGCGCCGTGAGCTTCAATGCATTGGAAGGGAGGGATAAGTCAAGAGTGAACAAGAAGACGGGCAGGAAGGCCGGATCGAAGAGTGACCTGAGCATGACCTCGAATTCAGCCATCCCGGAATTGCGGCTTTTGGATATGCTCATCGATAAGCTCATCGAGAAGCTGGGACAGAACGGCTTCGAGCCCAAGGTCCAGGACGTGCTTCGGGCCATTCAGCTCAAGCAGAAGCTGGCAAAAACCGGTCAGGCCGAGGAAATCTTCTGGGGCTTGATAGACGGCATCAGAGAAGATGAGATGAGGAAGAAAAGAGCTTCGGCCCGGAGATCCGGTTCCCCCAAGAATAAGGAGTGAAGATATGAGAAAGTGGGCATTGTCGGTTATTTGCCTTTTCCTGCTGCTCTCAGGAGTAATGGTCCACGCCGGTTGGTTCGGCCTGGACGGCTGTCCTTCTCACTGGGCGGTGGCTTCCGGTTATGCCGATGCATGTCGATTCCAAGCCCCGGCGAGCGCAGCTGCCACCCGGCTGGAGATGAGAGCCTACAGCTCGGGCGGGTCCAAAGCCACTTTTCGCATGGCGGTGTACGGCGACCAAAACGGCCATCCCCAAAACAGACTGTGGGAAGGCACGGATGTGTCATACCAATCAGGAGAATGGTGCGGCGAGGACGTGGAAGGCATCCAATTGACCCAGGATGCTTACTATTGGTTTGCCTTCAAGACCGGCGAGCCGGAGGAGATGTGTTTCGTGCCCAACGGACCCAGCTCATCACACGAGTGGAAAACCGGGCAGGTTTATGCAGACACTTTTCCCAATCCCTGGGGAAGCTACAGCGGCAATAACTCCAATCGGTACACCATGCGGATGCATTATGCGGGAGCTGAGGGAGGCACCGAAGGGATAATCGAGATCGATCGGGGGATAATCGAAGGAGGCTTCGCCCGATGAAAAGTCTCAAGATCGAGAAAACAGGTCGCGCCATATCCAGCCTGGCCTTTCTTCTGGTCCTTGGAGTTTTGTTTGCCGCGTGGTCCGGCTCTGCCCGGGCGGAATACTACTGTCCCTCGGACAGCGTGCCTCTGACCATCGGAACCGTGAGCATCGGCTCGGATTCGGTCCAGGACTGCGAT
>CAZPRG010000219.1:0-3709 GCA_964588675.1 uncultured Ignavibacteria bacterium
GCGGGCAATAGAAGGTCCAAGAAATAAAGGGAGTAACACGCTGCCGGATGAAGTCCGGAAAGGGGCACGGATTTTGCCCAGATTTTAAAGTGAGATTCCCGCGTCCAAGCCAATAATCGGAAGGAGGAGATGATGAGGATGAGACATTACAGAATCGCAGCCATCCTTGGTCTCTCGTTTCTTCTGCTGGTGTGCAGCAAGACGAAAAACCCGGTGAAGAATCCGGCCGGTCTTAAGGTCGAGTTCCGGCAAAGCGACTGCCAAGGCTACTTGAAGCAGGGTGCCGGATCAAGCGAGGCAAGCGATACCGTGATTCTCAGCTCGCACGGAGACACCATCTCCGTGCTCCACCAGGATGCATTCTACCAGTGTTGCGCCCGGATCAAGGTCGAGGTAGTGAAGACCTTGGGCGGATACGACCTTTTCGAATCCGATACCGGTGAGCCTTGCAACTGCATGTGCTTTTTCGACATCACCACCGAAATCTCGGGTCTTCCCGACGGCACCTATTTCATCAGGGTCTTCGACACAGACGGTGATCCGGTAGATTCCGGAACGGTGGACATCCCGCCCAAGTATGGCGCGTTCGAGTCCTTCCAGAGCGAATGCAAGAGTCATTCATTCAAGGCTGGCGGCCAAGCTCTTTCGGACACGCTGCGGGATTCGGTTCTGGTCTGGTTCGTCGCCGATACGGTCTGGGTGATGCATAAGAATGCATTCGAAAACTGCTGTTCCATCATCTTGAGTCAGGTGGAAAGAACTCCCCAGGGGTTCGATCTCTTCGAGTACGATACCGCGACCGACTGGTGTTATTGCATTTGTTATTTTGATTTCACCACGACCATCTATGGTGTCCCGGCCGGAGTCTATCTGATCCGCGTGTTTGATACGGTGGGCGAGTTTGTTGGGGAAGCGGAGCTGGTGATCCCTTCCGCATAAAGGCGGTGAGATAGAAAGCTTTACTCAATTCGCTGTTTCCGATTGACGGAAACGCGTAGGCGAGTATATTGTCGGTGCGGCCTGTTCGCGGCCTGATAGAGTCGATGATCCGAAAGCACCTTTAAGCTGTTATGAGATTCAAATACAACGTCGCCATACTTCTGGCAGTCGTCTCCGCGTTAGTCTGCTGCAGCAAGACCGACTATCCCACCCAAAATCGTCCTGCTTTCTGGGCCGAGTCGTTCCACGGCGGGTGCAAGCAGGAGTCGGCCGCGTTTGGAAAGCTTCTCCGCAACGGGTCCATCGTGCTCAGCTCCTTCAACGATACCATCCGAGTGGTGCATGCCAGCGCCAGCTACAACTGTTGCGCCGACATCAAAATGGGGGTGACCAAGGCCGACTATGGGTTCGACGTTCGGGAGAAAGACGAAGGCTTCTCCTGCAGGTGCACCTGCGATTTCGACATCACCTGTTTTATCTATGGTCTCGCCGCCGGAACCTACCTGGTCAAGGTATTCGACCCGGAGGGCAACCTCATCGACCAGGGATATGCGGTAGTCCGACCCAAGGACCCCACCGGCCCCAACGGATGATCGAGTTTGCGGGCCCGGGGCGCCTACCTTCATCCTCCCTCAGAAGTTTCGAGTCGACTCCTGTTCCCCCCTGTACTCGTTAGAAAGCACCGGCATTCAGAAGCTCGCGTGGATAAAGACACATGCGCAAACTTGCTCTGTGAAATTCGATTCGCGGAATGCCCTTTCCTGGCAGGTCTGAATTTCAATCCCTGCGCGCCGATAACTAACCATGTCGCCATGGATGACGGCCGGCTCTTGGCCTCCGTCTGAAATAAAGCTTGACAGTCGCCCGGATGAAGGGTTATCGTAGTGAGTGGTCGACGCTTGAGTCAATAACCCCAAAAAAAACCGTATGAATTCGAAGACGAGAATCCCTGAAACAGATTTGCCAGATGCTCTGCCGGTACTTCCGCTGATGAGCACGGTGGTATTCCCGCTTGGAATCTCGACTCTTCACGTGGGTTATCAGAGGAACCTGCGTCTGCTCGAGGACATCAACAAGCCCGGCCAGATCATCGCCCTCACCTGGGCGGGGTCCGGCATCTCCAACAACGTAACTTTCCGGCAGCTTTCCAGGGTGGGGGTGGCGGCGAAGATAATGAAAATCGAAGACTCCGGCGAAGGCGCGAAACAGCTTGCCGTGGAGGGCATAAGCCGGGTTCAGCTGGGCCAGCTGACTCAGGATCAGCCATACTTCGTGGCTCGAGTGGGACAACTCAGCGAACCGGAAGGTGACCTGGAAAGGCAAAAACAATTGGTGGGGGCCATTATGGAGTTGGTCCAACGGCTGGTGGAGATGGATTCCAGCTATCCGGCGGAACTGTACCATATCCTCAGCATGAACAAAGATCGACCGGGCAAATTCGCGGACATGGTGGCATCTTCTTTGCATTTTGAACTTGCCTGGAAGCAGAAAATCCTGGAGGAGCTGATTCCGGAAGCGCGCCTGACCGAGCTGACCGGAATGCTGGAGACCGAAATCACGCGGGCCCAGTTGAGCAAGAACTTGACCTTCGACGCCAGACAGGATCTGGAGAGGAAGGTAAAAGAGCAGGTGCTCCGGGAGGAGCTGAGGACCATCAGGGAGGAACTGGGCGAGATCGGACTTCAGGAAAGAGAAGTGGAGGAGCTGAAGGCCAAGATCAAAGTTACCAGACTGCCTTCGTACGTCGAAAAACAGGCCTTGCTGGAGGTGGAGAGACTGAGGCTTATCTCCACTGCGTCTGCGGAGTACGGCATGGTCCGAACCCACATAGACTGGCTTCTGTCCCTGCCCTGGACCAAGGAGAAATGCGACGAGGTGGACATCGACAAATTGGAGGCCATCCTGAACCGGGAGCATTTCGGCCAGAGCAAAGTCAAGCAGGACATACTGCAGCTTTTCAGCGTGCGCAAGCTGAAAGGCGACTTCCGGGGAATAGCCATCTGCTTTGCCGGGCCGGCCGGAACCGGCAAGACCTCATTGGCTCTCTCCATTGCCAAAGGCTTGGGAAGGAAGTTCGTGCGGATCAGCGTGGCCGGGATGAGAGACGAAGCCGAAATCAAAGGCTTCCGCTCCACCTATGCCGAGGCGTCGCCGGGGAAGATTCTGGCCGCCATCCGCGAGGTGGGGTGCTCCAATCCTCTGATTATGATCGAGCAGGCGGATAAGATGGCCAGCGAACATCTCAGGGGCGATCCGTTCGGCGCCCTGGCGGAGGTTTTGGATCCGGACAAAAGCTCCCACTTTGTGGACAACTATTTGGGCGTGCCGTTCGACCTGTCGGACGCGCTGTTCGTGATCACCGCCCTGGTGGGGGGCGATATCCCCAGTCCCATTTACGACCTGGTGGACGTGGTGGAATTCTCCGGGTTCATCGAGGAGGAGAAACTGGAGATAGCCAAGAAATTCATCATGCCCGCGCAGCTCAAAAAACACGGACTCACCCCACAGGACATACTCTTCTCGGACGAGGCCCTGAAAAAAGTCATCCGCCAGTACACCGTGGAGGCCGGCATCAAGGGCTTGCAGAGGGAGATGGAGAGCATATGCCGCAGGTGCGCCCGGGCCAAGGCCTCTCAGAGCTTCGAACCCTGCAACGTGACTGCGGAAAATCTGGAGGAGTATCTGGGTGTGCCGGTCTACATTCCGGACAAAGTCCCCAAATTTCCGGAAATCGGCGTGGCGGTGGGGTTGGCCTGGACCGAGGCCGGAG
>CAZPRG010000220.1:0-3638 GCA_964588675.1 uncultured Ignavibacteria bacterium
ATCAGGTTGGGGAAACGCGAATTCTGGATTCTCAAAGCCCGGGAAAAGGAGCTGCAGGAAAAAGTGGGCGCCTCTACCGACCGCTCTCAGCACGCCGCAGCCAATCTGGATCAGGAGGAGGCCCAGACCGAAAGCCTGAAGCTACAACTCTTGGAAACGGACAAAGAGCTGATCGAGATTCAGAAGACCGTTAACCGGCTTTCGGAAAGGAACTTTCAAATCGAGCGGGAGATTTCGGTGAACCGGGAGCGCCGATCCAACCTGGAGAGATTGATCGCCAGAAACCAGGAGGAACTGGCGAATCTGAAATCCCGATGGTCTTCGGTGCAAGATGAAACAGAGCAGAAGAACGGACAGCTGGGCCGGCTGGCCGCGGAGATAGAGTCCAAGAATCAGGAGTGTCAAGCTGAAGAGAAAAAGCTGCTCTCCGGCGACGATCAGCTTCAGCAGATTAAGGCGCGTTTGCAGGAGCTGTCCCAGCAATGGCAGCAGGTCAACGATCTTCTGAACAGGGGCGGCAGCGAAGAGGAAGGCAGCCGTGCTCAGATCGAGGAGTTGACCAAAAGGGAAGACGCACTCACCGACGAGGCCTTAACGCTCGAGGATGAAATCGCCGCGGTCTGGCAGACGCTAAAGCAGTTGACCTCGGAGTACCAGGAAGATCTGAAGCTGCGGCAGGCCGGCAACCGACAGGCACAGGTCCTGAAGGACGAGATCGAACAAAGCAAGAAGGATCTGGCCGAGCTGGCCGCCGAGGAGTCCGGGCTACGGTCTCTTCTGGAGGGAGACAAGGCCGGACTGCACATGTTGGAGCAAATCTCCGAGCATTACGAGGGATACGGAAAAGGCGAGAGATGGGTGCTGTCCGCCGGGGAGAGGCTTCCCGGAATCATAGACACGGTGGCCAACGTTATCACCACCCGGAACGAGTACTTAACAGCCGTCGAGTCCGCTTTGGGCGAGGCCGCGCAGTTCATCATCTGCCAGGACATCCAGTCCGCCAGGAATGCCATAGCCCTCCTGAAGAGCGAGAAGGCCGGAAGAGCCACTTTCCTCCCGCTGGACAAAGCCAACGCTGTGCCCCGAAAGTCATACCAGACAGACCTCGGCGTCCGACCGGGAGTGATCGGGAGAGCATCCGATTTGGTGCAGTGTGATCCGAAATTCACCAAAGTGATTGAGTTTCTTCTGGGCAGGGTGATCCTGGTGGAGACTCTGGATGAAGCTATGAAGCTCTCTTCCGGCTTGGAGCCGGGCTTTGACCTGATCACGTTGGAGGGCGAGTTGGTGAAAGCGCAGACCGCCATTTCCGGTGGGTCGGCCAGAGAGATTTCTCTTCTGGGAAGAGAGCTTGAGATTCAGAAGCTCAGAGAGAAAATCGACCGGCAGAATCAAAGACTGCAACGAATATCGACGGAAAGGGACGAAAGACAAGCCCGGGAGCAAAACCTTCAGGACCAACTGAGTCGGGTTTCGGGGGATAACGAGCAGATGAGCCAGCGGATTCAACAGTCGGAGATACGGCTCAAGACGCTCGAGTTCGAAAAGACCACCTTGGAAACACGCCAAGTCCAGCTTCGGGAACTGGCCCGGGAGACGGCAGAAGCCACAGAGCAGTTCAGGAAGAAGTCCGAGGAACAGAGCCGTCAGTTGCAGGAACTGGCGGAAACGCGACAAAACCTATCGTCGGCAGTGGATCAACAGAAGGAAATCCTGCAACAGGCCGAGGCCGGCCATACTGAGACCTTCAAGAAAACCAACCAACTCAAGATCGAATTGGTTTCCCTGCAGGGGAAGCAGGAACAGGTACAAGGCGATCTGACCAGGCTGTCGGAGTTGATCCGGGAAATGGAAAGCGCCCAGGAGTCCAAGGCTAAAGAGTCCCGCGATTCTCGTTCTGAGATTGAGAAGCTGGCACAGACCAATGCGGACAAACAGGAGGAATTGAAGCAGGCTTTCGGCGAAATCGAGGAGCACAAGGCCCGATTGACGGCCAAAACCGAAGAACATGCCGGCCTGCAGGCGGAGCTGGATGTCAAGGAGAAGAACCTGAAAGCATCACGGCAGGCCAAAGACGGATTCTTAGACGAGCTGCACGGACTGAGGATGGAGCAAGTGGAACTTTCCTCCAAAACCAGGAGCGTGCAGGATAGGATCTTGGAGGAATATCAGGTGAACCTGGAGGAGACCGGCGAGGTCGAGGATCTGGCAGCCGGGGAGATCGAGAAATCCAAGCAGGCTCTCGGCCAAACCAAGGAGAAGCTGAAGGCGCTGGGGGTCGTGAACCTGCTGGCCCTGGAAGAGTATGAATCCTCCAAACAGCGGCTGGATTTCCTGCAAAACCAGGTGAGGGATTTGACCGAGGCCAAGGAGACGCTGACTTCCGCCATCTCCAAGATCAACCAGACAGCCCGCGAGCTTTTCACCGAGACCTTCGAAAAAGCCCGGCTCAATTTTCAGAAAGTCTTCGAGGAGTTGTTCGAGGGCGGCGAGACCGAGCTGAAGCTGGAGGAGTACGGCGATCCGCTGGAATCCCCCATCCGCATCTCAGCCCGACCTTATGGCAAGAGGCTTTTGAGCATCTCTCAGCTTTCCGGTGGAGAGAAGGCGCTGACTGCCATCGCCCTGCTTTTCGCCATATACCTGGTGAAGCCCAGCCCCTTCTGTATCTTCGATGAGGTGGATGCTCCCCTGGATGATGCCAACATCGGCCGCTTTCTGAAGCTGATCAAACATTTCAGCTCCAACACCCAGTTCATCGTGATCACCCACAACAAGATGACCATGGAGGCCGCGGACGTGCTTTACGGGGTGACCATGGAACAGCCGGGAGTCTCCAAGATAGTGTCGGTGAGATTCGATAAGCACGAGCTGGTGACCGAAGTCAGCTCCGACTCCGATTGAATTCGTCCCTCGAAACACGTCCGGGCGCCATGCACGGAGGCGGCAATGAAGTTTTCCTTGGACAAACTCAAAGCCGGGCTGACCAAGACCAAGCGTAGCCTCCTGGGAAAAATCTCGCAGGCCGTCAGGCTGCGGCCCAAAATCGATCAGGAGCTTCTGGATCAGTTGGAGGAGATTCTGATCAAGGCGGACGTGGGCCCGTCCACCACCGGCAAGATAATAGAGGGGCTGAAGGAACGGTCGCACAAGGACAAGATCGAGGATTCCGACCGGTTGATCGAGCTTCTCAAGACCCAGGTGGCGGCCGTGCTGGGCGCAGGAGTAGCCCCGGCCCGCCACCTTTCCTCGCCTCACGTGATTATGATGGTAGGCGTCAACGGCACGGGGAAGACCACATCCATCGCCAAACTGGCCAGGGATTTCAACGACCAGGGAAAGAAGGTGCTGGTGGCGGCGTGCGACACCTTCCGGGCGGCGGCCGTGGAGCAACTGGCCTTGTGGGCCGAGCGGGTGGGGGTGGAGGTGGTCAGGAGCCAGCCCAATCAGGACCCGGCGTCGGTGGCGTTCGATGCTATCAAGTCGGCCTGCGCCCGAAACCTGGACGTGGTCATAGCCGACACGGCGGGAAGGCTGCATACCAAAGTCACTCTGATGGAGGAGTTGAAGAAGATAAAGAGGGTGATGGGCAAGGCACTCCCCGGAGCGCCACATGAAGTGCTGCTGGTGATAGACGC
>CAZPRG010000221.1:0-3611 GCA_964588675.1 uncultured Ignavibacteria bacterium
GAACTCTTGGGCTACGAAATCCAAGCCCACGAATTGATGCTTCGATCACGGCGGCATGATGGTAAGAATACCCACTCGTTATTACCGATTTCAGAGGGCACAGACCCAGAAGGGAGAGCAATCGCATATCCTGATCTGCAGAAGTTTTCTGCAGAAGTGCTCATCTACCTCAAGTCACGGCTAGATAGCACCACGAACCCTATTCTAAGGGCCAGATTCGGAGACATTCTTTGGTCAAGAGAGAAGGATCACAAAGCGGCAGTAAAGGCCATGGACGCATACCTTCAGGGCGCAGCGAACCTCCTCCAAAAAGAAGATTATGCCGAGTTCAGCAATTACTTCGGTCGCGCCGCCTCCATTGCCGTGGAAGCCAACTCTTCATCCTGGGGGCAGAAGCTGATAGAAACCGCCAAGTCGGATTTGGCCAGGATGGAGTTGAAGAAGGAATACCGTTGGGTCATGGAGTTGCTCTTTGACCTATTGAGCTTCCCCAAGGAATGGATGGGAGAGCACTACGATTTCGTTCTTGAAACAGCTGAACGTGGTTTTCAATGGTCTAATCCAGAGTATCCAGCCTCCGATCTGTCGTTCGCTGATTACCTCAAAATAAAGGAGCTTGCTTACAGGCAGAAAGGTGACCTCAGGAAAGCGCGAGAATGCCGATTCGAAGAGGCACGTTGCTACGAGAGACTCGCTTTGAACGCTATGAGGGCTAGGCAGTTTATGAAGGCAAGCACTCATTTCCACACTTGCCTTCAAAAGTACATATCCTTGGGGCAGCGTCCTGATAAGGTCGACGAGATGAAGAGGCTACTCAAAGAATGCAACGAGAAAGCCCGGCTGTATGAATTCCAAACGACCACAACCGAAGTTGAAGTCCCAAGAGAGGAGATTCGTAGGTTGCTGGACTCTCTGGAGGAGAAATCCGTTGACGAAATTCTGGCATTTGTGGCAGCTGAACCGACTTTCCTGTGCGGAATACACGAGGCGAAGAAACAAGCAAAAGCTGGAATTGAGGCCGCCCCCCTTCTACACATGGTCAAAAACGTGGTGCAAGATGTGAGAGGGAATATAATTGATGTACTTGATACCGCCGAAAAGAAGTTCAAACACTCCCTTTATGAAGTTTTGGCATTTAACTACGAATTCGTTGCTTTGCATTTCTTGATCCCTATACTTGATTTGGTTCGAGCCCGAGCACACAGGAAAGGTTTCTGGGGCGTCTTGGAAGACTGTTTTCGCTATTCGTTTTACAACCTGCGTCGACTTGTACGTTTACGTAAATTGCGTTTACACATGGAAACTCCATGTAAGTCACCACAAACACAATATGTCGCCTCGAAACTAGCTGGTTTCTTTGAACAATTTGATTTTTTCGTTGCGGATGATGTTTTGTTTCTTCAAAACGGTTTCGAGCGATTCTTAGATGATGATTATGTCGGCTCGGTACATGTAATGATCTTTAGGATAGAGGAGATATTGAGACGAGTCCTTGAGCGGCTCAATGTGGCTACTAGCTCGACCAGAAATGGGAAGACAGAAGAGAAGGCCCTCCAACGTATTCTTGAAGAGCCAAAGATTCGTTGCGCACTAGGTGAAGACATTATTGTATTCCTCGAATGGCTTCTTATTGAGAAATTAGGACTTAACTTGAGACATAATGTAGCTCATGGTTTGCTTCAATACTCGAGCTTCTCAAAACGAGAGAATGCCTTGGTGATTTACGCATTACTTCTTTTTACCAGATTCTCGTTTGTCCGGAAATCAGCCGGACAAGATCAACGGATGAATCCAAGCTTATAGATAACCCTCATGTGCCCGTCGGGTCCCCTGACCCGACGGGGCAAAGCCTGCCAGATCAGGGGACTTGGCAGGCACAGGAAACCGACGGGGCAAAACCAAGCGTACCAGGTCAGGGGACCTGGCAGGCACGCGAGCCTCGCTAACTCCGTTTTGCCTTTTCCAATCCCTCTTCCACATTCAGAAGCTTGGTTTTGAGAAGGCTCTGGGCTTTTTCGATTTTCAGGCCGCCGCGGGAGGGTCTTTTCGCCTTCTGGGCGAGGGTTTCGGTGGTGGTGGGGGAGATTAGAGCGGGATCATAGCCGAACTTCTGCGCCACCTTCGCAGCCAAGTCGTAGCGGGAGAGATATTCGGCTCCCGCTATATGAAGAATACCGGATAAGTCTCTCTGTACTATCTCCAAAATGCACTCAGCGAGATTGTCGGCTGAGGTCGGATTGTTGAACTGGTCGGTCACGATGCTTATCTTCTCCCCGGCGGAGAGTTTTTCCAAAAGCCAAAACAGGAAGTTCTTCTTGACGTTCTTCCCAAATCCATAGAGAACGTTCGTCCGTACGATGATGAAGTCAATTCCGCTCTCTTGAATTACCTTCTCGCTTTCCAGCTTGGTCTGGCCGTAGAAGCCCACCGGGTGCGGGGGATCATCCTCGGAATAAGGCCCATTCTCTCCATCGAAAATGTAATCCGTTGAGAGCTGCACCAGCTTGACCTGGTGTTCCTGGCAGGCTTTGGTCAGATTTTTGATTCCGCCGACATTGACCGCCCAGGCCCGGTCCTTGTGGATTTCGCAGCCATCCACGTCAGTGTAAGCGGCAGCGTTGATTATGACCGAAGGTCTGTAGTGCCCGACATGAAAATCCACATTCCGTACGTCGGTCACATCCAGGGTCTCGTAGGAGAGGTTCGGAAGAGTGACCAGGCTTTCGGGTTGTAGGTCTGTGGCGATGACTTTGAAAGAGGAAGAGAAACGAAGGCAGAGTTTTTGCCCCAGAAGGCCGTTGGCCCCGGTGATCAGAACGGTCTTCACGCTTTTCCCTCGGTGAAACCCTCTCGCTGGAGATAATGTGTTTGGTAATACTCCAGGTATTCTCCGCTTTTGACCTTCTGCCACCAATCCTGATGGTTGACGTACCAGTCTACGGTCTGGGAGATTCCCTGCTCGAAGGGGGTCTCCGGCTTCCAGCCGAGTTGGGTCTGAATCTTGGCGCAGTCCAGAGCATAACGCCGGTCGTGCGCCGGCCGATCCTTCACGTGTCTGATCAGCGACTTGGGTTTGCCCAATCTCGCCAGAATCAGGTCAGTGATCTCTAGATTGGTTTTCTCGTTTCCGCCGCCGATGTTGTAAACCTCGCCGAGTTTACCCTTGTGCAGCACCATGTCCAACGCCTGGCAATGATCCTCCACGTAGATCCAGTCTCTGACATAGAGGCCGTCGCCGTAGATGGGCAGGTTCTGATCGAACATGGCATTGGTGATGAAAAGCGGAATCAGCTTCTCCGGAAACTGGTAAGGCCCATAGTTGTTGGTACAGCGGGTGATGATGGCCGGGAGGCCGAAGGTTTCGAAGTAGGAGCGAACCATCAGATCGGCCGAGGCCTTGGAAGCGGAGTAGGGGCTGTTGGGTTGAAGTGGAGCAGTCTCGGTAGAAGAGCCTTCGCTGCCCAGACTGCCGTAGACTTCGTCGGTGGAGATTTGGATGAATCTTTTAATCTTGAACTTGAGGGCCGAGTCGAGCAGAACCTGCGTGCCCAGCACGTTGGTCTTGACGAATGTTCCCGGATCGTCGATAGAGCGGTCTACATGGCTTTCGG
>CAZPRG010000222.1:0-3576 GCA_964588675.1 uncultured Ignavibacteria bacterium
CCAAGAGGAGAATTATGTCCTGGCACTTCTTGAGCGAGTCCTCCATCTCGAAGAAATCCGGCATCTGGAAAGTCGATTCCCGATAGGCGAATCCGTAGTCTTCAAAGTACTGTTTGAGGCCTATCTGCATGCTGTCAACATAGGTATAGTTGGGTGCATGGGTGTTGAAGTACCTGGCCAGAGTGTCGATCAGCTGAGGCGGACTCCAGCCCTCGGGAACCGCGCCAAACCACCACAGGCAGTTTGCTGCCGCCACCGGACCGCAGTAGCCAACCCAGTCGTCCTGGTTCTGGTCGAAGTCCGGCATGCCGCTGGGGGCCTGGGTGGGCTTGTCCGGCTTCCAGTACCACAAATCCGGGCAACCTTCTGCCTCGGTGTATCCCGTCACCCGGATGATCGGATCCCCGGGAGGCGGAGGACTCCAGAAATCGGGCCATCTGTAATACTCTCCCGAGATCATCGCCCAGTTATCACAGCTGTCCGCAACCGCGGCCTCCAAGTCCATGCTGAGACTGGGAAGAGTGTCCACCCCCACCATCCTGCTCAGATACTTGATCTCCAGAAAGAAAGGCTCCCACACGCAAAAGGGTTGGCTAAGGCTGTAGTTGATGAATGCCGGTATGTTGTAGTATGATGAATCCTCGGGGAAAGCAAAGGACTCGGAGTACAGGGAACTCGTCGGGTTCGGCCCCGAGCACTTTCCACCCGGGGGAACTTGCTTTATGCTGAACTCCACTTTCACCGGCCAGGTAACATGGATCCCTAAGGGGACCAGATCGAAGTGAACGTCGGTGACTTGGAAAGGGTAGGGGGGCTCACGCAGGCATAGCCCCGGGTCCACATACACCGAGAATGCCATTCCGGAATCGAAGGAGGCCAGAACCCATTGTGCCACGCCGTCGTCCTTGTAAATGGCACAGAAGGCGGCTGCCTCCTGATCCTCAGAAGGCGAAAAACCGGACTTCGGATTTGCCATCCGGGTGGGAATCTGCTTCTGCAAAGGCCAAACGGCCGAGCTTAGGACAAGCACCAGAACACACGTTAAGGCCACGGCCATGATAAGCTTAGACTTGTTCAAGATGGTTCCCTCCTCCGTCGGGTTTCGAAGCCCGGATGGACTTCCGGTTACTTGATCGACGCCCGCTTGATGCCCTGGGTCTGATGGGTGCAGCCTTGTCCATCTCCCCATGCCCTGGCGGCGGCAGGCGCGATTTCTGCTCTCTATTGGCCGGGGAACGAGACAGTCGGCCAGGTGTGTATTTCTCCCCTGGTCGGAGTGTCGGGTCCCACTCCCCGATAACGTCAAGAAAGAACATCACCCGGCCCGGCGCAAGAGATTTTTCGCCGTCCAGTTGAATTTTCTCTTTGGAACGATTGTTGGGAAGTGCCAAATCGATTGAAGGTCGAGCCGGCCCCGCTCCTCGCGACGCCATTGCGGTCTCACCGTTGCTCTATTTAAGCAGCACCATCCGCCGGGTCTGGGACGACTCCCCCGCTTGCAGCCGGCAGAAGTAAATCCCGGAAGCCAGGTCGTTTCCCTTATCGTCCTTGCCGTCCCAGGGCACGGTCACCGACCCGCTCTGATGAGCCAGGCTGACTAAGGTCCTGACCTTTTGTCCCAGGATGTTGTAGATGGTCAGCGATACGTCGGCGGGCTTGAACAGCGAATAGCGGATGACGGTCTGACTGTTGAAGGGATTGGGGTAGCTCTGCGAAAGCTCGAAGAGCGCGGGGGTGGTGGTCTCTTCATCTTCCTCCACCGAGGTCGGCGTGCTCAGTATCAGGACGGCATGCTCCACCGCCGCGTATAGGCTCTCCGCAGGATCGTATGAGTGGGCATATCGTTCCTGATCGGGCTGGAAATTCAGTCCCTCGAATTGTGAGGCCCAGGGAAGCGTGTCGGCTGCCAGGGGTCGTAATATCCAGGCCGCGGAGTCGGGGCCCACCGTCAGGGTGTCGGACAGATACGCATCATGCGAAATGTAGCCCGCCGTGTTGTGCAGCAGGTGATCATCCGGATGTGTTTCGTGAGGCGGGAGGAACCTTCCCCGGCCTCCATCCTCGGCCATATCCAGGGCCGGATCGCTCAGGGCCGTCCAGAAACTGGTCTTACATTCGCCGGCCATGCTCACGTAATGCCCGCCTATCCGGTGCCAGTTATCGTCTATCTTCTGCCAGAATCCCAAGAGCAGGGCAGCGCTGACCGAATCCTTGACCAGGTCGGCCAGGGTGGAGAAACTCGGCTTATCCAGCAGCGTATCCCGCAGGCTCAATCCGCGCTCGGCAAAAAGCGAATCCAAACCCGATTGGATCGAGTCGATCTGCGTGCCGCCGCCAGCCAAGGGGTCGGTGTGGATGTAATACGAAAGAAGCCGCATCAAGCTGTCCGGGTGAGGAATGGAGGGAATAGCATTCAGCCATACCAGAAGATCGGCTAAGGCCGCAGGACCGCTCATGGCCACCGAATCGGCGCCGAACTGATACTGGTCGAAATCCGGCAAGCCATTGGGTGCTTTGAACTCATCCGGCATCCACTTCCAGCACAGCTTGTCGCAGTCTATGGCATATGGATATCCGATGACCCGCATAATGGCCCTGCCGGGGATGGGCGATTCCCAGTTGTCGTACCATTCCACGTACTTGCCGGACTTTAGGACCCAGTTTTCATTGGTATCCGGACGGTCGACGAGAGTGTCGCTCATCACCAGGCTGGGAAGCGAACCGATGTCGCCTGCGGTGTAGGTGATTTCCAGAAAGAAGGCGGTGTCTACGCAGACCACCTGGCTGAGCGCCGCCTCTATGGGAGAAGGATTGGTCACCGGGTCCCAGGCAAAATCCTGCGGTATGGAAAAGTCTCCGGTGTAGCGTTTGATCGTGCCGGGCATCACCGTGTCCGGAGCCACGTACACGTTCCGAATGGTTATTCTGATTTGTGCCGGCCAGACGGACCCTTCGTAGTCCAGGAGATAAAACTGCACATGACTGATCTTGAAGGGATAGGTGCTGTCGAACGCGCAGTCCGCCGGATCCATCAGAACTGCTATTCCGCCGTTGACCGGGAATTTGTCCGAATAGTAGGCCAGCGAATCCACGTCGTACTGAATGTGGCAGAAATTGGCCTCCCCTTTGGATGGAGGAGAAAACTCTTGCGGGTGAGAAGGAATAGGCAGGGCGCGCTGCTTGTCCCCATCGCCGCCGGATGAAACAGCCCGGATGGCGAGAAAGGCAAGACAAAACAGCGCAGCCAAAGTGACACGGAGTGTTCGGCTCAATTCGCTCCTTTCACTTGTGTTTACGCAACAGTATAGGAAGCCGGTTTAGGTAAAACAAGGAATTTGTGAGACACCGCAAGAAGCCTAGTTCGGTTCACCCCCACACGCGTGGGGACAATGCAGGACTCTCGAAATCAAAGCCGGTGACTACCGGTTCACCCCCACACGCGTGGGGACAATTGAAGGGCAAAGCCCCGGATGCCCCGAAGCGTCGGTTCACCCCCACACGCGTGGGGACAATGAACGTTTGCCAAGCGTTCCCTTGTTTTGTACCGGTTCACCCCCACACGCGTGGGGACAATGA
>CAZPRG010000223.1:0-3568 GCA_964588675.1 uncultured Ignavibacteria bacterium
CAAGCTGGACTCCAGTTGGGTCTATTTCCGATATGATACCCAGGGCGATGATGTTTTCCTGCAATCAAAAAGGGGTACGGAGAAGGGTGATTGGGTGGACGGAAGCATTTTCTCCTTGGGGACCGGGGTGGCCTGGAGCCAGATCAAGCTGGACGTCACCTTCGAGTTCGCCAGCTATCCGGACGTGGAAAGGAACGTCGTCACAGGCTGGATACCCTACGACCCGGGTTTGAGGATGAGCCTTGATCCGGAATACACCAGAGAGTTCTCACAGAAGGAAAGCCTTAAGTACAGCAGAATCATGGTGAGTTTCACCGGGTTGTTCTAAAATCGAGCGATCGAAAGGCAAAGGCGAAGCCCGGCCTCGGTAACAGGGACCGGGCTTCGCTTTTTTTGTATGAGACGGCGACAGGGGTTCGATGAGCCGTACTCGTCCGGACGGCCGAATGCATTGCCGGAGGTTGGGCCGGGCGTCAAAAAGTGCTTGCGCGAACGGGAATTTCTGTTAATTTTCTCAGGGCCGGAGTCGAGAGCCAAGCCATGAAAGCAAGAAGATGCAAGCCGGCCAAAGGACGACTCCCCAGGCCGAAGACCGGCGGTGGCAAGACAAGGAGACCATAATGAGTCCTCAGAGAATCACCAAGAGAGAAATCAAGCAAGACAAGTTCGTGACTTTTTCTTTCAAGCTCAGCGAGTGGATTCAAAAACACTTGAACCAGGTGCTGACGGTGGCTGGGGCTGTGATCGTGGTGGCGGCGGTGGTGGTTTATCTGGTCTCCTCCCAGGCCAAGAGAGAAAGACAGGCAGCCGAGCTTTTCGGATCGGCGAATCTCGAGCTTCAGTCCGGAAACATCAGCGGGGCGGTGTCCAATCTCCAGACCCTGGTGACCCGGTACGGAAGCTCCAAGATGGCGGGCCAGGCCACCTACTATCTGGCCTCGGCCTATTACTATGCCAAAGACTATGCCCAGGCGGAGACTTGGTTTCAGAAATACCTGGACCAATACAACCAGGACGTTCTGCTGGCCTCGTCCTCCCGGGCCGGGATCGCCGACTGCCACGTGCAGATGGGCGACTACGCCCAGGCAGGAGAGGAATTCCTGAAGGCGGTTTCCATGTACCCCTCGGGCTTTATGGCCCCGCAGTATCTCATGCAGGCGGCCAGCGCATACGTCCAGGCGGGCCAGAAGGACCGGGCCAGGGAAACGCTGGATAAAGTGGTATCGGATTACCCCGACTCCAGGGAAGCCCGCCAGGCGAAGATGAGGCTGGCGGAACTACTCTAATCCTGATCCCCATGTCGCCAGAAGGCCGTCGTCTCCCCAAATCCAAAAGCCGAACCCCGGGGGCTGCTCCTCCGGCTCTTTGCGTGGCCTTCTTATGGCACATGCATCAACCCTATTATAAGGATTCGAGGACCGGGATCTACCAGATGCCCTGGGTTCGCCTGCATGGACTGAAGGACTACTACGACATGGCCGCAGTGCTGGACGAGTTTCCCCGAATCCGCATGAACTTCAACCTGGTTCCGTCTCTGGTGGAGCAGATTCGGGACTATGCCCAAACCGATGTTCTGGACGAGCACCTGCGGCTCACCCAAAAACCGGCTGCCGAGTTGAGCGATGCAGACAAGGAAAAGGTGCTGGCGGAGTTCTTCAACTGCAATCCGGAGAACATGATCCGGCCTCATCCCAGGTTCTATGAACTGTCCCGCAGAAGGGGAGAGGGACCCGGAGGACCGAAAGCCAAGATCCGCGATTTCGACGTACAGGACTATCTGGATCTGCAGGTCTGGTCCAACCTGGCGTGGGTGGATCCCATATTCAAAAGCGACCCCTTGATTTCGGGTCTGCTGAACAAGGAGAGGGGTTTCAGCGAAGAGGACAAGCACAAGTTGATCGAGAAGCAAAGGGAGATATTAGGACGGATTCTGCCCAAACACAAGGAACTGCAGGACAAGGGACAGATCGAGGTGAGTTTCTCTCCGTACTTCCATCCCATCCTGCCGCTGATCTGCGATACCGACGTGGCCCGATTCGCCCTGCCGCAATTGCCGCTTCCCCAGGTCAGATTCGCGCATCCGGAAGATGCCCGCGTCCAGATCGAACGAGGGGCAGAAATGTACGGGGAAATCTTCGGCAGAGAGCCCAAAGGCATGTGGCCTTCGGAAGGGAGCGTGAGCGAAGAGATGGTTTCCCTGGCAGCCCAGGCAGGGGTAAAGTGGATTGCCACGGACGAGGAGATTCTGTTCCAGAGTTTTGGGTTTAAAGCCGAGAGACCGGGCAAAGCTGCCTCCCTCGACAGGCGGTCCCTGTACCGGCCTTACCAGGTGGAGGTGGACCAGAAGAGCGTGCGGGTGGTGTTCCGCGATCACACCCTGTCGGATCTGATAGGGTTCGTGTATTCCTCCTGGAAGCCGGCGGATGCGGCCGCCGACTTGATCGATCGGCTGCATAAGATACGGGAGAGCATCCCGCCGGAATCCGTATCGACGTCGCTGGTGAGCATCATCCTGGACGGTGAGAACTGCTGGGAGTATTACAAGAACGACGGGCACGACTTTCTGCATGCGCTCTACTCCGAGCTTTCCCAGGATGATCTGATCCATACCACCACCATGAGCGACTTTCTGGAGAACGCCACCGGCGTGGAGAAACTGCCTCATCTTTTTCCCGGTTCCTGGATCAACCATAACTTCAGAGTATGGATAGGGCATCCGGAGGATAACTTAAGCTGGGACGTTTTGAAGAAAACCAGGGACGCTCTGGCCAGCTTCCAAAAAGAGCAGGGCGACCGTGCGGACCTCGGGGACATTCTCCGGGAGGCCTGGCGGGAGTTGTACATAGCCGAGGGAAGCGACTGGAACTGGTGGTATGGAGACGAACACCAGGGACCGGGCACCGAGCAATTCGACCGGCTCTACCGGTCGCATCTTCTGCGGGTATATGAATTAATCGACCAGGAGCCACCCGAGGAGCTGTATCATCCCATCAAGTCGCAGTTTGTCTCGACTTACCTTTTCCCCCCCACAGGATACTTAAGGCCGATCATAGACGGCGAGAAGACCCACTATTACGAGTGGCAGCAGGCCGGTTTCTTCGATCCGGAGAAAGCCGGGGGCACCATGCACCAGGCCTCCTCCTTGATCTCCGGCATTTACTTCGGATCGAACCGGGATACGGTCTTCTTTAGAATCGATCCCGGTCTGGAGAGAAAAGCGCTAGAGGAGGAAGGGTACCAATTGGTCCTGGAGATTTTGGAGCCGCCCCGGTACAGAATCGTGATTAAGGATGACCAGGCGGAGCTTTCCAGGCGGGTGAGGGGGAATCAATGGAAGCCCGTCTCGCCCCGACTCGAATTCGCCTTCGTCAAAATCATGGAACTGGCCATTCCCATGAACTTGCTGGCCATCGACGGCCAGAAGGGCATCTGGTTCAGACTGGTAGGGGAGAGGCAGGGCCAACAGATGGGCAAATGGCCGGCCGTCGACGTGATAAAATTCGAGCTGCCTCATCAGAAGGGAACGCCGATATTCTGGGAAGTTTGAACTTGTCTCGACGGTTTGGGA
>CAZPRG010000224.1:0-3520 GCA_964588675.1 uncultured Ignavibacteria bacterium
CCTTCATCCACAACGTACGTCCAAACAAGTAAGATTGTCATTCTGAGGCGTAGCCGAAGAATCTCGCTTTGGCGGTATATTTGGGTTTCTGAGATTCTTCACTTCGGACGGGTGGCCCGCTTGGCGACAGCCCTTCCTCTCCAACCCTCGTTCTCCGTATATCAGGGAGCACCTTCTCCTGCTGCCGAAACGAGGAGGCGTGTTTTTTCGTCCCCCTGACAAGGGGGACTACAGGGGCTTCAAGACAACAAGGCGTTCCCTGTTCCGCAACTCAATGGCAGGGCTGAATGCCTTGCCCTATGAGATTGTAAGGAAAGTTTTTCTTCACACATAGAGGCGGGAATTCATCCTGCCTCTCTTCTGGCGCGGGCGTCCGTCGCCTGCCCTGCGTTTAGATTCTCTTTCGTCCGCGACGCTTGCCCAAACAGACAAGAATGTCATTCTGAGCGCAGCCCAAGATTGTCGATTCGGCGGTATGTTTAGGATTGCGAGATTCTTCACTTCCCGGATGAGGCCAGATTGGCCTCCATCGTCAGTTTAGAAGGCCTATCTGTAAGCAGAACAATACTCCAGCAAATGATTTCTCCGAATTGAAGTCTGCAAACCCACAGATGCCAAAACCCAGCACGGAACTCGGCGTCCAAAAAAGCTGTCCTTCGACTGGGATCCCCGGGCGATGAAATGAGTTCCCCTCACAATCTGACGCACCAACGATGCCGACACCTGCGGATATGGAAGCAAGACCGTAGGACGCCTTGGCAACTCGTCCGTAAAGCGCTCCGATATCCCAGACTTTCTCCGGGGGACCGCTATATCCGAATAGGTCTAGTTTGAACTCCGAGTTTTCAACCCCTCTGACTGAAAAGAGACTGCTCCCTTTCTGGTAGGAAAAGCTTATGCCGCCTGATACTCCACCATCGTCTTCTCCGAGTCCACCATGGACCACAGCAAATCCACCTCCAATATTGGCCCAATAGTGACTCTCATTGCCCTTGCCGGACGTGTCCTGTGCATATGAACGGGAATCTCCCGGGCAAGATATCAATGCACCAAAACAAATGAGTGCCAAAAAACTATGTCGAAGTGCCTTCATACGGCGAATCCTCTTGAGTTAGCGGACAATCTTGTTCGTCAGGTGCCCAGCGCACTTGGCCTGCTGCGGCGGGTGTCCGGTCTGCCTGCCAGACCGGGTTTATCCGGAAAGGTCAGAAACGCCGGTTTCGCAGATCAGCAGTCCTGTTCCGAGCCAGACTACCGGTTTCGATGGTTTACTTCCCCCGTGTTGGCGGGCGGCTGAATATCTCATCGAAGAACAATCGCATCGTTCCCCAGGAGCGCTTATCCGCTTTCTCGTTGTAAGCCGAGCCGGTGGAAGGATCGTTGCCGGCATCAGGAATCGTGAAACTGTGCACTGCTCCTCCGTAAAGGATCATCTGCCAGTCGACCCCGGCCTGCTCCATCTCATCCTCAAAGGCCTCCACCACCTTCCGGGGCACGAAGGGATCGTCTGCACCCTGCATCGCCAATATGCTGCCTTTTATGTTCTTGGCATCCTCCGGATGAGGCGTATCCAGGGTGCCGTGAAAGCTGACCGCGCCCACAAGATCGGCGCCGCTGCGAGCCAACTCCAAAGCCACGCCGCCGCCGAAGCAATAGCCGATGGCGGCTACTCGCTTGGTATCGGCCAAAGGCTGTTTCATCAAGACATCCAGTCCGGCCTGGGCGCGCCTCCTCATCAATGCGCGATCCTGCCGATAAACTCCGGACAGCGCCGCTGCCTCCTTCGAGTCTCTCGGCCTTACGCCTTTCCCATACATGTCTATGGCCAAGGCCACGTAACCAAGAGCCGCCAGTTGATCCGCGCGTTTCTCGGCGTAGGGACCGAGTCCCATCCAATCATGCACCACCAGAACCCCGGGACGAGCTCCCTCGATCGCGTCGTCGTAGGCCAGATAACCTTCCAGAGTAACGTCACCGTCCTTGTATTCAAGCACCTCGTGATGCAGCGCGGCGGATGCTCCGAGGGGCAGCATCCAAAGGGCAACTATCACCATGACATCCAACACCGTTCTCATCCTGACCTCCCATGTCTGTTGTTTTGTGATTTCTGCTCGGAGACTGAGCCTGTCATCCTGCCGCAGACCATTCGCCGCTCTGCCGGATTCCGCCACGGCAAAGATCCGGCATACAATGACAGCGTCTCTGGGGAGCCGTCAAGTTGTTCGTGCATACTTGGAACATCCTCAAATCCCCCTCTTGCGAAGGGGGATTTGGGGAGATTTGTCGGCTTCCGACTCGTCACGGAGTCTAGGCCACATTCTCACTTATAGGGGGAGACCAGATTGATCCCCGCAGGTATACTGGGGAACGAGCCGTAGCTATAGCTCTGTGAGATCTGAATCTCCCCCATATGCTGGTCCTACCTCGTAAACGTTCGTTTGCTGAACGCCTCTTTCTCTTCTGCTGATAATACCAATTTACACCTTCGCTCGATTCAAGTCAACTAAAAACAAGCAAGACTGTCTTGGGCAACTGGATCGGCGGTTCACCTAATGGCAACCAATACCACAGGCGATTGCGTCTAAAAAGGAACCTGGCGGGACGCTCTGGGATAAGACAGAGCAAGAGTTGCAGTTCATTATGAAACCTCCTTCGGTTGACAGAAGAGTCCTGGTGCTGACGGCCGGAATTGTCTGGTCGGCGGTAGGTCTGGTGCTCATATTGGCTGCTATCTTTTGGCTGGCATCCTCTCACGAAAACGTGATAATTCCTGCAGCCGTCGGAGTGATCGGGGGAGCCATCGTATACCGCTTCGGATTCGTCAAATTGGCCAGGAGGAATCTCATCCGGGTCTATCAACAGGCGCCAGGGAAAGACAGGGTGTGCATGTTTGCTTTTCAGAACGCGCGAAGTTACGTGATCGCAGCCTGCATGATGCTGATGGGTTACGGTCTTCGTCATCTGCCCATATCCAAAGTTTACCTTGCTCCCATCTATTCTGCGATTGGACTCGCTCTTCTCCTTTCAAGTCTGCAGTACTACCATCATCTCAGCCGGTGAACATGGGCTGGTCGGTGGTCTTGGGATAGCTCCAACATCAAATGTCAACGCCATTCGGGACATTTGCCGCGGGGACACGACTGTGGGAACCAGATGAGGATGATTTGACCAAAGCCCAAGAGTGTTGAGAGAACGGACCAAGAAACTGTGACGGGAACGGGGTAAGCGGCGCTACTGGCCGATTTGGTATTCTTTGATTTTGTAGAGTGCCGAAACCAGGGCAGTCAATATCTGAATGTTATTCGGCGATCTGTTCATGGCTTCACGATATGTAGTAATTGCCAACTGAAGTTTTCCGGCCTTTTCGTACGCCCTTGCCAGAAGTAAGCGGCTTGCCTGGTCATTCGGATTACTCAGCATGTTTTTCTGTATAAGTGAGACAATCTGCGGATAAAGCTCTTTGAAACCGTCCGAGAAATACCAAATCGAATATATTTTCGTGCTGCCAAAGGATATTATC
>CAZPRG010000225.1:0-3444 GCA_964588675.1 uncultured Ignavibacteria bacterium
GATCAGAATCAAGGGTGGGTAAACCGTCACCAGGAACTGGCAGGTATCGGCTGCTCCACACGGATCGGTGGCCACCAGGGTGAAAGTGAAGTCGGGTCCGTTGGTCACGTCGGCGCCGGCGGTCAGCCACTCCACGTGTTGGTCCACCAGACCGGGAGCATTGGCAGGAGTCGGCGTGACGGACTGGATGGTTACATTCAAACCCGCCAGACCGTCGGGGTCGGTCACCGAGTAGTCCGAACTGGTGAAGGTTTCACCTGCTTTGACGCTGTCATCTTCCGGGCAGGTAAGCTGCGGAGGCCGGTTGAGACGAACGGTGATGTGAGTGCTGTCCTCGTCGGTCAAGCCCCCGTCATCGGTCACCTTGAAGATGAATTTGTAAACGCCTGCCGTGTCCGGATGCAAATAGAAGTGGTCCGAGATGGGAGAAACGCCGGTTTGCGGGACGTAAGTGCCCGGTCCAAACGTCTTCTCCACAGTGATGACGTCGCCATCCGGATCACTGGCTAAAATCCATATTCTGACCGAATCATCCTGGCACAGAAACACGCTGGTATCCGGCGTTATGAGAATGCTGGGATCGTGATTGGGCGGACAGAATGTGGCCGTGGAGAACTGCACCCCGTTCCCTTCGTAAGCGAAAGTACCGGAGTACCTCTCCCCATAGTGCCGGGCCGGGTCACAGGGGTAGGAGTCGCCCGAGTGAATCAGGCCCAGCTTGTTGTAAGACCGCAGGGTGGACGACTTGCGGGTAAAAATGGTGACGTTGGGATCATCGGTGGGATGGTTGCCGGCCTGAGATTGGTAAGGATCGACCACGCCAGTGTCCACAAATCCCGGGACGGACGAAAGGGGAGTCTTGCCGGCGCCTAAGAATATCTGGTTGGTCCAGAAGCCGCATCCGTGATCACTGGACCACAGGTTGAAGTCCAGGGCGCATCCGGCAATCATGAATCTCATGAAATCGTTGGGGTCGCCGCTGCATTTGGCGTTCCACTCCCTGGTGGTTACATCCCACCATATCTCGTACAATCCCTCGTCCCATGGAATCCAGCCCCACCGGTCGTTTTGCAGTAGACAAGTGCATTTGGTCGTGTCGGTGACTAATCCGGGCACGTCCAGCTCGAACTGCTCCGCAAAGACGTTGACGCCGGGCGTGGGAGGTTGGTCTAGCTGAACCAGAACGCAGCAATGGAACTGCTCCAAGGAGTTTCCTTTGGAGTAAATGTGGTTTGCCACGTTGAAGACGCCTTGGTCGTAGTAGATGTAAATTCCTCCGCTGTCCGGGGGAGGAAGGGGCAGGCTGGGCGTCCCCAGGAAATAGAGTGTGTCCACCTGGTTGTAGTTGGGCGGCGGACCCGGAGGAACGTTGGTGGGCGGATAGTAATATGCCACCGCCGAACCGGTTCCCAACAGAAGCCAAATCGCCGCTGCGCAGATGGCCAATGAACGTTTGCCTGTTCTCATGCTACCTCCTTGTTTGAAGCGTAACGGTTTGATAGTCTCGGTTAACGAGCAAATGTCCGAGGTTGTAGATTGTGAACATCTGTGGCCCTTCGCTTTCCTCCGCACCCAGGACGCATCTGTGATCGCGTGAGATCTTGCTGGGGATCGTTCTGTTAGGATCTGCTTTCACTCGTATTGTTCATTCGTGGTTGAAGATGCTGTACGTTTCTTGAACACGGGTCCAACCGCGTCACCTTTGTTTGGCCTAAACCTTCCACTTCGACTGCCGATAAATCAAATACCGTGCCATCAGCGCCGGCAATCGCCGGTATTTCAAATCGGGGACGGTGGCCTTAAGGGACAAAGCCAACTTAAAGAGGGGCTTGGGGATGAAGCGTTGCCTGAAGATGGTCTCGCCAAGGCAGAATTCGGTTGGGCTAAAACGAAGCTCAAACGGAAGGGGTTTGCCTTCAGAAGAGCTGCGCCATAAGCAACAGCTTGCACAAATTGAGAAGGCCCGATCAACAGTTGGCGCCCTAAACGAACTGACTCGCACCATTTCCCACTATCTGAACAGCCCGCTTACGGTTCTTTTGGGAAAAGTGGAGCTTCTGGCCCGGACGAGCGACAACGGCGGGGCGACCAAGGAAGAGATCGAGAAATTCGTGGAGGCCAGCAAAAGGGAGATCTTCCGGATGGACGCGATCGTCAGAGCTTTCGGCGACATATGCCGGGTGCAGCACAAGACCTATGCTCCGGGGGTGAAGCTACTGGACGTAGAGAAGGAAATCCGGAACCGCACCAAAGATACCTGCTTTTTGAGATGAGATGATAGACCTAGAGCTTGGAGTGCCTTCAGCAGCCAACAGGTTCCACCGGGGGCTGTTTTTTTGTCCGGGATTCTCCGGGATGCGGTTGGACCCGACTGGGCCAACGGAGCCTCTCGGTCGGGCTCCGGCGGAAATCCGGAACCAAAGTCGGGCTGCGGTCGATGGTCACAGACAGGGTGCTCTGATCCGGCCAGAGCAGTGGTCTGAAGCTCGCCTGAGCCCGATTGCATTGGAATTAAAGCACCCCCTGAAGATTGCCGATTCAACCTAAGGATGCCGAGGATATCACATGCGCTACGGCGGAGCCGGAAACGATGGTCCTCGACAGCCGGATCCACGCGGTGAGCCGGTGGTCTTCCGGTCCCCGGACGAGCCGCGAACGACTCATTCTCGCCGACCGAGAGGGTCGGCAGGGATCACGAAAACCTGTTTAGATCCACAAGCCGGACTTCCGCAGACGGCAGGTCCCGGCTGATTCTCGGTCGCGAATCCTGATGTGGCAAGACCGGCTGAGCCCCAAGGGAGAAGCACACTGCTAAGCGGAAAATGGAAATCCTAAGATCTTTCCTCGATAGGCCCATTAGATCCAAGATCAGCGCCGGAATCCTGGTGCTGCTTCTGGGCATATCGGTGTTCAACTTCCTCTTCTTCCCGAACCGGCAGGAGAGGGTCGTTTCCCGGGCCATCTCATCCAAGGGGGAAAGCGCGGCCGCCCTGTTGGCGCGTGAGATCGGCACGGAACGCGGTCTGGACGATATTCAGTTCATAGAAGCGTGCGTCGGGGCCATCCTCCAGGATCCGGACTTCTTGTGGGTTAAAGTGCTGCGCTATCCCAGCGGCGACACCCTGCGGTTTGAGTCGGACAGACAGGGGAACGCGGGTCTCGCTGTGATGCCGCCCGACACCGGCTCCCCATCCTCCGGTCGGCGACCAAGAGATCAGATGCGTGCGGTCGGCGCCATCAAGATCGACGGCCAGGTGTCCGGTCTGGTTATTCTGGGTTTCGACCCGAAATCGACCCGGGCCGAGGCTGCCCAGACCAGGAAGCTGATCCTGGCCGTAGACGTGGTGATGATCATCCTGGGACTGGCGTTAGCTCACCTCATCTCCATACCCCTGACCAAACCCATTCGCAAGATAGCCAGGGCCGCAGATCGTCTGACCGAAG
>CAZPRG010000226.1:0-3414 GCA_964588675.1 uncultured Ignavibacteria bacterium
CGGGCGATGAACTCGCCGTCACGGTGCTGGCTTATCAAAATGTGGATTCTCCTTTGGCGGTGTGTATAGGCCAAGATTAGCATGCGCCCGTGCCAGAAGGCATAGATCACCGATTGGCCACTTCTTCTGATCCCGGCGAGTTTGCCCCGATCCGCAAAGTCGACTCTCAACGTTGCTCCCAGCGCGTGGATCAGAAACGGGCCGATCCAGAATGCCAGAAACAAGGCCACCTGGTCCCCAAATCTCTTGAGCCGACCTCTCATTCACCCTTCGTGCGGTAAGGACGGTTTGCCGGAGAGCATCCCTGCCACGATCCGGGCCGCTTTTGCCGATGCGCCCGGTTCTCCCAGCTTCCCCCTGACCTGAGCCAGATCGTGCTGCATGAGTTTGTATCTCTCCCTGTCGTTTAGGATCTCATACATCTCATCTGCGATCTTTGCCGGTTGAGCCTTGTTCTGAACAAACTCCGGAACGATCCTCTTTCCGGCCACCACGTTGGCCAAGGCTATATTCGGTATGCTGACCAAACTCTTCGCCACAAGATAGGTCCACAGGCTGGTCTTGTACAAAACCAAAAAAGGGGTTCCCAGAATGGCGCATTCGAGAGTGGCCGATCCCGAGGCCACCAGCAGCAGATGAGAGTGCTTCATCAGATCGTGGGTCAGGTTCTCCACCACCGTCACTTTCAGCGGAGATGTTTTCAGCATCTCCTCGACTATGTCTTTTTCTATGGTGGGAGCCAGACCCAGAAGCAATCGCACGTTCCTGACGCGATTGCTCAGAAGTCTGGTCGATTCGAGCATGATCGGCAGGATTTTCTCAACCTCCTGCCATCTGGAGCCGGGAAGCAGTCCCACCGCCACGTCGTTTTTTCTTATGTCGAATTTCCCACGAAAATCGTCCAGAGAGAGAATCGGCCTGACCGTATCCAGGAAAGGATGTCCCACGAATTGGCAGTCGATGCCGAATCGGTCGTAGATGGCCCTCTCGAAGGGAAACACGACTATCATCATATCTATCAGATCCCGCATTTTCCTTACCCGGTTGCCGCCCCAGGCCCATACCTGCGGGCTGATGTAATACACCACCGGTATGCCCAGATCCTTGAGCCTTCTGGCCAACCTCAGATTGAAACCGGGATAGTCGATCAAGACAGCCAGATCGGGTTTTCTCGTTTCTGCTTCCGCCACCATGGCCTTCATCACCTTCCTGACGAAGCCCAAGTTCTTGAGGACTTCGAAGAATCCCATGAAAGAGAGCTTGTCTATGTGAAAGACAAGCTCGGTTCCCTCCTTTTTCATCCGGTTGCCGCCGATGCCGAAGAACGTCGAGCCGGGGTCTATTCTCTTCAGTTCCCGGATCAGATTAGAGCCGTGCAAGTCGCCGGATGCTTCGCCGGCGATAATCAAGATTCTATGAGGTTCGTTGGTTGCCACGAGAGTTCAATCTCCAGCGGTCTGCACCGGATGGTGCAGACCCAGGGTCGCCGGAGCTTACCTGAGGCAATAGCCGCACGGACGATTCAGCGCGCGGTGCTCCAGCTCTGATGCTCCTCCGCCTTCTGCTTGATCTTAAGCGCCACCTCCAGAGCTTTCTTGCCGTCCTCTCCGGTGACTTGGGGCTTGGTCCGGCTGCGGACCGAATCCAGAAACGATTTTATCTCCGCAGTCAGCATGTCGTGGTCGGATACGATCGGCCTTTCATAGACGATGGTCTTTCCCACCTGCTCGACCGGGATGTTTCCCACCACCGTCTTCTTCTCCTGTTCGGTCTGAGGCATTTTGCCGGCTTCCACCAGGCGGTATACCTCCACCGACTTTTGTTGGAAGTCCAGCGATATGTAGGAATCCTTTTGGAACAACCTCATCTTCCTCAAGGGCCGGGCCGATATGCGGCTGGCGGTGACGTTGGCCACGCAGCCGTTTTGAAAGGTCAGCCGGGCGTTGCAGATGTCCTGGCTTTCGGCGATGACCGGCACCCCGGCGGCCTCGATGTTCCTCAGCGGAGCTTTCACCAAACTCAGTATCAGATCGATGTCGTGAATCATCAAGTCCAGAATCACGGCCACGTCCGTGCCCCTGGGATTGAACTGGGCCAGCCGGTGCGACTCGATGAACTTGGGGTCGGATTCGTACTCGCGGATGGCCAAAAAAGCGGGGTTGAACCTCTCGATGTGCCCCACCTGAAGCACCAGGTTCTTCTTCCGGGCAAGGTAGATCAGGTTCTCCGCCTGCTCCACGGTCTCGGTTATGGGTTTCTCGATGAGGAGGTCCTTGCCGTCCGTCAGTATCCTCTCTGCTACCTCGTGGTGAGCGGTGGTTGGGACCACCAGGCTGATGGCATCCGTCTCCTTGAGCAACTCGCTTAAGTCATCGTAGTGCCGGGTGCCATACTTCTCCGCTTTGGCCTTGCCCTTCTCGGTGTCGATGTCGTTTATTCCCACCAGCACGGCCTCCGGCATTTGGGACAGGATGCGGGTATGATGCTCTCCCAGATGCCCTACCCCCACGACGCCTATTCTCACCTTGCTCATTCTCCACTCCGCGCTGTCGGTTCACGCCCCGGATGCCAGTGGCCTTCACGTGACACTGAGCCGCGTAAACCCGGACTTCATGAGTTTGTCGGAATATAAGCGACCGCTGGGCTGTAGTCAATAAGAGAACGCCGGCTGGAGGGAGAAGTAGGGGGGGTTATGTGAAAACCAGGACCTGGCTTAAGCCAGGTCCTGGTGCTTTGACCTGAAACTGGCTTTATTCGCTTGATCCGCTGATTACTTGATGATGCCCCTGTCGCTGGCAGCGATGAAATTCAGGATGTTTTGAACCTCGGGTATAGACTCCAATTCGGTCTCGATTTTCTTCACTGCCTGGGTGGTGTTCAAGCCGGATTTGAACAGTATGCGGAAGGTCCTTTCCAGAATCTGCAGGGTCTTCTCCGGAAACCCTCTTCTTTTCAGGCCGATTCTGTTCAGTCCCATGATCTTCAAAGGATAGCCCGCAGCCATGCTGTAGGGGCACACGTCCTTCTGAACCCTGAATCCGCCGCCGATGATGCAGTGGGCGCCGATCTTCACGAACTGATGCACCGGCACAACGCCGCCGATGATGGCCCAGTCGCCGATCTCCACGTGGCCGCCCACGTTGACCGAGTTGGCCAGGATCACGTTGTCGCCTAACAGACAGTCGTGAGCCAGGTGGGCGTAAATCATAATGAAGCAGTTTTTTCCCACGATGGTCTTGCCGCGGTATTCGGTGCCCCGGTTGATGGTGGCATATTCCCGGACCACGCTGCCGTCGCCCACGGTCACATAGGTTTTCTCGCCCTTGAACTTCAAATCCTGGGGAAGCGTGCCCAGCACTGCCCCGTGATGGATGCGGCAGTCCTTTCCTATTATAGTCCCCGCGTCTATCAGGA
>CAZPRG010000227.1:0-3409 GCA_964588675.1 uncultured Ignavibacteria bacterium
CTCCTTGACGGCCTGAACCATGACCCTCAGCTTGGCTTCCGCCTCCTTCCAGGTTCTGGTCTTCAGGCCGCAGTCGGGATCGATGTATACCTTCTCGGCGGTAAAGACCTCCAGCGCCTTTTTTATCCCCGCCTTTACCTGCTCTTTGCTTTCGATGACGTGACTGTGCACGTCGACCACCCCCACTGCAATCTCCTTGGTGAACGGTGGATTCTGGAATACGCCTAGATTGGCAAAATCGCCGTTGGCGAACTCCAGGTCCAACTGATCTACGGCCAAGTCGAGGATGCGGGGATACATGACCGTGAAATCTCCGTAGCAGATGTGGGAAATGGTTTTGGCCTTCACCCCTTGAGTGACGATCTTCATGGCCTCGATCGCCAGATCGATCTCATCCGGCCGGGTGGAGATGGCAGGCTCATCGATCTGTATATACTTGGCTCCGGCCTTCTCCAGGTCCAACACCTCCTTGCGTATTTCGCGCGCCAAAGCCAAGACCAGGCCTCTCCGGTCGGGGTAGAACTCATCGAACGACCAATCACACATGGTGTATGGCCCGGTCAGCATTCCCTTGACCGGCTTCACGGTCAGGCCCTGGGCGAACTCGAACATCTCCACCGTGATGGGCCGGTCTCTTTTGATCTCGCCTTTGACCACCGGCTTTCGATAGTACCTGTTGCCGTAGGAGCGCACCAGCCCGCTGATGCCAAAGCCCTCCATCCTTTCGGCGAAGTAGGTAACCATGTCCCCACGCTCCATCTCACCGTGAACCAGAATGTCCAGCCCGATGTCCTCCTGGAGACGGATACACTCCTCGGTTGCCTTCCGCTCCAACTTGGAAAGCTCCTCCTGCGACAGCCTCCCCTTATCGCATTCGCCCCTGGCTTTGATCAGGTAGGTAGGCTTGGGAAAACTCCCGACTGTGGTCGTCAGCAGCATTTGAGCACTCACAGATTACAGGAATCCGATTCGCCAATCGGCGATCTTCAGGACGACGGGCTCATCCTTTCCATCTTACGTTCAAGTCTCTGGCCGCCTTGCCCTCGTCCAGACGCGTGACCGGCGTATTCTGCGGAGCGGACTTGACTATCTCCGGATTCTCCTGGACCTCTTTGGCGATCTGAATCATGGCGTCGATAAACTCGTCCAAGCTCTCCTTGCTTTCCGTTTCCGTCGGCTCGATCATCAAAGCCTCGTGCACGATCAAAGGGAAGTAAACCGTGGGAGCGTGCAGGCCGAAATCCAGAAGCCTTTTGGCGATATCCAGCGTCTTGACGCCTTTTTCCTTGAACTGTCTCTCTCCGGAGAGGACGAACTCGTGCTGGCAGACCTCATCATAGGGGAGATCGTAATAGGCCTTTAGGTTTTCCTTCAGATAGTTCGCGTTAATTATCGCATTTTCACTGACTTCCCTCAACCCCTCCGCGCCATTCTGGCGAATGTAGGCGTAAGCCTTGACCATGACCCCGAAGTTTCCGAAGAAGCCATGCATCCTGCCTATGGATAGCGGATGCTCCCATTCCCAACTATATTCCTCGCGACCCTTAGTATCAGTCTTTTTCATAACCAACGGAATCGGAAGAAACGGAGCCAAGTTATCTCTCACACCAACCGGACCCGAACCTGGCCCTCCGCCCCCGTGCGGCGTGGAAAAGGTCTTGTGTAGATTGAAATGTACTACGTCGAAACCCATATCCCCCGGCCTCGTTATTCCCATCATGGCGTTGAGGTTAGCACCATCCATGTAAAGTAACGCTCCAGTATCATGCACCAGCTTCGAAATCTCCAATATTTGAGATTCGAAAAGTCCCAGCGTGTTCGGGTTGGTCAGCATCAGGGCGGCCACATCCTGGCTCAACTCCCTTTTCAGTTCCTCGATATCCACCAAACCCTTGGAATTGGATTTGACCTGGATCGTGGAGAAACCCGCGGTAACCACCGAAGCCGGGTTGGTGCCGTGGGCCGAATCGGGAATGATTATCTTGGAACGGGGATGCTTCTTGTTCCGGTGATATGCGTTTATCATCAAAAGGCCGGTCAGCTCCCCGTGTGCGCCCGCTGCCGGCTGAAGTGTGATGTGGTCCAAGCCGGAGATCTCCTTCAGGTACTCCCCCAACTCATACATCAGCTTGAGCGCACCTTGAATGGTGCTCTCCGGCTGGTGGGGATGCAGGTTGGCAAATCCCGGCAGGCGAGAGAGGGTCTCGTTGATCTTGGGATTGTACTTCATGGTGCACGATCCCAAGGGGTAGAATCCTTTGTCCACGTGATGATTCAGAATCGAGAGCCGGATGAAGTGCCGGGCTATGTCCACTTCGCTCAACTCGGGGAGGGCGGGAAGCTCCGCTCGCCGGTATTCCGTGGGAATCAGCTCTTCCGTCGGCCTGACGGGCACGTCCGAAGCCGGAAGCGAAAACGCTTCTCTTCCGGGCGATGACAACTCAAACAACAGCTTCTCGCTCATCTATGACAACTCCTGCGTGACTATTTCGGCTCTCCGATACTATACGTCCACCGTCCGCCGCAAAGGCGTGATCCGCTTAATCCGTTGACAATCCTTGCCCTCGATCGCCTACTCCCCTTCCCCTTTCAGTGTGCTTATGTTGCCTCTGACCCAGTCCGTGTCTGGCGAATCGGGATGCGCGCTCAGGAACTTCTGATAAAGCTCCAAAGCCTGGGTGGTGTCTCCGGCTTTGGCATAGCTGTATGGAATATAGACCTCCGCATCCTGAGCCATCTCGCTCTGAGGGAACTTCTGCAGGAAATACTTGAACGTGTCGATGGCCTTGGTGTAATCCTTCTTCCTCATTTCCAACCATGCCAGACTCATCAGAGCATCGTCCGAATGGCCTTTCTCGTCCTCCGGGTCCAGCTGGAGCACCTTCTGGTAATAACTGCCGGCCTGGTCATACATCTGACGCCCCTCGTATTTTTCGGCCAGCCTAAAGGCCAAGCCCGCGTCTTTTGGATCGGCCTCGAACTTCCTGGAGAGGTCATCCAGGGTATTCCTTCCCTCCAGGTAGTCCCGTATGGTCGCAACGAACTCCTCTCCCGGAGCATAACCGTAGATCCGATCGATCTCGTCACCGGAGCTGTTCATGAGGATCACCGTGGGAAAACCCGCGATTTTGTATTTCTCCCTGGTCAGGGTATCTTTCTTGGCTTCGACTTTAACGAAGACCATGCTCTTGGATAGCGCTATCACCTTCGGATCGGTAAAGGTTGAATCCTCCAACCTCTGACACCACTTTCACCCATCCGACCAGAACTCCGCCACGATGGGACGGTCGTCGGCTGTGCCTAGCTGTAAAGCTTCGTCCAGCGACGACGCCCACTTGATCTGGGTGGGAACCTTTTGCCCGCATGAGCTCCATATTACAAGGCCCGCAACCATCACCACTGCGCCCTG
>CAZPRG010000228.1:0-3399 GCA_964588675.1 uncultured Ignavibacteria bacterium
CCCAGATGGGCGGTAATGGACATCACCGGCAAAGCCATTGAGGAGATGGCCAACGAGGTGTGCAGTCTGCTGATAGACAGGCTGTCGTAGTGTTTGCATATCGTTTGGTGGGGTTGCGCCATAGATTGGAGAGATCATGAAGACCATAGTGCTGGGAGCAGGACTGGTGGGGGGAACCATCGCCAAGGATTTGGCCGGCGACATGGAGATCACGGCGGTCGACGTAAGCCAGACGAATCTGGACAGGTTGGCAAGTGAACCGAACGTTACCTGCCTGAAAGCCGATCTCTCGGACTCATCCGCTCTCTCGCGACTGGTCGCCGGCTTCGATCTGGTGATCGGATCGCTCCCCGGAAGCATGGGCTTTCGCGCACTGAAGACGGTGATCGAGGCGGGCAAGAACATAGTGGATATCTCCTTCCTCCCGGAGGACGGATTCGAGCTGGACCGGCTGGCCAAAGAAAAAGGCGTGGTTGCGGTGATCGACTGCGGGGTGGCTCCCGGCTGCAGCAACCTGATCTTGGGTCGCATGACCACGGTTTTGGACGAGACGGAGAGGTTCGAGTGTTACGTGGGCGGGCTGCCCCGGGTGCGAACCTGGCCGTATGAATATAAGGCTCCGTTTTCTCCCTCCGACGTGATAGAGGAGTACACGCGCCCCGCCCGGATGGTCGAAAACGGCAAGGTCATCACCAGACCCGCTCTTTCGGAGGTGGAGCTTCTGGACTTTCCGCGTGTGGGAACTCTGGAGGCTTTCAATACCGATGGTCTGAGAACTCTGGCTAGGACCATGAAGGTGCCCTTCATGAAGGAGAAGACCATGAGGTATCCGGGCCATGCCGAACGTATGAGAATGCTGCGAGAGACGGGTTTCTTCGAAAAGGAGCTTGTGCGGGTCGAGGGAACCAGCGTGCGGCCGCTTGATCTGACTTCGCAGCTTCTGTTCTCCATGTGGAAGCTGAATGAAGCGGAGGAGGACTTCACCGCTATGCGCATCGTGGTGGACGGCAGGAAAGGCGGCAAGCGAAAGCACTTCGTGTTCGATCTGCTGGATACCTACGACCGAAAGACCCGGACCACCTCCATGGCGCGCACCACCGGCTATACTTGCACTACCGTGGCCCGGCTATTTGCCGAAGGCAAACTCCGCCGGACCGGAATCTGTCCTTTGGAGTTCATTGGGCAAGACGATCAGAGTTATCGCTATGTCATGGATGGCCTCAAGAAGAAGGGAATAGTGTTCAAAGAGACGGTGACGGAGCTGAACTGACCGACCCGGCGTTGGAGAAATGAAATTGTTTGTTTCTGCTGTTCGAACAAATATGTGAAATCACTCGGAATCCAACCATCGGCTGATGCGACGGAGGTGAGAATATGAAAGTCAGAGACATTCTCGAGGAAAAGGGAAAGGAAGTGGCAACCACAGGGGTCGAGCAGACTCTGGGGCAGGTGGTCCGGGAGCTGGTCGAGAAAAACATAGGTTCCCTGCTGGTGCTGGATGAAAAGGGCGGCATCGTAGGAATAGTCACCGAACGAGACGTATTGAGGCAGTGCCACAAGCATCCCGCCTCGTTCAAGGATATGAAGGTGAAAGACGCGATGACCACAAAGTTGATCGTGGCCTCCCTGGACGATGAATTGGATTACGTGGAGAACATCATGATCGAGAATCGGGTCAGGCATCTTCCCGTGATCGCGGACCAGAAGCTGGCGGGCATCATATCCATAGGCGACATAGTCAACCAATTGCGCGGGGAGTGCAGGGTGGAGAACCGATATCTGAAAGACTACATCTCCGGAAAGTATCCGGGATAGAGAGTCGTGGAGAGACAAATGGGCTTTAAGGAACAACGTTTCGTCGACGCAGACCGGCAGTCCGGAAGAATCCTCCGCAAGGAGACACTTGTCCCCTCCAGGCTGGAGGATGTATGGAGTGCCTGGACCACCACGGAGGGTACAAAGACCTTCTTCTCGCCCCAGACTCATGTGGAGATAACTATAGGTGGCCCGTACGAGATACGCTTCAACCTGGATGCACCGGCAGGATCGCAGGGATCGGAGGGCTGCACGGTGCTCAGCTATCTTCCGCTGGAAATGTTTTCGTTCTCCTGGAACGCACCGCCGGAATTCGGCGAGTTGCGCGGCCAACATACCGTGGTGGTCTTGAGATTGGAGGAAGTCGAGCCGGGCATGGTGAAAGTCCTTCTGTGGCATCACGGATGGGGCAAGGGAGAAAAGTGGGATGAACTCTATCATTATTTCGACAAGGCTTGGTCTTACGTGCTGAGTAATCTCAAGAAGCGTTTCGTGGCCGGGCCGATCGACTGGCAGGCACGCTGACGAAGCCCGCCACGGATTGGAAAAAGACCCTCCCCGAATGGGAGTTAGAATGGGCAGTTCAGGCTCGCTTTTGAGCAAAGTCGCGTTGTTGAAACCCGGTAGCGTCTTGGATGTGGGCTGTGGGTGCGGGAGCTTCACCGCTCAACTGGCGGCCCATTGCCGAAGGATTACCGCCGTCGATTCCTCTCAGTCGTTGATCGACCGCTGCAAGAGGGAAAACGGAAAGCCGAACATCGTTTATGCTTGCATGGATGGTCGGCAACTTGAGTTCGACGATGACAGCTTCGACCTCGTGGTGGAGCGGACTACATTGCATCACGTTCGTGAATGGGAAAAAGTGCTGGACGAAATGATCCGCGTATCCTCCAGGCAAGTTTTGGTCGAAGAGCCGCTGGACGATCCGAGGAGCGCGGAGAAGAAGAACAGCATGCTGGCACAACGGCTCTATCTGGAGATCCAACGCGAGGTAGGGTATTCTCACTACAACTACATACCCTTGGATTCCCTGACCGGATACTTCCGTGAGGTAGACATTCCGATTGAGACTGAAGTCATCAAATCCGATGAACCGGTCGACTTTGACAAGTTCTTCAGTTCCTTCGGCGATTTCGCCGAGAGGAGCAATCGAAAGCAGTATTGGCTGGGCAGGCTCGAAAGCCTGCGACAAGAGTTGGGGGGCAAGATGCTATGTGAAGAAGACATTGTGTTCATTTCGGCGTTGAAGCCATAGGGACCTTCCACCAGGGCGGGCAACGAAGCTGCTCAAGTACGCTTTGAGGGGGAGCTTGGATGTTCTCTAGGTCGGCACACCTTCTTGTTTTGTTCCTCTTTCTATCCCCATTCATCCCCTCTGCCGCCACGGCTCAATCCATCTCCTCTGAAGTCTACGAGACCGAGGAGGATCTGAAAGAAGGTCTCGAGAAAGGCTACTTGACCTTGGACGAGTACCTTGAGCTTCTGGACATGATTCAGAGCAAAGTCCAGCTCTCCGGCCAGGAGACGGACAAGCTGAATCTGATCCCGGACGTCTCCAGCGTCGATCTTCTAAGGGTCCGTCCG
>CAZPRG010000229.1:0-3384 GCA_964588675.1 uncultured Ignavibacteria bacterium
CCTACTTCCCGTGCTGGCGGTCTTGGTGATAAGCGTGGGCCTGCATATAACCTCGTTGATCTACATCCCCTCCTTTGTCTACCTCCTGCGGGCCGTGCGCAAAAACGAACGTGCAGCCCGCAAGGGAGTGGCTAAAACCATCTCCAACGCTTTTCTGCTGGCCGCTCTGATAGTGGCTTCCTTCCTGGTTCTCTCGTGGGTTATGGTAGTGGCCATCGGTCTGGAAAAGACCGGCAAGGGGATTTTCATCCTTCCTTTGCTGGGAACCGAGACCTATCCTTTCGGCATGTTCTCTCTGGCCCACCTCTCCGAGTTCGTAAACCAGCTTCTTCTTTTGACTCCCTTGGGCATCTCCCTTTTGCTCTTCTTCCTCTTCTTCAAGGTAAAGCACAGGGAGTTCAAGGACAAGCTGGTGAACTTCCTGATAATCTGCTCCCTGTTCGCCCTGGTCTACCTTTTCGTGGTCAACTTCACCCTGGGAAGTGCCGACTGGGATCTGAGATCTTCCCCCGCGGTATTCTTCGATCTTCTGGGGGTGCTTGTCTTCCTGAGGTGGGGAGAGAGGGTCTTGGTCCCCTCCTCCACAAAACCCCAGACCGACAAACCCGGACCCACCGGAGATTCCGGAAACCGTTGGGCGGTTTCGCGAAAGTGCGGGGCCTGGGGTTTGATCTTCATCTGGTTCGGTCTTTTTCATACCGTCCCCTGGATTCTGATCAACGCTTCGCAGTCCGAATCCGTGGCCCGCTATGTGACCATCCAGGAAGTCGATCCCCATCCGGTGGACGAAACCGGTTACAATCTATACAAAGTCGCCCGCGTTCTAAGATGGGCCAACAAGCCCTGGGACATCGTGTGGATGTACCAGAGGGCGGTCCAGAGGAATCCGCTGGACACTCTCAGCTATTACAACCTGGCCGCGCAGTACCACTGGCTGCAGGAATTGGACAGCACGCAAGTGGTCCTGGACAGTCTTTTCAAAATAGACCCGGCCTATCCCAAGGCCAACTGGATGATGGGGAACATCCTCCGGAGAAAGGGCGACTATGCGGCGGCGCTGCCCTATCTGGAGAAAGGCTACGACTTTATGCAGGACAACCCGGACTACCTGTACGAGCTGGGCGTGGCCTACATGAACACCAACCAGATGGCTGCGGCGGGAGGGTGCGCCATGCAGATCCTGAAGCTGGATCCGGCTTATCTGGATGCCTATCATCTGCTGGGAGCGGCCTACCTGGCACACGGGGAAATAGAGAAGGCCAGGGAGTCCTGGGAGCATATCCTGGCAGTCGACCCCGACGACTCGGTGGCCGTGGAAAACCTGAAGTACCTTAAGGAGAAATACGGGAAGAAATGAAGCCGTTGATCTCTAATCCTTCTTCTGCTGCCGCATTCTATTCCACCACTCCAATCTCTTCTTGATCTCCTTCTCGAAGCCGAAGTCGGTGGGGTGGTAGTACCTGCGTCCTTTCAGATTCTCGGGCAAGTAGGTTTCGTCCACGAAATGGCCGGGATGGTCGTGAGGATACTTATAGTCCTTGCCATAGCCCAGTTCCTTCATCAGGCGGGTGGGGGCGTTGCGGATGTGCAGCGGAACGGGCAGAGCCTGGGTCTTCTGGATGTCGTTCTGCACCTGCTGGAAGGCCGTATAAACGGAATTGCTCTTGGGCGATATGGCCAGGTACACTGCTGCCTGGGCCAAGGCCAGCTCCCCCTCCGGCGTGCCCAGAAAGTGATAGGCCTCCTTGGCCGCAATGGCCACCTGCAGAGCGACAGGATCGGCGTTCCCGACGTCCTCGGAGGCAAAGCGGATCATGCGCCGGGCCACGAACAGAGGATCCTCGCCTCCGGCCAGCATTCTCCCCAGCCAATACAGGGCGGCGTCCGGATCGGACCCCCGCAGGCTCTTGTGGAACGCCGAGATGATGTTGTAATGCTCCTCCCCGCCCTTATCATAGACCAGCGCCTTCTTCTGCATGGTCTCCTGGGCGATGGCCAGCGTAATGTGCCGTTTCTTGTCTTTGTCCGGGGTTGTGGTCATGGCGGCGAACTCTAAAGTGGACAAGGCAATGCGGGCGTCTCCGTTGGCCGTTTGGGCGATATAGTCCAAGGCTTGCGGGTCCAGCTTGAGCTTCAGATTGCCCAATCCCCGTATCTTGTCGTCCGTGGCGCGGTTGAGGATGATCTTCAGCTCCTCCTCGTTCAGCGGGTTTAAGGTATACACCTTGGCCCGCGACAGAAGAGCGGAGATCACCTCGAAAGAAGGGTTCTCGGTGGTGGCTCCGATCAAGACGATGTTCCCCTTCTCCACGTGCGGCAGAAAAGCGTCCTGCTGCGCCTTATTGAAGCGATGCACTTCGTCCACGAAAAGGATGGTCTTGCGGTTATGGAGCTGTCTCGTCCGGGCGGCCTCGGCCATCACCTCCTTGATCTCCTTGATGCCCGAGAGCACCGCGGAGAAAGAGATGAAATGCGCGCCGGTGGCCTTGGCTATGATCTGGGCTAAGGTGGTCTTGCCGGTGCCGGGCGGGCCCCACAATATCAGCGACTGAATCTTGTCCTCCTCGATGGCCTTTCGGAGCACCGATCCCTTGGCTAAGATGTGCTTCTGACCGACGAACTCATCCAGGCTCTCCGGACGCATCCTGTCCGCCAGAGGCGTATCCGCCGGTCTTTTGGATTTTCTTTCTCTCTCGAACAGATCCATAACAAACCCATCCGGTGAATCAACTCATCCGGCCGGCATCTCAACCCAAACCGGTGTCGGGCTTTGAACTCATAGCCACTCGCGCTTTCCCATTGCCGAAAAAGCCCCCGAACCAATCATAACAGATAAGGCCACTCGGTCAACCTCTATCTCCTACGGTCTCTTTTTGATTTTCAGAAGCTGCAATATGCGATCCAGTTCCTTCAGTTGCAGGATATAGGAACACACCAGGAAGCTGAGAAGCCCAATTACCAGAACCGCGGCCAGTTGTAGGATCTTCTCAGGGAGAGTGCTTAACTCCAAGTCCACGGCCCGGTAGCTGAGGAAGACCCACATGGCCAGTCCCATCAAGGCAGCCGCCGAGAGTATCTTCAAGGAAGTGGACAAGATGTCGCGCCTGTCGAGCGGTCCGGCTTTCTTGTCCAGGATTCTAAGCAGCAGGAACAGATTGGTCATGGCGGCCACCGACGCGGCTAAGGCCAATCCCCGAAATCCCAGAGGATGCATCAAAAGAAGATTAAGCCCGATGTTCACCGCCACCGCCACCGCGCTGGTTTTTACCGGTGTTTTGGTATCGCCCATGGCGTAGAAGGTGGAAGCGGTTAGCCTCACGGAGGAGTAAGCGAACAAACCGATGCAGTAGAACACCAGAGCTTGCGAGGTGGCCACCGTGTCTA
>CAZPRG010000230.1:0-3382 GCA_964588675.1 uncultured Ignavibacteria bacterium
TGTCGATCAATATGCCGTCCGGCGGCGGCCAGCAGGCCTGGCTGTTGTTCTCGTTTCCGTCGGTGAAACCTATGACCGCTTTTATGTCAGGTTCGGCGTGAGTTACGTCCACCCCCAGCCAGAAACCGTCGAACAACGCCGTCCTTCCCCCGGCGCTCATGGAGTTGATGGCGTTGATCAACAGCGTGGTGTCGCTGGTGAAACCCTGCACCAGTTCAACACAACTGGCATAGGCCACTATGGCCGTCCTGGCCAGGGGACCCATGTTGCGCACGAATGATATGGCCGCATCCTTAGCATGCTGCAGGGGTTTTCCCACCATGCTTCCGCTGACGTCCATCACCAGACAGACCGAAACCGGGCAGGGAACCGAGTCCAACGAGGTCAGCTCAAAATCCAACCGATTCAGGTCCTGGTACAAGCAGAAATCCTCCTCGCTCAACCCACACACCAGAACCCCGAAGGAATCCACCACAACCACATAGACCTTTATCACCGGAAAGGCGGAGGAGTCTATCTGGGTGATGATCACGTCCGCCACCCCGCCGGAGAAATCCTTGAAGGTGATCTCGGTATTGGACTTGCTCCGGTCGATGGTATCGCCGTTTATCTGGATGATGTCGCTTTCTCCGGCCGCCGTGCTCATACAGGCCGCCATCCACAAGACCAAAACGCTGACCATCATCAACACGATTTTGTTCTTCATTCTCAAGACCTCCTAAGGGAAGACCGCCCTCTCCCTAAAGGGCTCCCAGCCCAATTCATTGCGAGTTTCTCCGCCTGAACCCTTATCCGAAAGGCAGACTTCGGAAAAGGAACTGCCGTCGGCTTCTGAGGCCGACCTCGACTTTCCTAGAGACTATGGACCCACCTCCTCTGGAACCGGGATAGGTCGCTTCTTTCTCACGCTTGGCCCCACTTACAATTTAACTTCCTATCCCCCCTTGTCAACGGCAAATCTAAGGCCAGCCGCGCTTCTTCAGCCAAACTGTATGAAACTTGACCAGGATCGGTTCGGTGTCCGGGCCAACCGTTCGGGGCGGGCGATAGCTAACGCTTTCCGGCTCTTCCTGGCCGGCCCTGGATGCCAATTCCGGGTGCTCTCGATCTGAACATACAGGCGTGCACCTGCCCGGGAAATCCAACGTGTCACTCTCCCCGCTCAAACTTTGAAATCATTTGCATAGCGCAGGCAGAAGGAGTTCCTACCAAAAGCGATGTTTGGCCTGGCGGACTTCGTGGCGCTGAGCACGCCACATTCTTTGTCAGCGAACCTGGGTTGCCGACGCGTTCCATGGGATTTTCCTTTAACCGGCCCGCGGGCGAATTTAGCTGTTGCTTTTTGTTTGGGCATCACATATTTTGCGCTGCAAATTCGAAAGGCAGTCGATCATCCTTTTCAGCCAAGGAGGAAAGAGATGATTGCGATTCCGCAAATGGTCTTTCTCACCAAGGGCGCAGGCAAGCACAAAGAGCAGCTCTCCAGTTTCGAGTTGGCCTTAAGAAACGCCAAGGTGGCCCAGTTCAACCTGGTGCGGGTTTCCAGCATTTTTCCCCCGGGATGCAAGCTGGTACCCAGGAACGTCGGGCTCCGGCGGCTCAAGGCAGGACAGGTGGTTTTCACGGTGATGAGCTCCAACTCCACCAACGAGCCCAACCGTCTGGTGTCGGCTTCGGTGGGCATAGCCATTCCTCACGAGACCACACAGTATGGCTACCTGGCCGAGCACAAGGCCTTCGGCCAGACTTACAAAAAGGCCGGCGACTATGCCGAGGATCTGGCCGCCACCATGCTGGCCACAACCCTGGGCATCGATTTCGACGTGGACAAGAGCTGGGATGAAAGAAAAGAGATCTGGAAGATATCCGGAGAGATCGTCAGGACCACCAGCGTCACCCAATCGGCGGAGGGCGACAAAAACGGGCTGTGGACTTCGGTGGTGGCCGCCGCCATGTTCGTGCTGGAGGATGCGGACGAATAGGGAGATTCAAGCTGAAATCAGAGGGGATGGATTTGCGCAGCTGCAGATTCCTGGGGCTTGGGTCCGAATCAAGCGAATTTCAGAAATCGGAGTTCGTGGTGCTTCCGGTTCCCTACGAGCAAACCACCACTTATGGGACCGGAACCAAACATGGTCCCTCAGCCCTGATAGCCGCCTCCCAGGAGGTAGAGACCTTCGACTACGAGTTGGGGTTCGAGCCATGCCAGGCGGGGATTTGCACCCTGGACCCAATGGGGACCACCGTGTCCGGCCCGGAAAGCATGGTGGAGAAAGTCCACCTGGCGCAAAAACGACTCCTGGAAAGAGAAAAGAAAGTGGTCATGTTGGGCGGCGAGCACACCATCAGCATAGGAGCGGTCAGGGCGCACCGGGAGAAGTATCCCCGGCTCTCCGTGCTGCAGATGGACGCGCATGCCGACCTGCGGGACAGTTATCAGGAGAGCAGGTTCAGCCACGCCTGCGTGATGCGGAGAATCGGCGAGCTTTGCCCGTTCGTGGGAGTGGGAATCAGGAACTTGAGTCGGGAGGAACACGAATTCATCCGGGAGAACAAAACTCACGTCTTCTTCGCTCCCGAGCCGGGAGAATCCCAGCCATGGACCGACCAGGCGCTGGACAGGTTGGGCCCAGACGTGTATCTCACCCTGGATTTGGACGTTCTGGATCCCTCCATCATGCCGGCCGTGGGAACCCCGGAGCCGGGGGGTTTGCTCTGGCACAAGGCTTTGGGTTTCTTAGAAGAGTTGGTGGCCCGAAAGAACTTGGTGGGCTTCGACCTGGTGGAGCTTTGCCCGGTGCCCGGGTTGGCTGCGCCGGATTTTCTGGCAGCCCGGCTGGCGTACAAAATCATAGGCTACATGGTGGCGAAATCCCGATAGGTTTGAAGTTCAAAATGCAAAAAGCAAAATCGAAGATTCCAAAGCAGAATTCAGAATCGCCACGGGTGTCAGGGTTTCCATTTTTCATTTTGCATTTTTAACTTTTAACTTGGCGAAGCGCATGTACTGGTGGCAGAAGTTCTTCGATGAAAACTACATGAAGGTCTATGAGGAGCTGGAGAGGAGAAGTTCCCGAGACGTGGAGTCCATCGTCAAGATGATGGATCTTAAGCCCAAAGCCAAAGTCCTCGATCTGTGCTGCGGCTACGGACGACACTCCATCGAGCTGGCCCAGAGAGGCTTCAAGGTAACCGGCTACGATCTGTCGGATTTCTTTCTGAAAAAGGCGAAGTCCGACTCGGCTGCCTCCGGATTGAAGATCGAGTACGTACGGGGCGATATGCGCAAGCTTCCTTTCGAGAGCCAATTCGATGCGGCCATAAATATCTTCACCTCCTTCGGCTATTTCCCCGGCGAAAAGGACGATCTGAAGGTGCTCAA
>CAZPRG010000231.1:0-3332 GCA_964588675.1 uncultured Ignavibacteria bacterium
TCATGCCCGTCCGCAGGTGAACATTCCAGGCGACTCAAAGTGGTTGACAAGTTGCATCCCAGACCTTAGAATGAGCCTGCAATGAATAAGCTATATTTGGTCGACATTGAGGGAACCATAGTCAAGGACAAATCCTTCGCGCCGATTCCGGGCGCGGTGGAATGGATCAATAATTTCCGCTCTTCCCCTAATCGTTTCGTCCTGGTGTCGAACAATACCACGCATTATCCGGAGGAATTGCTGACAGTGCTCAAGGATCAGGGGTTTGATCTGGAGAAAGAGAACCTTTTGACCTGCGTGGGTACAGCCGTGAATTGGCTGAAGAAAAAAGGCATCCGGAAATGCTTCGTGATCGGCAATTCACAACTGAGAGCATACTTAAATGATAATGGAATAGAAACGCCGTCTGATCGTCGAGCGGAGGCGGTGCTGGTAGGTCTTGACACATCTCTTTCGTATCAAACCCTCAAGACGGCCGTGAATGCGCTGGTTAGGAGCGACGCGGTCTTGTTGGCGCTGCATGCCAACCGGCTGTACAAGGACACAGATGGGGAGCTGGCGGTCTCGGTGGGCGGGATAGTCAGAGCGCTTGAATATAGTTCCCAAAAGGAGGCCCAGGTTTTCGGCAAACCCGAGCCCGAGATATATAAGCAAGCCATGAGGCAATTCCGCGCACGGCCGGATCATTGTCTTATGATCAGCGACGATCCCTTTTCGGATCTGGTGGGAGCCAAAAGCCTGGGCATGAGAACCATCTTCGTCACCTCCGGCAAGTACAGGGACCAGGCGATACTGGATGGGCTGGAGACATGGCTCCGTCCAGACTGGATACACAGAAGCGTGGCCGAGATAAGAATCTGAAGGTCACATCGAAAGAAGGCAGGCTTTGAGAATCGGAATAATCGGTCTTCCCTTCGTGGGCAAAACCACCGTTTTCAATGCACTGACCTCCGGGGAGGCGAAGGTGGGGGAGTTCTCTCTGGGAGTCAAGGAAGCGAATCGCGGCGTGGTCAAGGTTCCGGATGAAAGGGTATATCGGCTGGCCTCACTTTACAATCCCAAGAAGACCACCCCGGCGGAGGTGGAGTATATCGATGTCGCGGGGATGGTGAAGGAGACCAAGGAGAAGGCTTCAGACGGAGAATTCTATCATTCCCTGCGCGAGGTGGATGCTCTGGCTCACGTGGTGAGGGCCTTCGAGGACGAAAACGTCGCGCACGTGTCGGGATCGGTGGACATCCAGCGAGACATCAAGAATCTGGACTTGGATCTGATAGTGATCGATCTGGACATAGTGGAAAAACGGTTGAAGCGACTGGAGAAATCGGTGACCAGCTCCAAATCGGAAGAAGAAAAAAGGGAGCTTGCGGTTCTTCAGAAATGCAAACAGGCACTGGATGAGGGCATTCCCTTAAGGCAACTGGATCTGTCGCCGGAGGAGAATAGGCTGATCCGGGGATATGCCTTCCTCTCACTGAAACCCATGCTCTTGGTGCTCAATTTGGATGAAAACCAAATGCCCCAACGGGAGGAGCTGGAAACCGAGTGCAGGGAGACGGCCAAGGTTGAGGCTGCCTCCGGCTGTTCGGTTTGCTCCATCTGTGGGAAATTGGAGATGGAGCTTTCTCAGCTGGAGGAGAAAGACAGACAGGCTTTCATGGAAGATTTGGGTCTGAGGGAGCAAGCGATCGAAAGAGTTATCGGCATCTCTTACAAGCTTTTGGATCTGATATCGTTTTTCACCGCCAACGAGAACGAGGTGAAAGCCTGGCCGGTTCCGGCCGGAACCCGGGCCATCAAAGCCGCCGGCACCGTGCATACCGACATGGAAAAGGGTTTCATCAAGGCAGAAGTGATTCCCTTCGACAAGCTGTGGGAGTTGGGCTCCATCCACAAGGCCAAGGAGAAAGGGGAGCTGCGGTTGGAAGGGAAGGAGTATTTGGTGCAGGACGGAGACGTGATATTCTTCAGATTCAACGTATGAACAAAACCCAACGGTTCACCTGCGCGGGTTGCTTGGTCCTCATTATGATTCACCTGGCGGTGTCGAATTTCCTCAGCCGACGGCTCGGTGCTGTAAACCCTCTGCATCGCGTTTTTTCCACGTTTGAATGGACCTTGCTGGGCGCCGCGTTTACGGCTTTTGCGCCCCCAGTCAACCCCAGAACTCCTCACGGGCCGGCCGTGGTCTCCATTCGCCGCCATCCGGGAGTCGCATGTGTCAACTGGGGTGATCATGCCCAGGCCCTCGAACACTTGCAGCTTAATTGAGCCATGCTCCCCAAGCCCATGATCGTATTCAGATTGAGGCTATGATGGAAGAACTGGCAAGGAAGGTGGAAAAACGTTGACTTCCCGTAGTCTGGCTGCAGACAGCGGGGCAATGAATCGAGCCCCTGTAAGCCGCTTAGAGAGGGTGGTTTTGATCTGCTGCGCATTCTTGATTGTAATTCATCTGGCCGCTTCCTTCTTCCCCCATATTAGGCTCTGGGGCATAAACCAGCTTCACTATTTTCCGCTGGTCGTCAGGATCATCCTCTGTGCAGTTGCTCTGGCGGTTCTGATTCCCCGGATGAACGACATGGTGACCGGACATTTGAGCTCGGCATTCGGCTGGATGGCGAATAGATTTGCTGGAGTCAACAAATACCTGAAGTACTCGGTGGCAGGCCTGGTCAGCATGTTGGTTTTCTGGCTTCTACGGGCGGCAACACCCTTGCTGGGCGACGGCTATCTGCGGGCCGGACAGCTCAAATTCGGCGTGCTGATGGAGCTCACCGAGCCTCTTGATTTCTACCTGCACCTGATCGCATTTCGGTGGTTGGGTCTGGATGGCTATACAACTTATGCAGTCCTAAGCTGCGTTGCCGGAGGGGCATTCGTGTTCCTGGCACTGCTTTTATGTGACGCGTGGGGCCGAAACGGCGGGGAGAAGCTTTTGGTTTTCTGTATGCTTGTCACCATGGGGTCGATGCAGCTGTTCTTCGGATACGTGGAGAGTTACTCGCTGATGTACGTCTTGCTGGCGGCATACTTGCTTGCCGGGCTGCTCTATCTAAAAGGGGAAGCCGGATTCGTCTGGCCCTGCCTTTTCCTTTTGTTGGCCGGAGGATTTCATCTGGCAGCGTTTTTCGCTTTGCCTTCGCTGTTTCTCCTGGCGTGGGCTAAGGTTCCGAGCTCCTCCGAAGAAGGCCGGAAGGGCTTCGGCTTTGCCAGAGCCATGTATTTGGGCGGCGTGCTCTTTTTGATCATAGTAGGCTTGTATCTCCTCAAGACATACGCCTTGGAGAGACCTCCCAGCTCGGTTTTGATCTATCCTTTCGGAAGCGGTG
>CAZPRG010000232.1:0-3225 GCA_964588675.1 uncultured Ignavibacteria bacterium
TCAGAGCAGGCGAGCTTCGTATAATATTGAGCGCTTGTGAAACGATTCACTAACTTAAGGAAAATCCATGTGGCCTAAGAGCATCGGGCTGAAGCTGATTTTGGTGGTGGGCTGCATCCTGCTCGTGTCCATCGGCATCTACGCCTACGTCAACATCGCCTCCCAGAAGAAGCAACTTACGGCGGAGGTATTGCGGGGAGCCTTGAGGATAACCGAGACCGTGAGGAGAAGCACCCGCAACGACATGCTGAAAAACCAGAGAGACGATCTGCACCAGATGATTGAGGTTCTGGGCGGGCAGGAGGGTTTGGAGAAGATCAGGGTATTCAACAAGGACGGGCAGATAATGTTCTCCTCGTCCCAGCGGGACATTGGGGAGATGGTGGATAAGAAAGCGGAAGCCTGTTATGTCTGCCACGCCGCCGAAAAACCTTTGGAAAGGCTGAACATCCCGGAGCGCTCTAGGATATTCCAAAGCAAGGACGGCCATCGGGTGCTGGGGGTTATCTCGGCCATCTATAACGAATCGGACTGCTCCACGCCCGAATGCCACGCCCATCCTCCGGAACAGAAGGTGCTGGGGGTTTTAGACATCGGGATGTCGCTGGCCGACGTGGATCGGGAGATAAGCGGCGCCCAAAACGAGATGGTGATCTTCGCCATAATCGCCTTTCTGGTGATCTCGGTCACCATAAGCATATCCATCAGCCGCTACGTCACCCGGCCGGTCAGGGAGCTGGTCAAAGGCACCCGCAAGGTGGCCGAGGGAGATTTGGATTATACCATCTCCGTCAAAGGCGAAGACGAGATCGCAGAATTGGGCTCCGCCTTCCGCCAGATGACCTCCGATCTGAAGAAGGCGGACGGCGAATTGGTGGAATGGGGCAAGACCCTGGAGCAGAAGGTGCAGGAAAGAACCGAGGAGTTGAGAAAGACGGAGAACCAGCTGATCCAGTCGGACAAAGTGGCCTCGTTGGGCAAGCTGGCCGCGGGCGTGGCCCACGAGATCAACAGTCCCCTGACCGGGGTTCTCACCTATTCATCGCTTCTGCTCAAATCCAAGAAGGAAGGGGACCCGGAGAGGGAGGATTTGGAGGTCATCGTCAACGAGACCAACCGGTGCAAGAAGATCGTCCGGGGGCTTCTGGATTACGCCCGACAGACCACTCCCCAGAAGACCTCCTGTGACATAAACGAGCTGCTGGACAAATCCGTCGACCTGATCGCCCATCAGGCCACCCTGCAGAACGTGAAGATCGAAAGGAAATTCCGGCCCGATCTGCCCAAGATCATGATAGACGTGGGACAAATCCAGCAGGTGTTCATCAACATCCTGCTGAATGCCATCGAGGCCATGCCCCAGGGCGGCAGTCTGACCGTATCCTCGGGCCTGGATCATGGGATGGTGGCCCTGGCATTCATCGACACGGGCGTAGGTATACCCGAGGACATACTGCCCAAGATACTGGATCCTTTCTTCACCACCAAGGAGCAAGGGAAGGGAACCGGGCTGGGGCTTTCGGTGAGCTTCGGCATAATCGAGAGACACCGGGGAAAACTGGAGGTCAAAAGCAAGGTGGACCAGGGAACCACCTTCACCGTCAAGCTGCCCATTCCCACCAAAGCTTAGCAGGTCGCCGACCAAGGGACGAACATTATGGCCAAAGGCAAGATTCTGGTGATCGACGATGAGCAGATCGTGCTCAAAAGCTGCCGCCGGATATTGGAGGGTGAGAGCCACCAGGTTTTCACCGTCTCCTCTGGCCAGGAGGCTTTCGAAGTTCTGGCCAAGGAGCCGGTCGACATCGTGATCACCGACATCAAGATGCCGGAAATGGACGGCATGCAGGTGCTGGACCGGATCAAGAAGGAATACCCGGACGTTCTGGTGATCATGATCACCGGATATTCCACGGTGCAGTCTGCTGTCGAAGCCATGAAACTGGGCGCCTTCGATTACATTCCCAAGCCCTTCACCCCCGACGAGGTTTCCATCGTGGTGCAAAGGGCCATGGAAAAAAAAAGCCTGGTGGTTGAGAATATCTACCTGCGCAAGGAGCTGGAGGCCAAGTACGGGTTCGAGAACATCATCGGCTCCAGCCCCAGGATGCAGGAGGTATACAAGCTCATCCGGAAAGTGGCTCCCACCGACAGCACCGTTCTGATCCGGGGGGAAAGCGGCACCGGCAAGGAGCTGATCGCCCGGGCCATCCATTTCAACAGCGGCCGCAAGCAAAAGCCGTTCGTCCCGGTGGACTGCGGGGTTCTGGCCCAGGAGCTTCTGGAGTCCGAGCTTTTCGGGCACGTGAAGGGATCGTTCACCGGCGCCGTGGTGACCAAGCTGGGGTTATTCGAGGTGGCGGACGGCGGGTCGATCTTCCTGGATGAAATCGGCGACACCAACTCCAACTTCCAGTCCAAACTCCTAAGGGTGATGCAGGAAAGGGAGTTCACCCCGGTGGGCGGAGTGACGCCCAAGAAGGTGGACGTGAGGTTCATCGTGGCCACCAACAAGGACCTGGATCAGCTGGTAAAGGTGGGAAGTTTCCGGGAGGATCTCTTCTACCGGCTGAACGTGGTGACCATCACCGTGCCTCCTTTGAAGGAAAGAAAAGACGACATCCCGCTTCTGGCGTACTTTTTCTTGAAGAAATATGCCAAGGAGATGAAAAAGGACATAGAGAGCATCTCCGTGGACGCCATGAACAAACTCGTGGCCTACGGCTGGCCGGGAAACGTTCGGCAACTGGAGAATGTAATCGAGCGGGCCATCGTCATGGCCGAAGGCAACACCGTCAACACCGAACATCTTCCCTTCGCGGTGGCGGATGAAGCGGCGCATCCGGACATGCCCATTCCCAGGAACGCCGAGGAGCTAAAAGAGGCCAAAAAGAGACTGCGGGAATCGTCCGTGGAGAGCATAGAGAAATCATTCATCCTGGATGCCCTGACCCGGAACAACTGGAATGTGACCAGATCGGCCGAGGCCGTGGGCATGCAGAGGCCGAACTTCCAGGCCTTGATGCGGAAATACAACATAAAGCTGCAGCAGTAGCCGCAAATCCTCCACCAAGCATTCTCCTTTGTTTGTTCCGTCTCGTCCCCCGACCCGACACGTACAGAAGTTCGCAGGTCGGATATGTCCCCCGTATCGGGGACTATCCGACTCTTCAGGTGTCCGAAACCTCCCCCGACGGGGAGGATTTCGGACCTACAGGCTACAAG
>CAZPRG010000233.1:0-3169 GCA_964588675.1 uncultured Ignavibacteria bacterium
CACCCGCCCCGCCCACGCCCACGACCTTCATGCGGGCGTAATTCTCGCAATTGGCGTCGAGCTCGAAGAACATAAGGGTTCCCTCCCTCTGGTTGGATTATTACATGTACTGGGTCAATATGCTTTTCATCTTTCTAAACAGACTTTTGCCTTTCAGACGACCGCCGGATTTACCTTCCTTGGTTCGCTCATACCCGTAGAGAAGCAGTCCCACTCCGGTGGAATAGATGGGGCTGGAGAGGGTCTGCTCCAGGCCGCTGATTCCGGTGGGCTTTCCGGTTCTGACCGGAACGTCGAATATCTTCTCCGCCAGCTCCACAATTCCCTGCATCAGAGAGCCGCCGCCGGTCAAGACCAGACCTGCGGCCAGGGACTCGAAGTACTGGCTCTTTTTCATCTCCTGCAGAACCAGGTTCAGTATCTCCTCCACCCGAGGCTCGATAATGGATGCCAGCACGTTGCGGGATATCTCCTTGGGATCTCTTCCTCCCACCCCCGGCACCTGGATGGTCTCGTCCGAATCCACCAGCCCGGACATGGCGCAGCCATAGAGCTTTTTGATCTCCTCCGCCCGATCCACCGGAGTGCGCAGACCGATGGCTATGTCGTTGGTGACGTTTTTCCCGCCCAGGCCCACCACGCCGGTGTGCCGGATGGAGCCGTCATAGAATATGGCGAAATCGGTGGTCCCTCCTCCCAGATCCACCAGAGCCACACCCAGCTCCTCCTCGTCCGGAGTCAAAAGCGCATAGCTGGAGGCCAGCGGCTGAAGCACCAGGTCCCACACCTCCAATCCGGCCTTTTTCACGCTGCGGTAGATGTTCTGGGCGGAGGTGACCGCACCGGTCACTATGTGCACCTCGGTTTCCAGCCTGACCCCCACCATTCCCACGGGGTCTTTTATGCCCGACTGATCGTCCACGGTGAATTCCTGGGGCAGGACGTGTATGATCTCCCGATCCATGGGCAGGGCCACGGTCTTGGCGGCTTCCACCACCTTCTCCACGTCGGCTGCCGTGATCTCATGATCGGAACGGGCCACCGCCAGAACCCCCCGGCTGTTTATACTGCGGATATGGTCACCGGCGATGCCGGCATAGACCGAGTCCACCTTTACGCCGGCCATCATCTCGGCGTCCTCCACCGCCGAGGCGATGGATTCCACCGTCTTCTCCAGGTTTATCACCACACCTTTTTTCAGCCCTTCGGACGGACTGGTTCCGATTCCGATAACCGTAAGCTGCCCGGATTCGTCGGCTTCCGCGATGAGAGCGGCAATCTTGGTGGTTCCGATGTCCAAACCCACTATCCTGCTTTCATCCGCCATGGTCGCCTCTCATTCCTTTTCAAGAGTTTCAGCCCGCTTCCCGGTGCCCCCACTCGGCTTGCTGGAGGGGGCTTTGGTCAACAACACCTGATGGTTGAATCTGAGGTCCACACAGGAAAACGATGCGATTTCCTTTTCCGCGCCGAGAATACCCCGCACTCTTTTCCACTTTCTCTCAAAGTCGTTCTCACCCATTAAGACCTTGATGCCGGGCAAGAGATACAGCACCGGGCTGGAAGGCTCGGTCAGGTTGATTTCGGACAGCAGCGTCGAGGCAGCAGGATCGATCTCGGTCAAAATCCGGTAGAGTCCCACGGCCCTCTGAATGCGAGGGTCGTCCCATTTCTGATAGGGCTGCGGTATCCGGGATGACACCGAATTATCTGGGGCTGCCGCCATCCCGGTGACCACGGGAAGATCCCGGGAGAGGTCATCCCTATCCAGAGGTATCATCTCCTGATCCAGCGAGAGTCCACAGAGTCCGGATTCCCCGATCTCCGGCAGTTCAGCCGGAAGGGCGATCCACAGCACCGGCCTTTTCTCCTTGACTTGAACAAGAAGCGATCCGGGCAGCCTTCTTTTGATCTGAACCTCCTGCAGCCTGGGCTCCGACTTGAGCATCTCCTCGATTCTTCGTAGATTGAGGCCCAGTATGTTCTTATTCAAAAAAGGCTCCATTCGGCCTTTTATCTCGCTCTGGGAGATTTTGTGGTTTCCGCGAACAACCAGTTCGGTTACGTTGAAGTTCGGAGACTGGCAGGCATAGATATAGGTGCCTCCAGCCAATAGTATAAGCACAGACAATAGAATGAAAATGCGGTCGATCTTCATCTGGTCAACCTTCCAGCATCTTAAGAAGCTCGGTGCCCACCTTGTGCACGTCACCGGCACCTAAGGTAATGACCATGTCGTCGGGCCGGACCATCTTGGCCAGCAGGGAAGCGGCGTCCTCCGCGCGAGGAACGTAAAAGGCGCTTTTATGTCCCAGCCTCTTGGCCGCCTGCCACACCAGCTCGCCGGTCACACCGGTTATGGGATCCTCCCGCGCCGGATACACGTCCATGACCACCAGCACGTCCGACTCCAGAAGCACCCGGCCGAACTCCCGGTGGAAGTCCCTGGTGCGGGAATATAGGTGCGGTTGAAATACCGCCACGATCCTTCGCTTCCAGCCTGCCTTGGCGCCTTTCAATGTCGCCTCTATCTCGGTGGGATGATGAGCATAGTCATCAACTACCATCACCCCTTTGGCTTGGCCCTTGATCTCGAATCTCCGGTGCACTCCTTTGAACCTCTCCAGCCCGGCTCTTATCTTCTCCCAGGGAATGTCCAACTCCAGAGCCACCCCCACGGCTGCCAGAGAATTCTTCACATTATGTTCTCCCGGCACCTCCAGCCTGACCTGACCCACTCTCTTCCCCTTGATGGATACTTCAAACGTGCTATGATTCTCCGCAAAGCGAACCGAATCGGCGGTGAGGTCGGCCTGGGGGGAAAGGCCATACGTGGTAAGGGGCCTTTCGATTTCCGATATCAACTCCCTCAAGTTCTTCTCATCCCAGCACAGAATGACTCGTCCGTAAAAGGGGACCTTGCTCACGAATTCCAGAAAAGCTGACTTGATCTCCGTGAAATCCCGGTAATAATCCAGATGCTCGGGTTCCAGGTTGGTTACCACTGCGATGGTGGGCGTCAACCTGAGGAAGGACCGGTCATACTCGTCCGCCTCCGTGACCATGAACTGCCCGTTTCCCAGGCGAGCATGGGTTCCCAGGTTCACCACCCTACCTCCTACCACGATGGTGGGGTCCAGTCCCCCCTCGGACAGGATCTCACCCACCA
>CAZPRG010000234.1:0-3101 GCA_964588675.1 uncultured Ignavibacteria bacterium
GGGGGTTCGAGTCCCTCCAGACCTGCTTGGAAGGATACGTTCCGGCCATGTTCGAGAAGATAAAGCAGTTTCTGAAAGAGGTGAGACTCGAGCTTACCAAAGTAACCTGGACCACCAGAGAAGAGCTGATATACTCCACCATCATCGTGATCGTGGTTTCCATCGTGCTGGCCATATTCATCGGCTTGGTGGACATGGTGCTCTCCAATTTGGCGAACATTCTGTTGGGGTAGGCTGGCTTCCTTTCCAGGGGAGGAGGGACGACACAAGGATAGATGGAGAAAAAATGGTTCGTGGCTCATACCTACTCCGGTCATGAGCAAAAGGCGAAGAGATACCTGGAGAACGCCATAGCCACGCAGGGTCTGGAAGATACCATGGGAAGGGTGCTGGTTCCCACGGAGACGGTGGTGGAGATGAAACAGGGCAAGAGATCCACCACGGTCAAGAAGTTCCTCCCCAGCTACATCCTGGTGGAGATGGTTTTGACCAAGGAGACCATGCATCTGGTGACCAGCACGCCCGGCGTGACCAGCTTTGTGGGCGCCCAGGGTAAACCCGTTCCCCTCAAACCGGACGAGGTGGAGAGGCTGCTAAAGCAGGTGGAGCGGGGAAGAACCAGAGACTACGAGGAGGTGCCGTTCAAGACCGGAGACCAGGTGAAGGTGATCGACGGTCCGTTCACGGATTTCTCCGGCTTCGTAAGCGAGGTGGACCAGGAGAGAAAGAAGCTCAAAGTGATGGTGAGCATCTTCGGGCGACCTACTCCGGTGGAGTTGGACTTCCTTCAGGTTCAGACGGTGTAGGCAAGTCGGTCCGCGGCTGCCGCCGGGTGTTTGGGGTGTATGAGGGAGTCGAAGCTTCGGCTCGAGGTACAAAGGAAAAGAGGATAGAGACGAAAGATCAGAAGGATGCGGTCGGACGTCATGTCGTCGCCGTCGGCAAACCCGCGTAACGGTGGACGAAATTGACGCCGGTCGGAGACAACGAAAGACAGGTGCAGAGTGGCAAAAAAGATAGTCGGAACGGTCAAGCTTCAGATTCCCGCGGGGAATGCCACCCCGGCTCCCCCGGTGGGGCCTGCTCTGGGTCAATACGGGGTGAACATGATGGATTTCTGCAAGCAGTTCAACTCCAAGACCCAGAAGCAGACCGGTCTCATCATTCCGGTGGTCATCAGCATTTATGCGGACAAGACGTTTTCGTTCATCACCAAAAGCCCGCCCGCATCCGTGCTTCTGAAGAAGGCGGCGGGCGTGGAAAAGGGCTCCGGGGAACCCAACCGCACCAAGGTGGGCCAGGTGAACAGAGCGCAGGTCAAGGAGATCGCCCAGACCAAGATGAAGGATCTGAACGCCTCCACCATCGAGTCGGCCATGAGGCTGGTGGAGGGAACGGCACGCAGCATGGGAATACAGGTGGTGGACTGAACCAATCCAGAATCGATGGAGCGGACATTAGCATATGAAAAGAGGAAAGAACTACAGACAGGCGAAGGAGAAGGTGGAGAGGGGAAAGGCATACGGCCTGGAGGAGGCCATCAAGAAGCTCAAGCAGTGCGTCTACGCCAAGTTCGACGAAACCGTGGAGATGTCCCTGAGACTGGGCGTGGATCCCAAGCACGCCGACCAGATGGTGCGCGGGACCGCTCTGCTTCCCAACGGCACGGGAAGAAAAGTGAAGGTTCTGGTTCTCACCAAAGGGGAGAAGGAAAAAGAGGCCCAGGAGGCCGGGGCGGATTTCGTGGGGCTGGACGAGTACATCGAGAAGATACAGAAGGGCTGGCTGGACGTGGACGTGGTGGTGGCCACCCCCGACGTGATGGGGCAGGTGGGTAGACTGGGGAAGATCCTGGGCACCAAGAGGATGATGCCCAATCCCAAATCGGGCACCGTGACCTTGGACGTGGGCAAAGCGGTTAAGGAACTCAAAACGGGCAAGATAGAGTTCCGGGTGGACCGGGGAGGCAATATCGGCGTGTCCATCGGCAAGATGTCTTTCACCGAGGAGCAGCTGGCCGGAAACGCCAAGGCCTTTCTGGACGTGATTATGAGAGCCAAACCCTCCGCCGTCAAAGGCACCTACCTGAAAAGCGCCACCATTACCAGCACCATGGGTCCGGGCGTAACCCTAGACACCGCGGCGGTGATGGCCGCGCTGAAGCAATGAGTCGCGGTCCGGCAGCGGTCGGAAAGGACATCATCCGGTCAGTTGGGAAGCCGCATTCGTCGGGCTTGAAACGGCAGCATCAGATCTAAAGGAAAGAAGGTATGCTCAAAACCGAAAAAGAAGAAATGGTAGCCCGGCTCCAGGAGAAGCTCTCGCTGACCAAGAGCCTCTTCCTTACCGATTTCAGGGGATTGAACGTGGAAGAGATCTCCAGGCTCAGAAGGGATCTCAAGGAAAAGAAAGCCGAGTACAAGATCACCAAGAACAGCTTGATTCGTAAGGCCGCCCAGCAAAGCGGGTTTGAGGGAATACTGGACTCGCTCAGAGGGCCTACGGGTTTGGTGTTCTCCTATGAGGATCCCCTGGCTCCGGCCAAGGCATTATACGAGCTTTTCCGGAAACTGGAGCGACCCAAGGTGAAGATGATTTGGATGGAGGGAAGGGTATTCGACCAGAGCCATCTTAAGACTCTGGCCGGCCTCCCAGGAAGAGAGGTTCTGCTGGCCCAGTTGGTTTCCAGCCTGAACTCGCCTCTGGTCAACCTGGTGGGCACTCTGGACGGAGTCTTAAGGGAGTTCGTGTGCACCATCGACGCCATAAGGGAGAACAGATCCCAGGCCGCATGAAGAGGCGTCTGGGCGCACCTTCGACGGAGGTTGCGATATGGGGCGAATGAAAGAACGTCCTGGTTGTCTGAACATACGGGAGCAGTAACGAAAAGATAGGGGTCAATGCTTCCCGCTGGGCCACGGCGGCGCTTCTAAACGAGGTCTCCCGCTTCGTTTCGTCCGGCCAGGCGGGGAAGGCCCGAGGAAAGAACGTACAGAACAACGCGGATACGGAGGTTTAAGCATCATGACTACAGGTTCCGAGAAACCGACCAAGAAGGCGGAGGCCAAGAAGGCCGATGCACCGACCAAGGAAGAAAAGTC
>CAZPRG010000235.1:0-3098 GCA_964588675.1 uncultured Ignavibacteria bacterium
CACTGTGCTTCTGTGATGCACTCCTCATGCGCTCCAAGGCCCAGAAGAGATTCACGGCCGTGGGACGGGTCCTGCTCAGGACGGAAATCACCTGGTCCAATCGCACCGCGTATTCCTGCGGGGTCTTGGGCCGGCCCTCCCGCGAGCCCACCACCACCCCAAACCCCGCAGCCACCCCGATTGCCGGAGCGCCCCTCACCCTCAGATCGGTTATGGCAGCCGCTACCTCATCCAGAGTTCGGCAATCCACATAAGCCACCTCATCCGGAAGGCGCGTCTGGTCCAGTATCCTTAAGTGATCCTCTACCCATTCCAGCGTCTTGAAATTCAGTTTTTCGTAGAGCGACATATCTCTCCTGTTTCGTTGACGAAGGTCTGAGTGAAGAACCGTCCGCCGACGAGGAATCGATCCGTCCTACTCCCCCATCATCTGCACCACTACTTGCCTTTGCCTTTTGCGGTTGTCGAAGTCTATCAGGATGATCTGTTGCCAGGTTCCGAGGATCATCTCTCCGTTGACAAAGGGAACGGTGAAAAACGACTTGACCAACGCGGCCCTAACATGGGAGTATCCGTTCCCGTCTCCCCAGGTGAGGTCGTGGTGATAGTCCTTCCCCTTAGGGATTATCCTATCGAAGAACTCCGGCAGGTCCTTCAGCAACCCGGGCTCGTATTCGGTGGTGGTGATGCCCGCGGTCGATCCGGGAGTGAATACCGTCAGGGTTCCGGTGGAAAGCCCCGACTCGAGAAGTGACTGGTTGACCTGCTGGGTGATGTCCAAGATGTCGGTGTCCCCTTTTGTTTTCACCGAAAACGATTTGGTCACCACGCTCATATGAACCATCCGCATGTCGGAAGGACAAGCTCTCTCATCGGCTCAAGAAACCCGGTAAACCCGCAATGTCAAGCAAAATGATACTCTTCCCAGTTCCAGAAGCGGAGTGCTGCAGCAGGACGGACACGAGACGCGCATTGCTGCGCACGGGTTGCGGAATCTCTGCCCGATTTCGTCCAAACCTTGAGAGAGGCTTGATGCTCTAATCTAATGACCAAGAATTGTGTTGATTTTTCCATCATATATTTTTACTTAATAGAAGGGAAAGACAAAAAGGCGCCACCGACCAGAAAAACCGACAGGTGATGCACATGGATTCTCCCAAAGGCCACAACCAGCCTTTCGTGGGAAGGCAGAACGAGCTTGAGTTTCTGATGAGCTCCTTTGACTTGATTCTGCAGAACCGGGGTGGCTTCGTTTTGATCGAAGGGGAAACCGGCATCGGAAAAACCAGGCTGGTGGAGAAATTCCTGGCTCAGGTGAAGTCCCGGGGAGCGATGGTGATACGAGGGCAGGGATATCAAAAGGAGATTTCCCCTTACCGGCTCTTCTCCGAGATGCTGAGGGATTTTTTCTCCTCCATCAATTATGACACCAGACAACTGGCCCCCCTGCTGGACAATCTGACCGTGGCCTTGATGGAGAAGATCGTCCCGGAGTTGGACGAATACATCCCCTTCGATATCTCCCGCATAAGGACTCCTTCCATGTCTCCCCGGGAGGAGAGGCAGAGATTCTATGACATGTTTCTGCTCTTCTTCACCAAGCTCTCTCACCGCTATCCTTTGGTTCTGGATATCGAGGACCTGCACTGGCTGGAGCCCGACACTCTGGAGCTTCTAAGGTACTTGGTCACCAATTTCAGGAAATCGCCCATCCTGGTGGTGGCCACCAGTCGTGGGGTGGAGGCCAGCTCCGGTGCTGAGGCCTGGGTGGCCAGCCTGGAGGACCAGAGGCTGGTGCGAAGGGTCAGGCTCTCCAGTCTGAACGCCGATGAAGTGCGGTCTCTGGTGGAGGCCTTCTTCGATCAGAGACTCGGGCAAGATTCCCTGCAGTGGTTTTTGGACTACTCCGCGGGCAATCCTCTTTTCGTGAGTGAAACCTTGAGGGCGGGAACGGAGCATGGCGCATTCTTTTTTGATGAGATCGAATCCCTCTGGGAGATCAAACCGGAATACAAGGAGAGGATGGTGGAGCCCCCTACGCTTCAGAGCGTGATCGACCGCAGACTCAAGAGCCTGGGTGACTCATCTCGAGACCTGCTCTCGATTGCAGCGGTGGCCGGAGAAAAGTTCGGCCTTTCGAGCTTGCAGAGCCTGTCCGACCTTCCTGCCGCTCGGTTGAGCAGGATGGTCGGCGATCTGGTGGACCGGGGGCTTCTCATCAAGGCAGAGCGGCAGGAGCCGCACCAAGATTACCGTTTCACGCACGACATAGTGAGGCATTACGTGTATCAGAGTCTCGACCCACGGTTCCGGGAAGAAAACCATACCCGGCTGGCCGCAATGTTGGAGAAGAGCAGAGACAAGACCCAGCGGTCGCAGATAGCGGAGGCTTTGGCCTATCATTATAGCCGAGGGAGGAAGGACCGGAACTCGATCAAAAAAAGCCTGGAGTATCTGGTTCAGGCCGGCCGCAAGATGCAGGAGCAATACTCCGAGGGCAAGGCCGAGCAATACTATCTGCAAGCACAGGCGATTCTAAATGAGCTTCCTTCGTCCAAAGAGAAACACTCCCGGCAGATCAGACTTCACCAGTGCCTGGGTGAAGTGCGGGGGAGAATAGGCCAGGCCGATTCCGCCATTCAATCCTATCTGGAGGTTCTGCGGCTGGGAGATCAGAAGAAGCTGCTGGACGACCTCGAAAGGGCCGGGCTGTACCGCAAGATGGGCTATGTGTACCATTCCATCGGCGATTACTCCCAGGCCGTGGCCTTCTATCGGAAGGCCATGAAGCAACTGAAGCGCAGATCATCGCATGGGGAACGCACCGAGTACATCACCCTCTGCAACCTGTTGGGACTGACCCATGCGATGAAGGGCGAATATTCCGAGTGCACCGCCTGGTCGCAGAAGGCCATCCGGCTGGCCCGCAAGCGAGAGCATCTTCCCCTTCTGGAAAAAAGCTATAACAACTTAGGCTGGGTGGCTTACAGCCAGGGCAAATACCAAGAAGCCATCGGTCATTTCGACAGATGTCTGGAGATTCAGAACAAGGTTCAGGATAAATCCAGGCTCTCCGCATTGAAGGTTAACCTGGGCGT
>CAZPRG010000236.1:0-3052 GCA_964588675.1 uncultured Ignavibacteria bacterium
GTCAACGTGACTTTCGGCGGCGAAGTGAACCACGGCATCCACGCCGTCCTCTACCGTTCTATCAACCAACTCAGCGTCGCAGATGTCCCCTTTTATGAATCGATAGTTGGAGTGATTCTCGACCTCAGACAGATTGTCCAAGTTCCCGGCGTAAGTGAGCTTGTCCTGATTGACGATTCGATAATTCGGATGCTTGGAGAGGATGTATCTGACGAAGTTGGATCCGATGAAGCCCGCCCCCCCGGTGACCAGAAGCTTCACCTATCCGTCCTCCCTGTCCCAGTCGTAGGGGATGTCGTTGTCGTGGGGATGAACGCGGAACTCGTCCGGTTTGTCGTAGTCGAAAAGCTCGGTGGGAATGTTGATGCAGATGGCTTCTTCCTCACTCATACACTTGAATCCGTGAAGGACCGAAGCGGGAATCTTGACCAACAACGGATTGTGCTCTCCCAGGAAGAATTGGTTTACCTCCCCCTGGGTGGGGGAATCATCCCGGCCGTCGTAAAGCACCAGCTTGATCATTCCCTTGACCACGGCAAAATGGTCGGTCTGTTTCTTGTGATAATGCCATCCTTTGACCACGCCGGGGTAAGCGGTGGTCATGTATACCTGTCCGAACTTGGAGTAAAGCTGGTCATCGGATCTGAGTATCTCCATCAGACGGCCGCGCTCGTCGGGAATCACCTTAAGCTTCTTTGTCTGTACACCGTCGATCATGTCTTAAGCTCCCGCAGGTATCTTCTACGTGGGCAGGTACGCGTTTACAGGTTCTTCTTGTTGGCGCCGCCCTGGGCCACCAGATTGCTGGTGCGATGCAGGGACTCGAACGTGCCCGCGTCCGACCACCACCCCTCCAGGAAATCGTAGGTCATCGTGCCTTGCTGGACGTAAGCGTTGCTCACGTCGGTTATCTCCAGCTCCCCCCGATTGGATGGCTTGAGGGTCCTGATGATGTCGAAAACCCTGCCATCGTACATGTAGATGCCGATCACCGCGTACTGCGACTTGGGAACCATGGGTTTCTCTTCTATGTGCACGATCTTTTCGTCGACTATCTCCGGCACGCCGAATCTCTGGGGATCGGGCACCTCCTTGAGCAGAATCTTGGCGCCCTCCTTCTGCTTGCGGAATTCATTGGCCGCCCGGGCTATGTTGCCCTCGATGATGTTGTCCCCCAGGATGACCACCATCTTTTCATAGTCGGAGAAGTGCTCGGCCAAGCTCAAGGCGTCCGCGATTCCCCCCTCGCCTTCCTGATAGGTGTAGTTCAAGTGCTTAAGGCCGAATTCCTTGCCGTTGCCCAGAAGCCTTAGGAAATCCCCGGCGTGGCTGCCACCGGTGACAATCAGAATGTCGCTGATCCCCGCGTTCAACAACGCGCGCAGGGGATAGTAGATCATGGGTTCGTTGTGGACCGGCAAGAGGTGCTTGTTGGTGATCTTGGTCAGAGGATAAAGCCTCTTGCCCAATCCGCCTGCCAGTATGACGCCCTTCATTTTCCTACGTACCAGTCCCCTCTCTCGTACCGCATGGGCATGGAGGCCATCTTGGCGTAGTTGGTCTTGGTATTGCGAATGGACACGGATGCCAGCGCCCGATGCTGGGGATCGTTTTCTGGTATATAGATCTGCTCGACCTCTATGGCCACCACGGAGGTGTCCTTGAGCTCCGGGTTGTCGAAGTTGCCGTACAACACCTCTTTGTTTTCGCTGTCGGCCAGACTCCGGCTGATGTAAGTATCCGCCTTATCCCACTGCTCGGTGAGAAGCAGCCGGACGAATTGAGTGACCCTCTGTTTGGCCCTTTCCTCGGTCATGTTCTTCTGGCTGTAACAGCCAAAGAAGATCAACACCACCAGGAGGAATATCCATTTGTTTCTCATCTTCGTTCTTTCCGCGACTGGGTTCAGCCACCCGTGATGACGGCTGCCAACGCCCGCCCCGGACCGTCGTCCGGAGATCCGGGCACGGCCTGAAGGAAGAAGATCCGCTTCACTTTCCTTCTTTCTTCTTCTCGTCTTTGGGACCTTCAGCCGCCTTCTTCTCGGCCTTGGGCTCCTCCTTTGCCTTCTCTTTGCCCTCCTCCTTTTCCTCCTTCTCCTCTCCCTCCTCCTTCTCGCCGATCACTTCCGGCTCTGCCTCGGCCACCGGAGCAACCTCCGGCTCCTTGAAGACCGTGGGGGGAACCACGCTGACTATGGAGCTATGGGGATCGGAAAGCAGGTCTATCCCCTCCAGCTTCAGATCGGCCACGTGGATGGAGTCACCGATGTCCAGGCTGGTAACGTCCACATCGATCTTCTCCGGAATGGCGGTGGGCAGGCATTGGACCTCCAACTCCCTGAGGGCGTGCTGGAGGATTCCGCCGGTGGTGACTCCCACCGGGATGCCCACCAGGTGTATGGGAACCTGGATGGCCAGCTTCTTGGTCAGGGAAATCTCGTGGAAATCGATGTGCACGATATCTCCTCCCACCGGATCCCTCTGAACCTCCCGGATCAGCACCTTGCGGTCCTTTTCCTTTTGATCCTCCGTGGTCAGGGTGACCAGCACGTTTTCTCCCAACCCCTGTCTTAAGAGGGCATGAAATGCTTTGCTCTCGACCTCCAGGGGCAGGGAAGCGGTTTGCTGCCCGTATACCACCGCTGGTATGATGCCGCTTCTCCTCAGCTTCTTGGCTTGTTCTTTTCCCCTCTTCTCGCGCGGTCTGACCTTCAGGGTCACCTCTTTCATAGGACGGCACTCCTTGCTGCGTCAATATTCAAAAAGGGAACTTACCGATTCAGCCATGTGAATGCGCTTTATGGCCTCGCCGAATATCTTGGCTACGGAAGCGATCTCGAACTTGTGTGACAGTTTCTTGCGCTGGGTGTCTATGGTGTCCGAAATCACCACTTTGCTGATGGGCGAATTATCTATCAGCTCCAGCGACCTTCCGGACAGCACCGCGTGGGTGAGGCAGGCGTAGATCTCCTTGGCTCCCAGTTTAACCAGGAAATTCGCCCCCTGGGTCAAAGTTCCGGCCGTGTCCACGATGTCGTCCCGGATGATCA
>CAZPRG010000237.1:0-2898 GCA_964588675.1 uncultured Ignavibacteria bacterium
TCAGCGAGGCCAACTTAAGCCGCATGGCCAAGCGCATTTCGCTGGGCAGCTTCCTTAACTTAAGCGAGGACGAGGAGAGATCCGGAGGCCGGGATAGGGATTCCATCGTCTCGGATGCATTAGAGGCGGTCATTGGCGCCATTTTCCTGGACGGCGGGCTGGCTCCGGCCCAGGCCATGATCGAGAGCCAGATACTCAAAAAACACGTGGAAATCACCGCCGACCAGACCCTTTACAATTACAAAGGGGAGCTTCTGGAGTACATGCAGGCCCTGGGTCTGGGGCTGCCGCGATACGACGTGCTGGAGGAGAGAGGACCGGATCATCATAAGAGGTTCACCATCGCGGTATCGGTCAAAGGAAGAAGCGTGGGCCAGGGGGCGGGCAGGAACAAGAAAGAGGCGGAGCAGAGAGCCGCCCGGATGGCCCTGGAGAACATGGAGGCCATCCTGCAGGACCTGAAGAATCGCAATTAAGACTTTTCTTTCCTACAATCCCAGATCATGAATACCTGGCGCATGATCCTCTCCGGGGCAAACGACGGTTACTTAAACATGGCCCTGGACGAGGCGCTGCTTTTCTCCTGCCGGCAGGATATCTCCTCTCCCGTCGTGCGCCTGTACCGATGGAATCCGCCGGCCGTGTCCATCGGGTATTCCCAGTGCGCGCTGAAGGCGGTGGACGTTCGAGAGTGCCGGCGTCAGGGTGTGGACTTGGTCAGACGAATCACCGGAGGCCGGGCGGTGTTACACCATGAGGAGATCACCTACAGCGTCTGTGCTTCCTCCTCCCATTTTCCCGAGCTGGGGGACAACGTGGGGGAGACATACCGGAGGCTGAGTTTGGCCCTGCTGGAGTCCTTGCGGATCCTGGGAGTGGAAGCGGATTGGGTCAGGCCATCGGCGGAAACCAGAATGATTCCCCCCCCCGCCGTCGGGTGCACCCCCTGCTTTCTCAGCAACTCCAGGTATGAACTCACCGTGGAGGGGAAAAAGCTGGTGGGCAGCGCCCAGCGAAGATTTTCCGTGCGTCGCGGGGGGCAGGTGACGCACAGCTTCATTCAACACGGCTCCATTCCCACCGGGGAAAGCGACCACGGATTGGCGGCGCTCCTTCCGGAGGAGGACCTCACTTGGCAGATTCAGCAAAGTCTCTCAGAGAAGTCGACGCACCTGGGGGCGGTGTTGGGAAGGGCAGTCTCGACCGAGGACATGGCTCGGGCCATGAAGCAGGGCTTCGAGCGGTGCTTTGATTGCCGACTGCAGGAATCGTCCCTCCGGCAAAGCGAAATCCAGGCGGCGCGGGCTTTGAGCCGAGAGAAATACGCATCGGATCGGTGGAACCTGTGCCGTTGAGACCAGCGCACCTTGGTCGATCAATCCGCAGCTCCGGTCGAGACATCCCGTCTTAAAAAGGACGGATTCGCCTATTCTTGCGAATCTGCTAATACCCTAACTCCCAGTGCAATAGAGGATGAAGCGGTCATCTCCGTCGCAGGTTTCTGCGAAATGCTGCCCGCGAGGAAATCAACCGGAATCCTGATCTTGATCGAGTCGTGTCTAACTCGTTGACAGTCCAGTGAATGGGGGAGCGTGGAAAAAGCCCTGGGGCTCTGGTTTTCGGTATGAATTTTGTTGGTCTGGCTTAGGTCGTGTTGTAGTTTCGACCCGGTGAATTCAGGACCGGATTCTGTTTGTGGAATGGAGGATGTGGTGGGGTGGAGTCTAGGCGGAAGAGAGCGAATCGTCAGTTCACATCACCGCAAAGCAAAGTCTTCAGGAGGTGATCCGGGCTCCAAGTCTCAAGTTCCGGGCAAAAAAAATTCTTGACAAGGCCAGGTGGAGTTGCGTTATTATCTGACTACGTTGGGCTGCACGGCAGAAGGCTGGGATTGACCTCTCCGTGTGAATACCAGTTGAGAGTGGAAGGAAAAAAGGAAGAAAGGAGTGAATCGCATGCTGCACTTTTGGCAGAAGCTGGGTATCTGTGTTTTGGGGCTGGCGCTTTTGGTGGCTTTCAGCACTCCTGCTTTCGCGGGCGTAACCGGAAAGATATCGGGAAAGGTGACCGACGCCGAAACCGGCCAGGAGCTTCCCGGTGCCTCGATACGGATTGAAGGGACCACCATGGGCAATATGGCCGGTCCCGACGGTTCCTATTACATCATCAACATTCCTCCCGAAACCTATTCGGTGACCGCCTCCCTGATCGGCTACATCTCGGTGACGGTTGAAGGCGTGCAGGTCAGTTCCGACCGCACCAGCGAGGTCAACTTCAGGCTCAAGGCGTCCGCCGTGGAGGTGGAGGGAGTGGTGGTCAAGGGAAAAAGGGAACTGATCGACAAGGGCGTCACCGCCAACGTCAGGACCATCTCCACCGACGACATCAAGAACATGCCGGTCAAAGAGATTTCCCAGATACTGGCCACCCAGGTGGGGTTCGTGACCAAGGGCAACGAGCTTCACATCCGGGGCGGAAGAGCGGGCGAGGCCCTATACATCGTCGACGGCGTGGAGACCAGAGACCTGTTGGGAGGTCTGGGAAGGGTCTCCGGGGGCATGGACGTGGCCTCCTCCAACATCGAGGAGATCTCCGTGATGAAGGGAGGATTCGACGCCGAATACGGCAATGTACAGTCGGCTGTGATCAATCTGGTCACCAAGGAGGGTTCCAGCAAGACCACCTCCGGTCTGGTGGAGTTCATCACGGACGATATGGGCAGCCCTCAGTTAAACACATACTCCCGAAACAGCGACCGGTTGGAGCTCAGCTTAAACGGGCCGGACCCCTTCTTCACCACCAAGTTCCTCCCGGCCCTGGGAATCAAATTTCTGGGAGAGAAGCTGGCCTACTACTTCAGCGCCATCACTTATAAGACCAACACCTTCTACGACGTCA
>CAZPRG010000238.1:0-2789 GCA_964588675.1 uncultured Ignavibacteria bacterium
CGTGAGGTGGCGTTTTCCCGTTGAGAAAGTACTCTCCAGCTCCAGACAAAACGTGAACTTTTCTTCCAGGCGAAAAAACGCGGTGGGTGGCCCGGCCCCGCTGTCGGCGGGACCGGGTTTATCGTATCATACAAGGAGGAGTTACTCACAGCCAAGTCAATTTAGCAAATCCCTCGGCCGGGCAATGAGCCAATCCCCCTCTTTAACGCCGCTCGACGAAATCCCTAATGCTTTCAATGCTGATGAACTCGTCGGCTGAGTCCAGAAGGTCATCCGACGCGCGATAATGTGCATTCTTGTATGCTCTTTCGTCCTGCGTCGACACCACAACCACCCGCACCCCTCGAGCACCGACGGCATGCACTATGGGCACGAAATCGCCGTCGCCGGAAACCAGCACCTGCTTGTCGCACCTGTCCGCGAGTGTCAGCATGTCTATGGCCAGCTCCAGATCGAGATCGGCTTTGACCTTGATATCGCCCGACGCGTCGCGAAACACCCTCACCCGCTTCCGGACAACCCGGTATCCGTTTCGGTCCAAAAAGCGCCAGAATTTTCTGTCGGCGTCCCTCTGCTCCTCCATCTCTTTCTTCTTTGCCGCCTCATCCGGGGGAGTAGTAAGCCGAACGTAATGCGCTATCCCGCCGTCGTCCCACTCACCTGTGTAATAGTATGCCCTAAGCAGAAGGGCTTGTTGAGAGAAATAAGTCAATAGCTTTGAATAATCGACCCTCAGTCCGAAACCATCGTAGGTGGCTTTGGCGAAATTCAATCCATCAATGAAAATAGCGACTCGCTCGAACGGCACGGTCTGAATCGCCTCTTTTTCTTTCATGGTCATCTCCTTTCTTGCCGGGTTTGGGTCACCGGCGGGGCCGGGTTTACCATATGATACCGAAAGGGGTTACTGCCAGTCAAGTCAATTCAGCAAATGCCTTCAGGCGGGGCAAGCAGCTAACCTACCTCACCCCCTCTTTGTCCCCCTCTTCATAGATATGGAGAGGGGGAGCGTCGAATATCCGTAGGACAGGGGGAGAGGTCACTTTCGTCGGGTTCACTGAAGCTCCCGCATGGCCGCCAGCAGAGCATTCCTCACCCCTTCGTCACCCATCCAGTGTCCCGCGCCCTCGGCGATCACCAATTTCGACTTGGCCAGTCTCTGGTGCAGCCGGTAAGCTGTGATGGGCGGGCAAATCATGTCGTACCGTCCGTTGACGAAAGTGATGGGGATGTCGGCAATCTTATCCAAGTCCCGGAGCAGCTGGCCTTCCTCCATGAAACAACCGTTGGCGATATAGTAGTTCTCCAGAAGAGACATGGAAAGCCCCTCTTCCGAGGCCTCGCCTCCAAAGACGCTGTCCAGCCACGCGTCGGACACCTCAAGCGAGGCGATCTTTACCTCATACTTCACCCAGGCATTGCTTATTCTCATGCGCTCGGTCGAGTCCGCGGTTTCGAGCAGCTCCAGGAAGTAGTTAGGTAAAGGACGTCGGTTCGGATCGGGCAGTGTTGCCAGCAGCTTGTCATAGGTTTCGGGGAAGAATTTCCGGACCCCGCCGTGGTAGTAGTGATCTATCTCGTCCTGGGTGCAGCAGAAGACTCCCCGCAGGACCATTCCGGCAACGTTCTCCGGATAGGCCTCGGCATAGGCCAAGCCCAGCGTGGCGCCCCACGAGCCGCCCAGGATGATGATCGGACCCAAGTTCAGGTGATTTCGCAGCTTCTCGATGTCCTCCACCAGATTCTGCGTGGTATTCTCCTTAAGCTCCGCAAACGGCGTCGACTTGCCGCAGCCGCGCTGATCGTGCAGCACGATGAGAAACTTGTCCGGATCGCAGAAGCGACGCATGAATGGCGAAGACCCGCCTCCCGGCCCGCCGTGAAGCACGAAGACCGGCTTGCCTTGCGGATTTCCGCACAACTCATAATAGACTTGGTGTATATCCGAAACCTCAAGATGCCGTGTTTGAAACGGCTCGATAGACGGCCAGAGCTCAGTCTCCTTTTGAGGACCGGTCTTCCTGCAGGTCAAACTGGATAGTAAGACCGCCAGCAAAACGGCAAGAACCAGGCGCGCAGTGATCTTCATCTTTCAACCTCCTATGTTTGCTCCTCGCGGACGTCATAGTCCGGGGACCATGTGGCGAGGAAGATGACCGTCTCCCTCAGCAGAAGACTACCGCTCGATTACTCCGGTGTCAAGAGTTTTATGAGGCATTCAGGGGGACTCTCTCAAGCCCGGTCAGGCAACAATGCCCGAGCCTACCTTACCCTCTTTGTCCGTCTCTCCGCAAATGTGGATATGAGGACTACAGGGGGAGAGGTTTTCAGCTGGATTCCAAGTGCACTGCCACGGCGAAAACAGGAACTTCACGCCAAGTGGCCGCGTAGAGATGACAGTCAGTATGTGAAACCAATCTCAGGGAAAAATTCGATCATGCACATCAGAAGCGAACAGCTGTTCAGTGTGGTAATCCCGAAGAGTAAGCTGGGGAAGGTAGTGCAATTTCCACTGGTCAGACTGCTTATTGCCCCTCTTTTCTTCCTGCCCTTCAGCATACCACATAACACCTTTATTGCTCCCGTCCTGGAAAAACTTCAGCCGCCACTGTATTCGTACATGGTCAATCTGGACGCAGTGGTCAGTTTCATCGTTTTCCTGGTGCTCTACCGCTTGTATGCCAGACTCATAGAGAGACGAAAAGCATGGGAGATATCCGGTGAGAAGGTCTTTGGGGAACTTGGATTGGGATTCTTGATATCGTTTCTACTGGTCGGAGTCACGGTCG
>CAZPRG010000239.1:0-2728 GCA_964588675.1 uncultured Ignavibacteria bacterium
TGCCTACGCTACTCCTGCTTCGTGTTTTGCAGCCGCAGGCTTCAGCCTGCGAAACCACACTTCACCAAACATCCGCCCATACGGGCGGCTACCTACATCCCCGCACCACCCGGCTGGTTTTTGTAGCCTGCGCGCCGGTCAACCTCGCACAGGCGGTCTCAGACCACTCCCGCCTTGAGGATGTCGTGGAGATGCACGATGCCCACGGGCTGCTTTCGCTGGTCGGTGACCACCAGGGAGGTGATGGAAAAAGACTCCATCAAATTCAGGGCTTTGGCCGCCAGGTCGTCTGCATCGATGGTCTTGGGACTTTTGGTCATCACCTTACCCGCTTTCAACGAAAAGATGTCGTCCGTTCTTTCCACCAACCTTCTCAAATCTCCGTCCGTGAAGATTCCCGTCAGCTCGCCCTTCTGGTTGACCACGGTGGTGGTTCCCAATCTCTTGGAGGTCATCTCCAGGATCACCTGTTTCATGCCGGTGTCCTCGAAGACCTTGGGTATGTCGTCTCCGGTGTGCATTATGTCCGACACTTTGAGCAGAAGCTTTCTGCCCAAATGCCCGCCCGGATGAAGAAGGGCGAAATCCTCCGACGAAAAATGCCGTTCGTCCAGAAGCGCGATGGCCAGAGCATCTCCCATCACCAAAGCCGCGGTGGTGCTGGAGGTGGGAACCAGATCGTTGCCGCAAGCCTCATGCGCCACCGACACGTCGATGACCACGTCGCTTTTCTCGGCTACGGTCGACTCGGGGTTGCCGGTTAAGGTGATAATGGGAACGCCCAGCCTCTTGAACAGCGGGATCAACTGATAGAGCTCGTCGGTGCCCCCGCTTTTGGTGATGGCGATCACCACGTCGTTTTTCTGCACCATCCCCAAGTCGCCGTGTATGCCTTCGGCCGGATGCAGAAAAAATGCGGCCGTGCCGGTGGAGGTCAAGGTGGCGGCGATCTTCTTGCCGATTATGCCCGACTTTCCGATCCCGGTGACTATCACCCGGCCATTGCATTTGAGAATCAGCTCCACTGCCCGGACGAAGTTGTCGTCTATCTTCTTCTCCAGGGCGGCCACCGCCTCCGCCTCTTTACGGATCACCTCTTTGGCCTTCTCTCTGATCATGGCACCCACTCCAATGGACTTCTTTTCTTGGCTTTAAGGATGAACTCCACGGCTTCCCGCACAGCTCCTCTTCCACCCTCGGCCCTGGTCACCAGTTTGGCATATTTCTTGGCCCTAAGATCGGCATTCTTGACGCAGATGGGCAGACCCACCTGCTTGAGCACGGGGATGTCCAGAATGTCGTCCCCCATGTAGGCGATCTGGTCATCCTTAGCCCCCAGAGTCTGTTTTAGCTCGTCGTAAGCCTTCGCTTTTTCTATCCCCCCAAGATGAACGTACTTTATCCCCAGTTGCCTGGCGCGATGCTCCGTGGCTTTGGAGGGACGGCCCGAAAGCAAAGCCACCTCCAATCCGGCTTTGAATGCCATCCAGATTCCCATACCGTCCAGGATATTGAACTTCTTGGATTCCGTTCCGGCATCGTCCAAATAGATGCAGTTGTCGGTCAGGACTCCGTCCACATCCAGCACCAGAACCTTGATCTTCTTTGCCAACTCCTGTAACTTTTCTTTTCCTCTTGCCAACTTAGCATCTTCTCCTTTCAAGCACAGCCCGAAAAACGGAAGGTTCCTGCTACCTCTTGACCCTCATAGCCTGATCAATGGCCCGAACCTGAACCAAGAGATCCTCAAGCCTATCTAACGGCAGCATGCTGTTTTTGTCGCACAGAGCGCTCTGTATGTCGGGGTGAGTTTCCAGAAAAAGTGCATCGCAGCCGCAGGCTACGGCCGCACGAGCCATCGGAAAGATGAACTCCGGTTGGCCGCCGGAGCAACTAACCTGCGAACCGGGAAGCTGTAGGCTGTGGGTGGCGTCGAACACCACCGGATAGCCCAGATCGCGCATTACCTTCAGTGACCGGAAGTCCACCACTAAATTATGATAGCCGAAGAAACTGCCCCGCTCCGTCAGAAGCACATGCTCATTCCCAACCGATTCCGCCTTCCTGGCGATGGGCAGCATATCCTCCGGCGCCATAAATTGGCCTTTTTTTATGTTGAGAGGTTTTCCGGTTCGGGCGGCAGCCAGGACCAACTCGGTCTGCCGACAGAGAAACGCCGGAATCTGAAGAACGTCCGCCACCTCGGAGACCGGCTTGGCTTCCTCCACGCTGTGAATGTCCGTGAGGATGGGAACGCCGAATTGCTTCCTGACCTTGCCCAGGATCCTCAACCCCTTTTCCAGACCGGGGCCGGAAAAGGAGTCCACGTTCAGGCGATTGCCCTTTGAATATGAGCTTTTGAATATGAAGGGAATGCCCAGACGCGAGCAAATTTCCTTGACCTGCTCGCAGGTGCGGAAGACTATCTCCTCCGACTCGATCACACACGGACCGGCAATCAAAGCCAGGGGCTGCCCTTCTCCCACGATCAAATCGCCGATTTTCACCTGAATCGCCATGAGTTCGCTCCCACAGATTGCCAGGAGGCTGACTATTGCTACCGGCAGCGGAGAATATAACATAAACCCTCATCCAACACAAAGGGTAATTTGCCTGCCCTGATCGGCGAGGACGGCTTCGGAAAGGCAGGAATAATTTGCGTAAATACCAATGCCGTATTATATTTCGGGTGACGGAAGTGGATAGGATCTGGTGGTCCTTGCGGACT
>CAZPRG010000240.1:0-2650 GCA_964588675.1 uncultured Ignavibacteria bacterium
TCGTCAGGGGAGACAAAAGGCTTCTTCCCTGCGGAGCAGGAACGGACATAGTATTTATCGACCCGTACGGTGACGTCTATCCCTGCAATGCGCTCAGGGAAACCATGGGTAACATAAGGAATTCCAGTTTCCACGAGATATGGAACGGAGACAAAGCCGCAAGAGTAAGGCAAATGGTGACCGACTGCAAGGAGAATTGCTGGATGGTGGGAACCTCCCGACCGGCCATAAGAAAGAATCCATGGAAACCAATTCAATGGGTCTTGAAGAATAAGCTCAGATTGTTTTCGGGGAGGGATATCCTTTGGGACTTTGAACATGACCACTTAGGCGAAGGTCTCCAGAAAGAAGGAGAGCAAAGAGAAGAGGAAAAGCATTACCAGCCGACTCACTCTTAGGAAAAGAGATGGAAAAGAACACTTGCCAACTATGTGACCAACTTAATTTCACTACAATTCCGGTTAGACATGTTTTGGATGATTGCAGTTATAGTCTAATCCAATGCACAAACTGCAGTTTGATCGCGATTGATCCCATGCCCTCGCCGGAAGCCGTAAGAAGTTTCTATTGTGACCAGTACTTTGAGAAAGACTACAGATGTGGAATCAGAAGCCATAGTTACTACGAAGAGGAGTCTGCTGCAATCGAAAAAGCAAATCGAGTGCTGCCTCGTGTGAAAAAGCTAAAGCCGCAAGGAGTCCTTTTGGAAATTGGGTGCGCTGGGGGGACGTTTTTGGATCGGGCTTCAAAAATGGGCTATCAAGTGGAAGGGGTGGAGCTTTCGCAGTCGATGAGTCAAAAAGCCTCAGATATCTATGGGGTGAAGGTGAGGCAGGGAGACTTTGAGGAGCTGCAATTCATGGATCAGTCGTTTGACATCGTCTGCATGTTCGACGTGTTTGAGCATTTTAGAGAACCAGGCAAGGCTTTGGAGAAAATCCATCGGATGTTGAAACCAGGTGGGATAGTTGTAATAGACGTTCCCACTACCAAGAATGCGTTGCCCTTCAAGCTTTCCGTAAATCTCTTGAATATCGCCAAGAAGACAAGAAGGATTTCATCACCCCCCTACCATCTTTATGAGTACCTTCCAGCCACCCTTCAAGGGTTTCTCAGCCGAGCTAAGTTCGAACGGTGCGAGCTACAAAAGTATTCCACTCCTCCCTGGAAATACCTAAGCCAAGATGGTCCCAAGACCAAAAAGGTGTTGGTAAGCCTGATAAGATATTTGAACTATTTCTTGAGTATGACTTTTGAGATTTACACAGACAGGTTGTTAATCTTTGCTCAAAAAGGAGCGGACAGAAGATGAAATACTTCGTCACCGGCGGAGCCGGTTTCATAGGAAGCCACCTGGTGGATGCTCTGGTGAAACGGGGAGAGGTCACGGTCTACGACAACCTCTCGTCCGGCAGGAAAGAGTTCATTCGGCATCACCTGAATGAATCCGGCTTCCATTTCGTGCAGGCCGATCTTCTGGACTTGACCAAGCTGAGGAAGGAGATAACCGGGCATGATGTCGTCTTTCATCTGGCGGCCAATCCGGATGCCCGGCTGGGTATTGCCGACACGTCGCTCGATCTTCACCAGGAGACCGTGGCCACCTACAACGTTCTGGAGGCTATGCGACAAAACGGAGTGGGGAGAATCGTCTTCTCCTCCAGCGGGACCATCTACGGTGAGACTCCCGTGATTCCGCTGAAAGAGAATTACGGTCCGGTTCTGCCTATTTCGTTGTACGGCGCGGGTAAAACCGCCAGTGAAGCTCTGATAACCGCCTTCTGTCACACCTTTGACATACAGTGCTGGATCTATCGGTTCGCCAACATCGTAGGCAGCCGGGGAACGCACGGGGTGATATTCGACTTCATCCACAAGCTGAAAAAGAACCCGCAGGATTTGGAGATACTGGGGGATGGGACCCAGGAGAAACCCTACCTGTCGGTGGAAGACTGTGTGGAGGGAATGCTCTTCGGCTTCGAGAATTCCGGCGACAAGGTTAACTATTTCAATCTGGGATGCGAATCCACCACCAACGTGAGCTCCATAGCCGAGATGGTAGCGGAGGAGATGGGGTTGGAGAACGTGGGATTCAACTGCACCGGCGGCGACAGAGGCTGGCCGGGAGACGTTCCCCAGGTGAGATTCAACGTGGACAAGATTCGAAAACTGGGGTGGAGCCCAAGACTTAATTCGGACCAAGCGGTCACAAGGGCAATAAAATCAATGGTTGAAGAGATAGTGGGAACGGAGGAAGCATGCAGATCGTGATTCTGGCCGGAGGATTGGCAACCAGGCTTAGGCCCCTGACCAACGATATCCCCAAGTCGATGATCAAGATGAACGGCAGGCCTTTCCTGGAGTACCAACTGGATCTGTTGCGGGAAAACAAGATCACCAACATAGTGGTTTGTGTGGGGCATTTGTCTGAAATGATAAAAGCCCATTTCGGTGACGGCAACGGGTTCAGGGTCAACATCCGTTACTCGGACGAGGGCGAAAACCCGTTGGGCACGGCAGGCGCGTTAAGAAAAGCTGAGCCTCTGCTCGAAGACCAGTTTTTCCTTCTGTATGGTGATTCCTATCTTCCGTTCGATTACCAGGCTATCTGGTCCTACTCCTGCAGACACTCGGATTCTTGCGTTCTGAC
>CAZPRG010000241.1:0-2641 GCA_964588675.1 uncultured Ignavibacteria bacterium
CCTGCGCCGCCCTGGTCAACTGCGCTATGGTGCTCACTCCCAGTTGATCGTGCACCAATTTCGCATGTTTGGGGCCCATGCCGGGGATGGTAAGGAATTCGGTAAGCGGCGCATATTCCGATTTCTTCAGTTCCTGGTAGTATTTCAGTTTTCCCGTTTCCAGAAGCTCCTTGATCTTTTTGGCGATTCCCTCTCCGATTCCGGGAAGCTCCTCGATCTGTTCCCTGTCCTTCAAGGTGGACAATTCATAGGTCAAACCCTCCAGGGTGTCGGCGGCTCGGATATAGGCCCGTATCTTGAAGGGATTCTCCCCCTGGATGTCTAAGATCTGGGAGATGTGAATCAGTATGTCGGCTATTTCTTGATTGGTCATGGTTTGTCTTGATGTAGCCGCACCCTTGAGGGTGCGCAGGTTTAGGAGCGCAGGCTATGCGCCATAGGCGCATCCGCCTCCGGCGGAAAGCCTGCCGCTACAAACCCTTTGGTACTCCTGTTTGCCTTTCGAATGGCGCGCTCATGCGCCAACAATCTTGCTCCGCCGCTCGAACAACAGAACATCTCTCCACACGCCATTCATCCGTCCCAGCTTTTCTCTGCGGCCCACCTCTCGAAATCCGCACGACTTCTGCAGAGCGATGCTGGCTAAGTTCTCGGGAAACACTCCACCTTGCAAGGTCCAAATGCCGATGCGTTCCGACTCGTCAATGAGCGCCCTTAGCAGTGTCCTCCCCACACCTTGACCTCTGGCCGAGTCACGCACATACAGGCTCACTTCGGCCACGCCGGCATAAGTGCACCGATCCGAGACCGGGCTGAGCGCAGCCCACCCAACTATCTGACCATCCAATCGGGCCACCAGCCGGCATTTCTCAAGATGGCTCTTGTTCCAAACCTCCCAACCGGGCGTCTGGGTTTCGAACGTTGCATAACCCGTATCGATTCCCTCTCGGTAGATCGATCGCACCTCCTCCCAATCCTCGGTCTTCATCGGCGTCACGGTAACATTCATGTGATGACTCGTTTCAAGCGCGTAGCCGCACGTGTCTGAGTGCGGGCTCTTGGTGGTTTTGAAGTTGTAGCCGCACACTTCAAGGTGCGCGGGTTTAAGAGCGCAGGCTAAAGCCTGAGGCTACTAATGCTACTCTCACTCTTGCGGCTTTTCGTCCAGGAGGTGGAAAGAGCTCAGAATAAGGCTGATTATCTGATGCTCCTCTTCCGCCTCTGTATTCGGAAAACTGGACGCCAGGAAGGAAATCATGTGCTTCTTCCCAAAGGGCACCGCATGAATTCCGGCGACGGCCATCTGTGCAGTTGTATCCACAAGGTTGAGGGTCGAGATGTAGAACTGGATGCTCACTTCGCTGGGGAGAATCTCCTTTTCGGCCACGAACATCCTTGTGGCCCCCATCTCTCCAGCGATCTTCTGATAGATGTCCTTGATGGTCTGGTCCATCATTTGCACCACAATTTCGCCGTTATCCGGATTGCTGTTGAATTCGTCCTTGGACATGCTCTTCTCGACGTCGCTTATCAACGCAACAACGGAGCTTCCGGAAGGTCCCTGCAGCAGAACTCTGGCCTCACCGATATCGTATCCCGGAGGGGCTTCCTGCACTTCCCAATATGACGGATACTGGAATGAGTAGTCATATTTCTTATCCGTATACTCCAGGATCTCCGGCTTTCCTCCTGTTTTGCCGCCCTCCGTGCCGGGCTTCAGCAGCAAATACCCGGCTATCGCTCCTGCGAAAACGACGATCAAGACCAGTACGATCCAGGGGCTGGTTTTCTTCGGGACATTGTTTTCTTCACTCATTTCACTCCTCGCAGTTAGTCTTTACCCATATAGAAGCGCGCCAGGCGCACGGTTTTGAAGTTGTAGCCGCACCCTTCAGGGTGCGTGTTTCTAAGAGCGCAGGCTATGCGCCATAGGCGCATCCGCCTCCGGCGGAAAGCCTGCGGCTACAGATCCCCTGCCTGTGCCTGTCGGGCACAGTAATCAGACAGCACATTTCCAATACTTCCGTTTTATTCCATCTACCGGCTCTTCAAACCGTGACCACTCGTATCCCCGTGTTATCAAGAACCGGTGTGTCTCATTGTCCAAATCATTGTTCCCGGGACAATAAATGACCATGCCGCCCGGCCTTGCTACTCTCTCCATCTCTCTCCACTCTGCTTCTATGTCATCACCGAATACATGACCTCCCATGGAAATGTCTGCAAAATCATCCGGAAAAGGAATATCCGTTATCAAACCATCAACGGGAAACACATTGCCCAATCCCTTCTCTCGGGCCTTCTGTTTCAAATAGAATCGCAGATTACCGACCGGCTCCACCGCATAGACCACTTTGGCTTTTGGTGCAGCGATAAAGGTCAGTTTCCCCGTTCCCGCACCCACATCAATAACGATTTTCCCGCCGAAGTCAACTACTGATGTTAATTGAGATGGGTCCCATTGAAGAAAGGGCTGGGCATCATATACTGATGGGTCTATCACATAAGTCAAAAGGTCGTTAAGTGAATTCAAAATCGTCTGTTCCGCCTTTTGAATATCGTTGTTATCGCTCTTCCCGATCTCCAAGGAAACGACTTTATCCAACCAATCTCTTATCTCCGGGCATTTGTTTCTCAAGAA
>CAZPRG010000242.1:0-2564 GCA_964588675.1 uncultured Ignavibacteria bacterium
TATCGGAATCCGCCACCGCCGACTGGTAGGTCATGATGCGCGACAGCTTGATGGCGTCCTGGACCGCCTCGGATTCCGACTTGTATCTCCACAGCCGGCATCCCCCCACTGCGTTTCCCAAAGTGGTATTGTGGATGGCGATGATGGCCTTCAGTTGGGTGGGCTTGTTGTAGCAGAACAGGAGTTCCTGATGCCCGTGTTTTTCCATCAATTCGAAGATGCCCATGATTGCAAATTCAAAGTGCAAAATGAAAAATTAACAATTACAATTCAAAATTCAAAAAGACACCAAAGACTCGAAGTTTGAATTTTGAACTGCAATTTTTCATTTTGCTTTTTTCCTTTTGAATTCCTGTTCTATCTTTCCTTCAACTCGATCAACACTCCATGCGTGCTCTTGGGACTCAAGAACACGATCTTCTTTCCTTCCGAGCCCATCCTGGGCTTATCCACCAACTCCAGCCCTTTTTCCTGCAGCTCTTCCACCGCCTGGTCCACGTCATGGACCTCAAAGCATATATGATGGACTCCTTCGCCCCTTTTGTCAATAAATTTCGCAATCGTGCTCTGGCTGTCCGTGGGCATCAGGAATTCGAGTTTCACTCCGGAGACGTCCGTAAGAGCTATTTTCAGCCTCATGTCCGGAACGTCGATTTGCTTTGATATGCTGCATCCAAACACGTCTTTGTAGAAACCCGAGACTTCGCCCAGGTCCTTCACCGCAATCCCAATATGTTCGATTTTCTCCAATCTCATAGGTTTTTGTCGTTTTCCCGGTTTTAAGCGGTGGACGGCGGACTGTGGACCGCGGACGTATTTAGACCAGCACATTCTCCCGATACTCTCCCCACACCGACCTCAACACGTCACAAATCTCGCCAAGTGACGCATAGTTCTCCACGCACTGGATGATAGGCGGCAAAAGATTTTCGTCCGTGGATGCTTTTGCTTTCAGCTCTTCCAGGCATTGGCTGACTTTTGCGGAGTTTCTTCTCTTCTTGACTGCGGACAGCGCCTTGACTTGCTCTTTGGCCACTTTAGGGCTGACCCGGAAGACCTTTTTGATTTGCTCCTTATTGGTGACGAATTTATTGACTCCGACGATGGTCCGCTCGCCTTTCTCCACGGCCTTTTGATACTCATACGCGCTCTTTTGAATCTCCTTTTGATAATACCCCGATTCCACGGCCCACAACGCTCCGCCCTTCTCCTCGATCAAGTCGATATAGGTTTTGGCCCTTTTTTCGATCTCGTTGGTCAGATACTCGACGTAGTATGAGCCACCCACAGGATCGACTGTATCCGGCACCCCACTTTCGTAGCCGATGATCTGCTGGGTTCTGAGAGCGATCTGCGCGGATTCCTGGGACGGCAGGCTCAGAGCCTCGTCTCTCGAATTGGTGTGCAATGACTGGGTTCCTCCCAGAACCGCAGCCAGAGCCTGCAAGGTAACCCGAATGACGTTGTTCTCCGGCTGTTGAGCGGTCAAAGTGCATCCTGCGGTCTGGGTATGGAAGCGGAACTTGCAGGAATCGTCGTCTTCGGCATGGAACTTCTCCTTGATGATTCTGGCCCAAAGCCTCCGTGCTGCTCTGAATTTGGCAATCTCCTCGAAGAAGTGATTATGAGAATTCAAGAAGAAGGAAAGCCGCTTGCCGAAATCGTCTATGTCCAGACCCGCTTCTATGGCTGCCTTCACATAGGCTATGCCATTTGCCAGGGTGAAGGCTATCTCCTGCACTGCGGTCGATCCAGCCTCCCGGATATGATAGCCGCTTATGCTGATGGGATTCCACTTGGGCAGATCATTTTTGCAGAACTTGAAGGTGTCGGTGATCAGTCGCATGGAGGGCTTGGGGGGGAAGATGTACGTTCCGCGCGCGATGTATTCCTTCAGGATGTCGTTTTGTATGGTACCAGAGAGTACCTCCAAGCCGACCTTCTGCCTCTTAGCCAGAACCACATACATGGCCAAAAGCACAGCAGCCGTGGAGTTGATGGTCATGGAGGTGGAGACTTTGTCCAGCGGAATCTCCTTGAACAGAATCTCCATATCCTGTAAGCTGTCGATCGCCACGCCGGTTTTGCCCACTTCGCCTTGGGCTAAGGGATGATCGGAGTCGTAGCCTATTTGGGTGGGAAGATCGAAGGCAACCGACAAGCCGGTTTGCCCCTGCTCCAGAAGATACCGGTACCGCTTGTTGGTCTCCTCGGCCGTGCCAAACCCGGCATACTGCCGCATGGTCCACAGCCTGCCGCGGTACATGCTCTTGTACACACCGCGGGTAAAGGGATAACAGCCCGGAGCACCCAAATCGGGTTCGTATCCTATGTCTCTCACCGAGTCGGGGGCATATAGACCGGCGATCTCGACGTCTGATGTGCTGGATACTTTCTTTTCTCTATCCAAGAACGAGTCCATTCAGAGTGTAGTTGCTCGATTCCCGGACGGGCCTGCCTAGGCATCGAGCGGTTTTGAAACCGCCCAATAAATTGGGCAACTACCGATTCTTGATGCGTTTGCATTAGGGAATGCCGACGCCAGCTTGTTTTTTGTCATTCTG
>CAZPRG010000243.1:0-2543 GCA_964588675.1 uncultured Ignavibacteria bacterium
CATGCGCAGGTAGAAGATCGGCCCGATGGGTTTGAATTTCTGATGGATGGAGAAATGAAACTTGGGCTCGTCGATGTAGACCAAGCTGGCGTTGTGCTCGCTTAACGTCTCTTCTGTCACATTGAGTTGATCGCTCCAGCTACTGTGCCTCAACTCAACGGCCTTGGGATAGTCATCGAAATAGCCAAGAATCTTGTCCAGACCCTCTTGGTTTGCCGTCTTGAGCTGAAAGCTTGGCGGAAACTGTATCAGAAGACACCCGAGCTTTTTGCTTTTCACCAAAGGCTCGATGCCTTTCTTGAAAGTATCAACGTCATCCTGGCTCGCCTGGGAATCGTCGCCGGATTGTTTGGCCCACATCCAGGGATGGGTGAACTTCTGCCACAGCTTGACCGTGAAATCGAAATGCTCCGGCGTTTTCCTGGCCCAATTCCAGGCATAGCCGGCAGCCGGCGGCCGGTAGAAGGTGGAGTTGATCTCCACGGTGTTGAACCGCTGGGCATAGTAGGAAAGCTCGTCTACTTTGCCCGGAGGATAGAAGATGCCGGTCCAGCTTCCTTCCGCCTTGGCCGGATACGACCAGCCGGAAGTGCCGATGCGGAAGATGTCGGCATTTTGGGGCATGAAGGGTCCTCCTCTTTCAAGGCCCATGTTCTAATTCAATTTGGAAATGGAGCCGGGGAAGTCAAGGTTTTTCTTTTTGCTGTATGAAAAGGCTCTGAATTCGGCCATGTATAGAGTGTGACGCCGCAGTATTTAGGAGAAATAGATTGACGAAGCCAACTGCCTAGTCTTATATTGGTGTTCGACCTGGGTGCCATGATGACCCTTAAGGTTCTTAGGGGAACACCACATAATGAGGGGCTAACGACGGAGACATAATATGGGCAAATCGCCGTGGCTAGGGATTGTTTTATCAATTATCGCATTTGGAATGTTCTGTGTTTCTTTTCCTGTTTTGATCTACCGAGGTGTCGATGTTGACACGGTAGTGAAACTATTCTCCGTGGTGATCTCGTGGCCTATTGCGATCACACTCATCGCCTTGATCTTCTTCTCACGTTTCCGTGATTCGATAGATTTGTTCCTACAGAATATCAGGTCGGTACACTTTCCCGGCGGCAGTGTGCAGACTCAGATTCCAGCGTCAGGAAGTGAAGAGGCGAAAAAAGAGAGAAGGGGAGATACGATTAAACTCACCCCGAGAGAATTAGAGGAGCTAAGCCGATTCATAGGGCAGATGCAGGAAAGCCTCAACCTGGCCAACAAGGGAAAAGAGGCTCTGGAGCAAGACGTGAAGCGGTGGTTCAAAGAAGCGTACCGTTGGAAGTTCACCTTTCTCAACACATTCTATGTCCCCGTAACAAAGGACGTGCTTCTTTGGTTCTCGCGCCTCTCGCCACAAACCAGAGAGTCCTTCCACCAATGGTGGCTCCGAATAATCACAAGCGCGGAGCAACGGAGCATTATACTTGATGTGTTGGTAGGCTACGGCATGATGAAGGCTGATGGGGTGAACTACGAGATTACCACGGAAGGCTATTCGTTTCTACAGTTCATTGGATACATACCGCATGCTCCAGAGCAGGTTCGCATTTAGGACAACGTTCTCGTTGTGTCAGGTTTCGCCATGCGGGCGCGGCCCGAAGGGTGTGACCTGAGAGAGAACCTCACCCCCTTCTCCTACGGATCTTCGATTTCCTCCTCTCCATTTTATGGAGACGGGGATCAAAGGGGGAGAGGTGCAGTGTCCGAAAGTCCCCGTACGGGGACATTTCGGACCTACGATGCGGAAAACAACAAGAGGAATTGACTGATGTCTGAAAAAGCCGATTCGGAGACAGCCACCCTCGGAGGTGGATGCTTCTGGTGTTTGGAAGCCGTATTCGAGCAGATCGAGGGTGTGAGGTCGGTGGTATCGGGCTATTCAGGCGGCAAGGTGCCCAATCCATCATACGAGCAGGTCTGCACAGGTGCCACCGGGCATGCCGAGGTGGTGCAGATCACCTTCGATCCGGAGAGGATATCTTACCGGGAGCTTTTGGAGGTCTTCTTCACCATCCACGACCCCACCACGCTGAATCGTCAGGGTGCAGACGTGGGCACACAGTATCGCTCGGTGATCTTCTACCACACACCGGAGCAAGAGAAGATAGCCAGGGAGGTCATCCGGGAGCTGGAGGCTTCCGGGACGTGGGAGAATCCAATCATCACAGCAATCGAGGAGTTTCGGGAGTTCTATCCGGCGGAGGATTATCACCAGGGATACTACCAGCGGAACCAGAGGCTTCCCTATTGCCAGGCGGTGATTACACCCAAACTGGCGAAGCTGCGGCAGAAGTGGCTCGACAGGCTGAAGAGAAAATAAGGGGTGATCCGTACGTCGGATATGACCGAAGGTCTATCCGACATCTTGCGTCCGAAAGCCCTGAGGGGCATTTCGGACCTACCTCGCTAAGATAGCCCCATTGTCAGGCGGTGATCACCCCAAACCTGGCGAAGCTAAGGCAGAAGTGGCTCGGCAGGCTGAAGAAAGCATGAAG
>CAZPRG010000244.1:0-2485 GCA_964588675.1 uncultured Ignavibacteria bacterium
GCCCCAACGTCAGTCACTGCTTCGAGCAGGGGACTGCCACTTTTCTGATTCTGGGTGATGTCTGCACCAGAGGATGCAAATTCTGCGACGTGAGAAGAGGCGTTCCGTCGCCGGTGGATGACGACGAACCGCAAAGAGTGGCGAGAGCGGTTAAAGACCTGGGATTGAGCTATGCGGTGATTACTTCGGTCACACGAGACGATCTGCCTGACGGGGGTGCTCACATATTCGCCGCGACTGTGAGAGAAATCAGAAGTTTGGTTCCCGCCTGCCAGGTGGAAGTATTAGTTCCGGATTTCGGCGGATCGGTCAAATCATTGACTATAGTTTTGGATGCCAGGCCGGACGTTCTCAATCACAATCTCGAAACGGTCAGAAGCCTCTATCCTAAAGTCAGGAAAGGGGCGGATTATGACAGGTCGTTGAAGCTTTTCGCCAATGCGAAGAGAATCGATGTGAACGTACTGCGCAAATCCGGCATTATGGTCGGATTGGGGGAGAGCTGGGACGAGGTTTTGCATCTGCTGCGCGATCTGCGGCAAGTAGATTGTCAACTCTTGACCATCGGGCAATACCTAAGCCCGTCCGATGACCATGTCGCCATCAAGAAGTTCTACCATCCGGAAGAGTTCGCGCAGCTTAAGAAGCTCGGAGAGGCTATGGGATTCGCGCACGTGGAATCCGGTCCCCTGGTTAGAAGCTCTTACCATGCGAAGGAGCAGGTCGGGCACGTGAGAACCCTTCACGAGGCATAGCAGTGAGTCGACGCTCGGTTGGCGGTGGCGATGCTGGTATCGATGCTGGAGGCTCGGAGTAAGAGGCTCGATTGACAAGACAAATTCGAAAACGTTTGAGTTTCGAACCTCGATGGACAAGCTTTGTTACAAGCATCGACAACCATATCCGGGCAACAAGTCTTACTAAAAGGAGGAGGGATGAAACTCTACTACACCACCTTCAAGTCTCCCATAGGTGAGATTCTGGTCACCCGGAGCGATAGGGGGGTCAATCTGGTGGCTTTTCCCAAGAGTAAATGGCGAAGGTTTCTGGTCGCCCTGAAAGCCGCGGAAGATGTCGACGTTACGAAAGATGACCGGAAGTTCTCATCGCTCAAGAAACAACTGAAATCCTATTTCGCCGGAAAGAAGGTCAAACTCAGAGAGCCTCTGGATTTGACGGGCGGCACGCCATTCCAAAGGCGGGTCTGGAAAGCAATGTTTAAGATTCCCTCCGGCCAGACAAAAAGCTACGGTTGGCTGGCTCGACAAGCGGGAGGAAAGAACAAAGCCAGATCAGTGGGAGCCGCTTGCGGAGCCAATCCGGTACCCATAATCATCCCCTGCCATCGCGTCATTCGGGAGAACGGAGGGCTGGGAGGATACGGAGGCGGGCTGTCGGTCAAAAGGAAGCTGCTGCAAATCGAGGGAGTGAAGATTTGATCCTGGAAACCCTGGTGGTGGGGCCGCTTCAGACCAACTGTTATATCCTGGGCGACGAGAAGAGCAAGGATGCGGTGGTTGTCGATCCCGGAGGTGACTTCGAGGAGATCGAGCAGGAGCTGCGGAATCTCAACCTGAAGGTGAAATACGTCGTTTTGACTCACGGTCATTTCGATCACACCGATGCCCTGGCCAAGCTCAAGAAGGCCACCGGAGCCGAAGTTCTGATTCATGCTGCAGATGCGAACATGCTCTCCTCGTCCGGGCGGGTCCAACCGTTCTTCCTGGAGACCGAAACAGAGGCGTGTCCGGCGGATCGCACATTAACGGAAGGGGAAAAGATCAGGTTCGGCCAATACGAGCTTGAGGTTCTGCATACTCCCGGTCACACACCGGGTGGAATCTCATTAGTCGTGGACAAGATGATCTTTGTCGGCGACACCTTGTTCTGCGGCTCCATCGGAAGAACCGACCTGCCGGGAGGGTCATACGAACAACTGATGCATTCCATAAGAAGTGAGCTCCTGTCCAAGCCGGATGAGTATTTAGTTTATCCCGGCCACGGCCCCTCTTCCACCATCGGAGAGGAAAGGGAGAGCAATCCGTTTTTGAATGAATAACTTGAGACTGGACGAAGGCACGAGTAAGCTCGTGCACTATGGTGGATCGGTCGATTGGCTTGGTTTAACAAAGCTTCTCAGAGACGCATCTAAGGTAGAGAAACGGGCGGGCACCGGAGGAAACGCAGACCGTGAGCAGGAAACCGGCAGCGATTTCATGCAGACTGGACCAGGCGGACTACCATATCCACCCGGACTACTCCAAGGATGCCACAGGCAGCATCGACGATTATTGCCGCAGAGCCCTGGAGCTGGGGCTGGCCGAGATCTGTTTCACCACACATTATGATCGAGATCCGATGAGAAAAGAGGTGGACCCTTTCATGCGGGTCGACGGGAAGCTGGTGGCGGTCTCGCAGAAGGTCGTGAAAAGATACATTCGGGATATCAGGGATGCAGACGACAGGTACGGTTCCCGGGGGCTGT
>CAZPRG010000245.1:0-2445 GCA_964588675.1 uncultured Ignavibacteria bacterium
CGGTGCGGCGACTCATACAAGATAATGCTTCTTTCTTCTTCCTGCAACCTCTCCAGCCGTTTTCTTCTTTTTCCCGGCTTTACCGGCAGGAACCCCTCGAATGCGAACCTGTCGGTGGGAAGGCCGGATACCACCAGTGCGGAGAGAAAAGCGGAGGCTCCGGGGATGGGCACTACTCTGATGTCCTGCTGGATACAAAGTTGAACCAGATAATAACCCGGATCGGAGATGCCCGGAGTTCCGGCATCCGAGCACACGGCCACGGATTTGCCGGATTTGAGCTGCTCTACCAGGAAGGGAGCGGTTCTCCGCTTGTTGAAATCATGGTAACTGATTAGACGCTTGTCCAGACCGTAATGTTTCAGAAGCATGCCCGTGTGGCGGGTGTCCTCCGCCGCGATCAGGTCCGCACTCTTGAGCACCTCCAAAGCCCGAAAGGTGATATCGCCCAGATTACCAATGGGCGTACTCACGAGATAGAGAACGCCTGGTTCCACAGATGTTTTTTCAGCCCTGTCGGATGCGCTCATTTTCAATTTATGAACCTAGCGGTTCCCGGAGTGCAAAAGCCGGGGTGCCCCACAGCAAGCTATGGGCCACCCGCTTTCGGCAATCGACCATGCGAAAGCAGCACAAAAGACAGTCTTCACCTGTCGTTGGAATCATTCGTCGACAGAACCCCGTTTTTCCGCACGCTGTCCCGGGAGGTCCTCAGCATAAACGGAAGCACCACCGAAAACAGCCGCTTGGGCCGGCCATAGAAGGATAGGTGAGCTCTCCAAAAGAGTTTTTTCAACTGTTTGGCCGAAAGCTTGTCCAGCTTTATCACCGGGTCGCCACCCCAGAATTTGCTCCAGTTGGTGGTCAGCAGACGATTCTTGACCTTCTCATAAAGGGCGGTGCCGGGATAGGGGGTGAGGATGCCGAACTGGGTGAAATCCGGATTCAGCTTGTTGGCGTATTTCACGGTTTGCTTTATCATCTTCTTGGACTCGTTCAGCGCGCCGATGATGAAGCTGGCCCATACGCTGATCTTGTACTTCTTCAGAATCTCCACCGCCTTGAAAGCCTTGTCCACATCCAGGTCCTTGCCGTACTGGTCCAGAACCTCCTGGCTTCCGCTCTCGAAACCCACGAAAACCTGTTTTAAGCCGGCTTTGGCCATCAGCCGGACGACTTCCTCGTGCCCCACCACGGTATCCACCCGGGAGAAGGCCCACCAGTACATGTCCCAATTCCTGCGCAGGACCTCCTCGCAGAAGTCGACCATCCGTTTGGGCTTCAAGGTGAAGTTGTCGTCGAAGAAGGCCACTGCCCGGTAACCATAGTGCCTGCGCAAATAATCCAGCTCCTCCATCACGTTGTCCAGCGAGCGCGTGCGCCAACTTCTGCCGAAGAACTGGGAGCAGGCGCAGAAATCGCAGTTGAAGGGACACCCCCTGGAGGTCAAAGCTGCGGTCATGGAACGGCCGTTCAGCGTGGTGGTGTAACGCCTCAAGGGAAGAAGGTCCCTGGCGGGAAACGGAAGGGAGTCCAGATTTTTGATTAAAGGGCGGTCCTGGGTGCGAACCACCTCTCCCTGCGACAGGTAGGAGATTCCCTGGACCTGGTCGAAGGAGTTGCCCTCCTGTATGTGCTCCATCAGGTCCACCACGGTATGCTCTCCCTCGCCCCGGACCACAAAATCGAACCATCCGGTGGACAGAGCCTCCGAGTCGAAGAAGGTGACGTGCTGCCCGCCCACTACCACCGTCCGATTACGTCTTTTCGCCGCTTCCGCTATCTTTACCACCGCCGGATAGCGCATGGTGTCGGCGGAAATGCCCACCACGTCGAAGTCGTCATAGGGCAGAGAGTCATAATCGGCCGGCTCGACGTTCAGATCGACCATTTTCACCTTGTGCCCCGCCTGCCTGAGCACGGCGCCGACGTAGGCTAAGCCCAAAGGCGGGCACTTCAGCCTCAATAGGGCGTAAATGCTTCCCGCAGGCGGGTTAATCAAAAGAACCTTCATTGCTCACACCTCGTACAGAAGTTGGAGGATTAGATTCTCGATTCCGACCGGACGCCCACCAACCGCTCACTTTCTTATACTACGATGGTCTATCCTGGCTATCTGCGGAGGTTTCCTTTTGAAATCGGTATCCCCAATTCTGCCGGCAACCTTGTCTATCAAGCCGGCGTCGAATCCGAGCTTTCTCAATCTGGGGACGGAGTATTTCCTGTCCACCATGTAAAAAAGCAGCCTGTCCACTTGCTCGTACGAGACGCCCAATTCCCCTTCATCCGTCTGCCCTTTCCAGAGATCCGCGCTGGGCGGCTTGTCGATTATCCTCTGGGGAACTCCCAGTTCCCCGGCCAGAATCCTCACTTGAGACTTATACAGATCTCCGATGGGGTTGAAGGCCCAGGCGCCGTCGCCGTGCAGGGTAAAATACCCCAGCA
>CAZPRG010000246.1:0-2428 GCA_964588675.1 uncultured Ignavibacteria bacterium
TGGCCGTCCCCAGATCTATGCCGATATCGTTCGAGATTAAATCAAGAAATCCCATCGCTCCTCCGAAGAATCCATTTCAGAAAACTCGGCAGCTATGAATGTGTTCTTCCGGGACTGCCGGCGGCTCTACCTTCGTCTTCCTCTTCCTCCCCCAGGAAAATGTATCTGTCGATGAGATGGACCCAGTCGCTCCATCTTTTGCCCTTACCCCTCTGTGTTTTTATGATATGGCCGAAGGCGTTGGCCTTGGCGTCCATGTCGTCGGCGTAGTACAGGATAATCGCTTCTATGGTCTGGGGAACCACGGGCGAGGCAAACTCCAATTGCCCCTGGTGCGAGAGTATCAGATGCTTCAACTGAAGCGCCAGCCCGGAAGGGAAATCCGGAATCTCCCCTATTTTGGCGGCTACCAGCTCCTCTCCGGACACGATGTGTCCCACCAGCCTTCCCTCGTCCGTGTAATCGAAGAATCCTGCGGCCGAATAGCTTTTGATCTTACCCAAGTCGTGAAGCAGCGCTCCCGCGATCAAAAGGTCGCGATTCACCAAGGGATACATCTCGGCCGCTTTCTCGCAGATTTGCACCACGTTTAGGGTGTGTTCCAAAAGGCCGCCCACGTAAGCATGGTGCCACAGCTTGCCGCCGGGAGTTGCTTTCAGCATCTCGGTCAACTGGGAATCGCCGAGCAGAAGATCGAATAGCCGACTTAAGTGCTGGTCCCGGATGCCGGAGGCCGCCTTTCTGAATTCTTCCAGAAGAACGTCTGGAGCCTTCTCCGAAGAGGGGAGAAAATCGGAAAGCTCGGCCTCGTTCTTACCGGCTCTCCTCAGCCTTTCCACCTTGACCTGGGATGCATCCCGGTAAGTGGTCACCCATCCTTTGACCTTCACTATCTCCCCCACCTGAGCCTGTCCGTAGATCTCCTCCGGGTTGTCCCAGACCACGCCGTCTATCCTTCCGGTCTTGTCCCCCAGCTCCAGTTTGAGAAACCTTTGCCCGTCGTATTCCTTGATTTCCTTCTTGCGGAGCACAAAGAACTCTACCACCTCGCTGCCCGGCTTCAAATCTGTCACGAACAAGGTTTTCATTCGGCTCGGGATTGCCTTTGGGTCTTGGCTCAAACGTATCCCCGTTAAAAGAGTTAATAATATAGACCAGGCGGTCGAACAAAGTCAAGGACAAAAATCCTTGTGGGCTTCTGCAGGCGGAGGTATATTCCCGTCCGGGTCAGGGACAAAGCAAGTTATGAAGATACTCTACCGATACGTTCTTCGCGAGCACGTGGGGCCGTTCTTTTTCGGGCTGGCGGTGATCATGTTCATACTGATGATGGACTTCATCCTGGAGGTGCTTAATATGATCATCGGAAAAGGCCTGGACGCTTTGGTCATCCTGCAGATATTCGTTTTGAACCTGGCCTGGATGCTGGCATTGGCCATTCCCATGGCCGTCTTGATCTCCACCCTGATGGCCTTCGGCCGGCTTTCGCAGGATAACGAGATAACTGCGCTCAAATCCAGCGGCGTCAGCCTTTACCGGCTGATCTGGCCGGTTCTGATCGCCTCGGCGGTACTGTGCGGCGGGATGATGATCTTCAACGACCGGGTGCTGCCGGAGCTGAACCACCGGGCCCGTCTTCTGATGACCGACATCCAGCAAAAACGTCCCACCTGGAATCTCAAGGAGAACGTTTTCGTCGACGAGATCCCGGGCTATCACATTCTGGTGAAGAAGGTCGATCCCCAGTCTTCCCAGGTGGAAGGAATCACCATATACGATCAGAAGAACCGACGCTTTCCTCGCACCATCATCGCCCAAAGAGGCGAGGTGGAATTCGCGCCGGACGGCAGCACTTTGATCTTTCGGCTGTACGACGGCGAGATTCACGAGTCCGATGAAGCCGATCCCCAGCGCTACCGCCGGATCAGCTTCGACAAGCAAACCATTTACATTCCGGATGCGGGCAACCAGCTGACACGGTCCAACTCCGAGTACCGCACCGACCGCGAAAAAACCTCCGCCCAGATGCTCCAAGAGGTGAGGGAAAAGGAACACGAGATAGCTGCTGCCAAACAGAGGATCGTGGAAATCGCAAACCTGGCCATAAACCAATCTGCCGCTTTTGCCGACTCCGGCCCGTTGGCAGCCAGTCAACCCAGGTTGCTGGACAATCTGATCAAGAAGAATCAACTCACCTCCAACCAGATATTGACTGAGGATCAGAACATCAAGAACAAAGACCGGCTGGTCAACAGCCTCCTGGTGGAGGTTCACAAGAAATACGCGCTGGCCGTGGCCTGCATCGTCTTCATACTCATGGGCGCTCCTCTGGGCATAATGGCCAGAAAGGGCGGCATGGCCGTGGGTTTGGGCTTGAGCCTGGGATTCTTCGTGCTCTACTGGGCCTTTCTGATCGGCGGCGAGGAGC
>CAZPRG010000247.1:0-2312 GCA_964588675.1 uncultured Ignavibacteria bacterium
GGGGTAATTCCGCTGCAGAATGGAAGCATCGGGTTTCTTGCTCGCATTGCCGATGGCTTTGACCAGACCCACCAATTCGTCCCGGAATTCGGCGAACACCTTGGCCACCTTCTGGATGGTGGCTCCCGGCTCGAAGTCGTCCAGGAGTGCATCGTAAGGATGCTTTTCGTATCCCACCGCCTCTGCCTGTTGCTGTTTGAGCTTGATTATCTTCTCCAGGTAGGGGAAGAAAACGGAGAAATCGGATTTCTTTCGGGCATCCGCCCAAACGTCGTGCGCCACCGTGGTCACTCGGGTGATCTCCTCCACCAGCGACTGGGGCACCTTGACCAGCTTGTCATAAGAGTGTTTGACCTCGCGGATGTTGGCCGCCTCGAAGCTATCCGGATCGCTTGCTATAGGGCTTCCCTCCAATTGCTTGAGGAGCTCGCCGATTTCCGGCGCTGTGGCTTTGTGATGGCTTAAACCCGCAAGAAGCGCCAATTGGTTTCCGCGATTCTCCGAGCCTTTCTTGGGGATGTAGGTTTTCTGATCCCAGTCCAAAAGAGCCATAGAGGAATTCAAAAGGTGGACTTCCTTGCTCAACTCCATCAGCCGCTGGTAAGCCTTATCTTGATCTCTTGCCATGATCGCAATTCTCCTTGATTGTTGAGTTTCACCGCATCATGTCTGACCGAGTATAATAATCAAACTCCGAATCCTTCGCAACCGCAAAAACCTGCCCTTTGGGCTGTTCCGACGCTGAACCGCCTCAGATCGCAGCTGTGCGCTTCTCCCTTCTTTTCAGGTATAACCAGATGCCGGTTTGAATCAGGATCACCCCCAGGCAATCCGCCAGGAAGTCGAACACGTCACAGGTTCTTCCGGGCACCAGCTTTTGATGAAGCTCGTCCGAAAGCCCGTAGGCTATTCCTATGAACGACGAGAGAAGGAAAACGTGTTTCTTCAAGAAGTCCTTTCCCCAGGTGAAAAACGTCAGAAACAAAAGCAACGAGAAGACGGAGTATTCGATGAAGTGCAGAATCTTGTCGCCGAACTGGAACTTGAATGTCGGCGCCGCCGTGGGGATGGCGGATGCCAGGAAGATCAGCACTGCATAGAACAGGGCCAGGTATTTGTATGGGATTGCTCTCGCATGCATAGGATTCTCTCGACACCACCCGGTATCCTTGAAGATACGGGCGCAAGATCAGTTGTGCAAAGGATATTTGGTCTGCCTTGTCTGGGGATAACTGGCGATTGGGAAGCACCAGTGGAAACGCGTCGACTGCCCGGCGAGTTCAACCCGTCTGCCTGCCGGTTGGACTAAGTCTTCTTCGGTTTCTTGAACATCTCTCTGGTGAGTCGGTCAGCGGTGGGTTTGTCTCCCTTCTGCTCCGCCTTTGCTATGTCGTCTCTCAACGATTTCCTTCTTCTGCTTTCCTTGAATGTGTCCAGCTTCGCGAGATAATCCTCCAACTGAATGGAAAGCTCTGCCGAACCCAAGTCCATGCCGGCCAGATGAAGAATCAGTTCCTTCGTGGATTCGCTAACCTTTCTGTCCAGCAGATTGGCGAAGCTGGCTTTCGTATCAGTGCTCAGAAGTTCAAGAAACTCTTTGTGCTGCAAGCTGCAGAGATCCTCCGACTTCAGCCTGCCCTCGGTCAGCTTCAGCAGTGCGCGATCCTCCAAGAGAATCTTCAGAATCCCTCTTTCGATCTTCTCTTCCGGCGTCAGCAAGGTTGGCGGTTTACCAATCGCCGTCGAAGCTGTGGACGGTGGTCGGCGGACGGTGGACGGCTTCTTCTTTTGCACCAGTTTGACGATCGCCGCCTCCTCCATTCCGAAAACCTGAGAGACCTTCTTGACGAACAGTTGTCTTCTGATCTCATCGGAAATCTTGCCGGCGGTCTCGGCAAGGTCACCGATCACACTTTCTTGCTCTCTGATGGAGAGATCCTTAAAATCCTTGCTCAGGGACTGACGTTTGAATTCGATGAAAGGCACGGCGTTCTCGATTTTGGCCTTGACCGCATCCGCTCCATGTGCGCGGAGATACGAATCCGGGTCCTGACCCTGCTCCAATGTCACCACCAACACCTCCACCCCCTCGGAGAACAGCAAATCCACGCTGCGCAGCGTGGCGGATTGCCCGGCCGAGTCGGCATCGAAGAAAAGATACACCTTCTCGGCGTATCGTGACAGAAGTCTGGCCTGGTCCGACGTGAAAGCGGTGCCGGAGGCAGCCACCACGTTGGTGATCCCGGCCTGATACAGGGTGATCAAATCGACGTTTCCCTCGACCAGTATGGCCGCCGCTTTCTGCCTGATGG
>CAZPRG010000248.1:0-2298 GCA_964588675.1 uncultured Ignavibacteria bacterium
CGGATCGAGAAGCACCAGGAATCCGGCGCCTTTTTGGTCTCTGACGTTGAGAAGCGTTTGGTATACGGACATGGTTTTCAGTCGGATGGTTGATATCGTACCGTCACCGCAATCCGAGGATTGCGGCTACGAATTCCTGCAGATCCTTATCTTGGTGCTTTTGTGATTGCAGGTTTCAACCTGCGTTCTTTGCCAGTCTCTTCACGATCTCCGGCAGGGTGTCCAGTGCGCTTTTCAGTTTGTCTGTGTCCTTTCCCCCACCCTGGGCCAGGTGCGGCTTTCCTCCTCCGGTTCCGCCGGTGAGCTTGCTTATCTCCTTTACCACATCGCCTGCTTTTATTCCCTTGGACTTGATCAAATCATCGGTGACCACGGCTACGAAAGCGATCTTTCCGTCCAGGATTCCGGCCACGACTCCCACGGTGGACTTCATCTTCTCCCTGATGGTATCTGCCAGATGCAGAAGATCGTCCCTGCTCTCTGCATCCATCTGGTGGGCGATCACCCTGATCCCGTCTAGGTCCACACAGCTTTCCATCAGTTGCTCCACTGTGCCCTTGGCTGACTCCTTTTGCACCTCTCTCAGCTTCTTTTCCAACTGCTTGTTATTCTTCACCAGGGCCTCGATCCGTTCGCGCAGGTTTTCCTGCGGCGTCTTGAGGATGAACGCCAACTCATCGACAAGCTCCTTCTGTTTCCTCACAAACTGGTAGGCACCTTCTCCTGTCACCGCCTCGATTCTTCTGATACCTGCTGCAACCCCAGTCTCCGACAGGATCTTGAACAGACCAATCTCCCCGGTGGCGTTGACGTGCTTTCCACCACAGAGTTCTCTTGAATACCCCTTCACCTCGACCATCCTCACGACATCGCCGTACTTCTCTCCAAACAGAGCTGTGGCTCCTAGCTTCTTAGCCTCTTCAAAGGGGATCTCGACCCATTCGACCGGCCGATTCTCCCAGATTTTTCTGTTCACCAAATACTCTAGCTTTTCCAGTTCTGCTTGATCCAATGCTCTGAAATGGGTGAAATCGAATCTCAGTCTATCCGGCGCCACGAGGGACCCAGATTGATTCACGTGCTCCCCCAATGTCTCTCTTAACGTCTTGTGCAAGAGATGGGTGGCCGTATGATTTCTCATGATTGATCTACACCTTTGACTGTCTACTCTTGCAATAGCTTTCTTGGAGACGATATCAATCAACTCCGTTGGTCTTCGAATGAATTTCCCTACGTGTACTATCACGTCGCCCTCTCTGACAACACCCGTGACTTCGAACTCGAAGTCATTTGACTCGATCACTCCCACATCGCTAACCTGTCCACCTGCTTCAGCATAGAAAGGTGTTCTGTCGAGCACTATTGCTTCGCCGTATGTCGACGCCACTTGGAGAACAGTTGCCTCCGCCTCAAATCCGTAGATGAGCTGTGTTTTCCGTCCTTCCAGTTTCTCCATGTCAATCATCCCCGTGACAAGGGGTCCGAATGACTGAGCACCGCTCCTTGATCTTTCCTGTTGCTGTCTCATTTCCGACTCAAACCCCGGGATATCCACTTCTAATTTCTTCTCTTGCGCCATGACTTCGATCAAATCAACCGGGAACCCATACGTGTCATAGAGCTTAAAAAGTTCCCGGCCCGGGATGGTGTTTCCCCCTTCACTTTTGACTCTGTCCGTCACCTTTTCAAACAACTCCAACCCCGAATCCAGAGTCTCCTCGAATCTCTCCTCCTCCGATTTGATGACCAGGGCGACGTGCTGTTTTCTGGCATCCAGCTCCGGGTAAACATCATGCATCATGTCCACCACCAAGCTGGAGAGTTGATAGAGGAAAGGTTTGTGGAGTCCAAGAAGCCTTCCATGACGAGCGGCTCTTCGTAGTATGCGTCTGACCACGTAGCCCTGTCCTTCGTTGGAGGGAATGGCCCCGTCGGTTATGGCAAAAGACAGCGCGCGGATGTGATCGGCTATCACCCGGAAGGAGGCTCGGCTGCCCGGGTCTTTGTACGAAAAAGACGAGGTCTTCTCGACGTGCCTGATGAGCGGCTGGAACAGGTCGGTGTCGTAGTTGGAATCGACTTTCTGCATGATGGCGGTCAGTCTCTCCATGCCCATGCCGGTGTCGACGCCTTTGGCCGGAAGATCGGACAGATGGCCTTTTTCGTCCTTGCTGTACCGCATGAACACCAGATTCCATATTTCCACAAACCTTCCGCAAGGACAGTTCACCCCGCAGCCGGGACGATCACATTTGTATTTCTCCCCTTTGTCGTAGTGAATCTCCGAACAGGGGCCGC
>CAZPRG010000249.1:0-2291 GCA_964588675.1 uncultured Ignavibacteria bacterium
GCTCGTCGGTGATTTCCTGAACCTTGTCCTGGGCCTTGCGGGATTCGTCCTCGGAGACGGTTTTGTCTTTCTCCGCCTTTTTAAATGCATCGTTGGCATCCCGCCGGATATTACGTATGGCCACTTTTCCCTCCTCCGCCACCTTCTTCACCAGCTTGACCAAATCCTTTCTTCGCTCTTCGGTCAGGGGCGGTATGGGAAGCCGGATCACGTTGGGATCGCTCTGCGGGTTCAGCCCCAAGTCCGATTTTTGGATGGCCTTGACTATTTCCGGAATGAGCTTTTTCTCCCAAGGGTGGATCACCAAAAGCCGGGCGTCCGGAGCCGAGATATTGGCCACCTGGGGCAGGGGGGTCAGAGTCCCGTAATAGTCGACCTTAATTCCATCCAGCAGCGCGGCGGAGGCTTTGCCGCTTCGGACGGATGCAAATTCCCTCTTCATGGCCTCCAACGCTTTTTGCATTCTTTCGCTGGCGTCTGCGTGAATCTTGTTTACCGTCATGTTTTTCTCCTACCTGGCTATGTATGGTTCAATGCCGGTCATTTCCGAGTACCAATAATCCGCAATAGAAAACCCTGCCCCATGATGCGCACAGGCAAAGGATGATTCCCTATCACTGCACCGCGGTTCCGATCTTCTCTCCGCAGAGAATCCGCCTCAGGTTGCCCGGGGTGAACAGGTTGAAGACGATGATGGGAAGCTTATTCTCCATGCACAGCGTGACGGCCGTCGAGTCCATCACCTTCAACCTTCGGCTGAGCACCTCCATATACGAGAGGCTATCGAACATCCTGGCGGAATGGTTCTTTGCCGGATCGTCGTCGAAGACCCCATCCACCTTGGTACCCTTCATCACCACCTCCGCCTTGATCTCCGCGGCCCGCAGGGCAGCCGTGGTATCCGTGGTGAAGTAGGCGTTTCCCGTCCCGCCGGCCAGAACAACTATCCGTCCCTCCGACAGATGCCGCACGGCCTCTCTTTTGGTATACGGTCGGGTGAGAGTGTCTATGTGAACGGCGCTTAAAAGCCGGGTGGCAAGGCCCAGACTCTCCAGGTAGTCCTGCAGCGCCAGGGAATTGATGATGGTGGCCAGCATCCCCATGTGATCGGCCGAAACCCGGTCGATGGTTTGGCCCTGAAGCAACTGGCCCCGGACGATGTTGCCGCCGCCCACCACCACGGCCACCTGCACGCCCAATTCCACGGCGGATTCGATCTCGCCGCACACGGATGAAACTGCCTGGGGGTGAATGACGTTCTGAGTTCGTCCGGAAAGCGACTCCCCGGATATCTTCAGGAGAATCCTTTTGTAGGTTGGGGTGCCCACAATTTCAACTTTGAACCGGACTTTTGGGTTGCAGGTGTGTGCGAGCCGAAAGCTGCCCGGCCGTCAGCGAACCCGGCCGGCTTTTATCCAGTGCCCCTTTTTCCGCTCAACCGGCGTCATCGCCCAGCCGAAATCTCACGAAATGCCGCACCCTCAGCTGTTCGCCCAGCTTGTTTTGGGTCTCTTCGATTCTCTGTATGACCGAGCGGTCCTGATCCTTCACGAACGGCTGCTCCAGCAGGCACACCTCCTGGAAGTATTTTTCCAGCTTGCCCTGCACGATGCGGTCCAAGATCTTGTCGGGCTTGCCCTCGTTCTTGGCCTGAGTACGGTAGATGTCCTTTTCCTTGTCGATGACCTCGGGGTCAAGATGATCCCGGGAAGTCACCAGCGGATTGGTGGCGGCAACCTGCATGGCCACGTCCTTGGCCAACTGCCGAAATTCGTCTTCGCTCGCCGCCGCGTCGCTTTCGCAGTTCAGCTCGACTAAGACGCCCAGCTTGTCGCCGGGATGGATATAACTGTAGATTACTCCCCGCGACTGGCCGTCCAGTCCCAGGAAAGCGAACCTCTTGGCGGCTATGTTTTCGCCCAACTTGGCTATCACCTGGTTGATGCCGTCCTTCAACGACTCGGAGACCTGGTTGATGTCGGCCGGCTGATTTTCCATGATCCAGGAGGCGACCTGCTCTGCCAGTTTCCTGAAGTCATCGGTACGCGCCACGAAATCCGTCTCGCAGTTGAGCTCCACCAGCACTCCCCGCCTGTCCTGGGCTCCGATGGAGGAGACGATAAGTCCTTCTTTGGCGGCTCGCGAGGCCTTCTGCGTCGCCTTGGTGATGCCCTGTTCTCTGAGGTAGTCTGCCGCTTTCTGCATATCGCCGCCGGATTTTTCCAGGGCTTTCTTACAGTCCATCATCCCCGCCCCGGTTTTCTCTCTTAGCTGTTTAACCTGATCTGCTG
>CAZPRG010000250.1:0-2251 GCA_964588675.1 uncultured Ignavibacteria bacterium
TAGGGATGATAAACCAGCTTTTTGGTTTCGAAGGCCAGCATGAAGGGGATGCTCAACAGGGTGGTGACGGCAATCTGAATGAAGGTCAGCGAGACAAAATCGTAGCGTTTGGTATATATCTGCACGAAGATGACCTGCAACGAAAAAGAGACGGCGCAGAATAGGGTAAGAAGATCGCCGGTGTTGAACTCCGAGCCTCTGGGCCGAGTCAGAAGGAACAGCCCGCTCACGGCCAGTATCACGCCCACTATAGAGAACGTTCTGACCTTTTCCTTCAACATCGCAAAGGAGAGAGGCGGAATCATCACCACGAAAAGCCCGGTGATGAATGCCGATTTGGAGGCCGCGGTATACGTCAGCCCCAAGGTCTGAAACCCATAGCCCAAAAACAAAAAAACGCCTATTACGGCTCCGGCTTTCAGGATTCCTCTTTGCTTGAAGGATATCTTCGCAGAGAAGAATATCCAGAATGTGAGAGCCGCCAGACTGAATCTGAGCAGCAGAAAGACCAGAGGCGAGGAGAAGCTGAGGGCGGTCTTGACCAGAGGAAACGTTATTCCCCAGATGAAGGTCAAAACCAGCAAGGAAAGCTCGGCTTTGCGGGATTGGGTCAGCATATGGAGGATTATGCCTTTGGTCGTATCGCAAACCAGAACCCGGCTAAGCCGGGTTCTGGTTACTTACAATCCTGATTTGCAGAAGAAACTAGACTTCGACAAGCTGATACTTGCGTTTCCCCAATCCCATCTTCTCCGCCGCCCGAATCTGAGTCTTGGAATCCTTTCCGTGTATCACGCTCAGGATATCCGAGCCCTTCTTCACCTTCAACCCCTCGCCCCTGGATTGGGGCAAAGGTTCGGCTCTGGCGATCAAATCCAGCGAGGCCTGATCGATGGCCACCGGGTCGCCCGATAGAAGGATTCCCTGATCCTGCACCACCGGCGTGTCCGACATGGACATGCAGTCGCATTCCGGCTGAATGTCGAACAGGAAGTTGACGTAGAACACCCTGTTTTTCCGGAAGGTTGAGAGCACGGCCCGGGTGGCTTCCGCCAAAGCCACGGAGAACTTCTCGTGCGATACGGGAACGGTCAGGGCCTTCTCCGGGCATACCCGGGTGCATCTTCCGCATCTCCAACACTCTTCCTCGTCCACCAAAAACGTCTTGCCCTTAATGGAGATGGCGTCCTGTGGGCAGGTGCGAACGCAAATGCCGCAGAAGGTGCACAGCTCCTTATGCCAGGTCATCACATCGTCCATCTGAAAGTGCATCTTCCCTCGTCCCCCCTCCTTCCAGCTGCATCCCCTGGGCACGGCGGTGACGCATCCCATGGCCAGATTCTTGATGGCGCCGCCGTAACTCGAGTCTATGTGCCCCTTCACGTGGGAGAGGACCATCATGCACGAAGCATCGTGGATGGCCGTGGGCACGAAGACGTCCTTGAGCAGCTTTCCCGCCTTGACCTTGATCGAATCCCGCCCGAATATACCGTCGGCGATGATCACCGGCGCGTCCAGGCTCATTTGATTGTAACCCATCCGATTGGCCGTCTGCAGATACTCGTAAGCCTTCAGCCGGGCCGAGTCGGTTACGAATGGTTTGGTGCCCATCTTCTTCAGGTGGTCCACCACCAGCCGCACGAAATTGGGCCTTATGGTGTGATGATTGCCCGGGTTTCCCAGATGCATCTTGATGGCTGCCAACTTGCCTTTGGGGAAGTACTTTTTTAGATCGATCTTACCCAGGATTCTGCCCAACCTGCCTTCAACGCTGCAGCGGTAATCGAACCGTTCCACTCTGGGGCTTATGAAATACACTTTGCTGGGCATCTTCTCACCTTTCGGAAAAACGAAGTTCATGCGAGGGGCTCGGCAAAACGTCTCTCAGTCTTTCAAAGTAAACCAGATGTGCTGGGCATTTGCAGTCGCTGGCTCCGAATCCGGGGACTATGATCCTTGCCTTAGGTATATGCAGCACCCTGTCGGCCAGCGAGCATTCCTCAAACTCATCTTCGAACAGGAAGACACGTCTGATCGACGCATGCCCCAGGAGGTAGTCGATATGCCAGAAACGTCTTTTCTCCTGCCGCAGATGTCTTTCTACTCTAGCTTTCAGTCCGTTTTTGGCACTGCCGATATAGATGTAGTAGCCTCTCGGAAATCGGAACACCCCCTTCTGGCCAACTTTGATGCGCCTGGTTTGGGGCAGATGGATGAGAAGCTGATATGTTCCCTTTTGCATCCTAAGTCA
>CAZPRG010000251.1:0-2240 GCA_964588675.1 uncultured Ignavibacteria bacterium
AGGACGGCATCCACAAGAGAATGGACATAGACGAAGAGTGGCTGACCCACAAGACTATCACTACGTCCTTTTTCACTCAGCAGCAGATGGAGATCCTAAGGTGGGCCTCTCTGGACGTTGGACTTGCCTGGAACCTACTGACCTCCAAGAGCGTGGATGCCAAGAGTTCCTTAGACCCATCCGCGGGCATCCGGTTTGACCTGACCCGGGCGGTGCGGCTGCGCCTGGCCATGTCCCGCGCCACCAGGTTCCCCACGCTCAGGCATCTTTACGGAAGCGACTCGGGTAATCCCGATCTCAGGCCAGAAAGCGCGGTGAAGCTGGAGGCCGGAATCGAGTTCGACGCCGCTTCCCACTTGCACACCCGGATGGATTTCTTCCGGAGCGACGTCAAGGACCTCATTGAAAGGATGGAGCGTGGCTATCAGTACGTCAACCTGGATCAAGTGGTAATGCAAGGCATCGAGGTGGGATTCGAGGGTTCCATCCACGACCGGCTGTGCTTCGATCTCGAATACGCCTATCTGGATGCTTATGAAGACCAAACCGAATACTGGCTGCCCTACCGTCCCTCTCACAAGGTGGATGGAAACGTCTCTTACCTGTTTTCCTTCGGGCTGACCACGTATGCCAGCGCGCAATACGTCAGCAGGCGGGTTACTCCCCACCCGGAGAGCGAAATCCTGCCGCAGTACTTCGTGGTCAACCTAAGGCTCTCCCAGGACCTCCTCTATCGCTATCATCCCTTCCTGGAGATCAAGAATGCGCTCGACGAGAACTATGAGGAAGAGAAAGGCTTCCCCATGCCCGGGAGGACATTGATGTGTGGTTTGAAGATAACGCTTTGAGACTTCACCCCCTGTTCCCTTGCCGGCGCCAGGCGGAGGGAAAAGGGGGAGAGGTTTCATGCGCCAGGCGCCGTCCCCGGTTCGGCGGCGCCGCACCTCTTCTTGAGATGCGCCGGGGTGGATATCCCATCCGCCCCGGCGCTTGTTCTGTGCCCAGCGAAGAGAAACATGATCACTCCCAGTCTCCGGAATGATCGGTCCCCTCTCCCGTCTGGGGAGAAGGATAGGATGAGGGGAAAATCCACGCTCGAATCCGGTGCTTTCAAGCCCGGGTCTTTTTTTGCCTCGACTCTGTGGCCTGACACGTAGTAATATTAGTGCGGATCAACGTATAATGTTGACAAATCAGTACTCACCGGCATGGAACACACGAGAAGATGGGTGATTTCAGACTCGTATCCGATTACCAGCCCAGGGGCGATCAGCCCAAAGCAATAGCCGAGCTGACCGAGGGAATTCGTCAAGACAGGAAGTATCAAACTCTCCTCGGGGTTACCGGTTCGGGGAAGACCTTTACCGTGGCCAATGTGATCGCCAACACCGGCAAACCCACCATCATCATATCTCACAACAAGACCCTGGCGGCGCAACTATATGGTGAGCTGAAGGGGTTTTTTCCTCAAAACGCGGTGGAGTTCTTCATCAGCTACTATGACTACTATCAACCGGAAGCCTACGTTCCCGCCTCCGACACTTATATAGAAAAGGACACTTCCATCAACGACGACATAGACCGGTTGCGCCTGAGGGCCACCAGCTCGCTTTTGGAGAGAGACGACGTGGTCATAGTGGCCAGCGTCTCCTGCATCTACGGAATCGGTTCGCCTCAGGACTGGAGAGAGCTCTTGACGTTCGTAGAGGTGGGCCAGGAGAAGGAAAGAGACCAAATCCTCAAAGAGCTGATAGATATCCACTATTCCCGGAACGATATTGAATTCGCCCGGGGCACCTTCCGGGTGAGGGGCGATACCATAGAGGTTCATCCGGCCTACGAGGAAACCGGCATCCGGATAGAGCTTTTCGGCGATACCATCGAGAAGATCTCGCGGATCGACACGCTCAAAGGCGAGATTCTGGAGGACAAGAAGAAGGTGGCCATCTATCCGGCCAAGCACTTCGTCACCACCTATCCCCAGTTGGAGAGGGCCATCAAGGACACAGAGGCCGAGCTGGAGGAGAGGCTGACCTGGTTTAGATCACAGGGCAAGCTGCTGGAGGCACAGAGACTGGAGTCGCGCACCCGTTTCGACATCGAGATGATGCGGGAGATCGGATACTGCACCGGCATCGAGAATTACTCCCGCCATATCTCCGGAAGAGCTCCGGGCGAACGACCCAGCGTGCTTCTGGACTTCTTTCCCAAGGACTATCTGATGATAATCGACGAGTCGC
>CAZPRG010000252.1:0-2238 GCA_964588675.1 uncultured Ignavibacteria bacterium
CGCTGCGGGAGGTGAAGATGAACTTTTTCATCTTGGGGTTCCATCTCTTGGTCTGGTGCCCGAAATGAACCCCGGCTTCCAATAGGTCTTTGACGGTGATGCTCATGGAAAATACCTCGTTTGGTTTTTGGCCTCTACCGGCGTCAACTCCCCGGTCGCCAGGCCGAAGGTTGTGCCTGGACCCGACCGGGCATCGGCCGATGTGTGGATTTGGTGATCTTATCTCTTGGAGTACTGGAATCTCTTTCGGGCCTTGACCTGGCCGTATTTCTTCCTTTCCACCATGCGTGGGTCCCTGACCAGCAGTCCGGCTTTTTTCAACGCGGCCCTCGACTCGGCGTTCATCTTGATCAAAGCCCGGGCTATGCCCAGCTTGATGGCTCCGGCCTGTCCGGCCAGCCCACCGCCGCGAGCCAGGCAGGTAACGTCCACCTTGCCCAGCATGCCGGTCACCTCCAGGGGTTTTTGGGCCTGAAGCATCAGGTCGTCCTTGGTCAGGTACTGGCGCATGGGTTTGCCGTTGACCACCATAGTGCCCCCTCCGGCCATCAGCCGGACCGAGGCCACCGCGGTCTTTCTTCTTCCAGTAGCCTGGTAACTAACGGTTGCCAAATTCTCCTCCTGTGACTTGAATTCTCAATGGGCTGCGCCCGGCTTAAGCTTTGAGCGGCTCGGGCTTCTGAGCCTGATGCGGGTGCCGGTCTCCCCGATAAACGAAAAGCTTGGACAGCATCTTCCTGCCCAGTTTGTTCTTGGGAAGCATCCCCCACACCGCGTGACTGAACAACTGCTCCGGTTTCTCCTTGACGAATTTGGAGAAGGTGGTGGACTTCAACCCTCCGGGATAACCGCTGTATCGGTAGTAGGTCTTAATGCCCGGCTTCTTGCCCGAGAGGACCACCTTACCCGCGTTTATCACGATCACGTAATCCCCCACGTCCAGATGGGGGGTGAACTGCGGTTTTCCCTTCCCCATGAGAACCCCGGCCACCTTGGTAGCCAGCCTTCCCAGGATCTTGTCCTGGGCGTCGACTATGAACCATTGTCTGTCGATTTCCGAAATGCTGGGCGTGTATGTCTTCATCCGGTTCTCCTTCTGCAAATTTCCCAATATAACCCTAAACCTCAGCCTGTCAAGCAAAAACAACCAACTTTTTTTCTCACGTTCTCGATCCCGGCGCCTGATCCAGGAACAGCTGATTCCACAGTTCAAAGGTCAAAAGCGCGCAGAGCTGCAGTCCCAGGCTGCGTTTTCCCGACATATGTTGCTCCACCAGTGCCCTGACGTAATCCGGATTGAAATATCCCCGTGCCAGAGACCTCTCGCTCAAGAGCGTAGAGATCACGAAATCCTTGAGCTGGCGCCGCATCCACCCGTCATAGTCAGTGTATCTACGTTTGTTGTTGGCCCGGTGCAGCATCTTTTCTCCCAACTTTCTGAGCAGTATTCTACCTGACCCTGAACTCGCCGGCAGACCGGTTCTCTGATAGGGCAGTTGGGCAAGTAGCGGGTACCTTTGAGCCAGCAGATTGCGATGAAAGGCCGCCAGAGCTTTCTTCCCGGGGGAAAGCCGCGAGACGAAGTCCACCAGGTCATAGTCGGCAAAGGGAACCCGGTACTCCAGCAGATCGTTGTCCAGCAGCAGGCCGTAGAGGTACAACTTGGGCGCCATCGCTGCAAAGCGGAAATGGTAGTATTTGTCAAAAGGAGAATCGAAGGGAGAGTTCCGCAAAAAGCTCTTGAGAGTCTCAAGACAAGAGCCTTCGATGTGCCGGTAATGCTCCCTTCGCATGACGAGCCGAAGTTCCGGTTCGGGAAAGGGATGATTGATCCGACGGAAAAGCTTGCTTATCCAGGGGCCCGAGCTCCTCTCGAAGAGCAGCCGTGCAGCGGTTATCGAGACGAAACCAAACAGCTCCCCGCCCATGAATCCGTTAATCACCACGGAGGCCGTCTTGTGGATCTCCGGTGCGAACTCAATGCCGTGGAAGTTCGCGCAGCTGTTCATTCCCTCGGTCATCCACACACCCTGCCTGGCCCATGTGCGCAGAAAGTCGGGGGAAAGCCGAAAGAAGCGATTCTCCGCTCCCACGGCGTCCGCAACCTTCTTGGCCAGAATCTGATCCGAGCATCCCTGGATCCCGAAGGTGAACGTGGGGATTCTGTATCCCAGACTCGCATACGCGCCCAGTATGGTTCTGGAGTCAAGCCCGCCGCTTAGAGACAGAGCCTTGGGG
>CAZPRG010000253.1:0-2222 GCA_964588675.1 uncultured Ignavibacteria bacterium
TGGCTGAGGATCTGTCGACCGGCACGCTGGTCGATCCACTGGATGGCAGAAGCGACATCAAAAAGAGGCTGATTCGGATTACCAATCCGAATTCCTTCAAAGACGATCCTCTAAGAATGCTTCGGGCGATTCAGTTTTCCGCCAGATTCGAATTTCAGCTGGAGGAGAATACCATGGCCAGCCTGGAAGAGAACGCGGATTTGATCTCGACCATATCGCCCGAAAGAATTCAGGAGGAGTTGAACAAACTGCTGCTGAAGGCAAAGTATCCCAGTTCCGGATTCAGGTTGATGCAGAAGGTAGGGCTGTTGGACAAGGTCCTCCCGGAGTTGGCCGCGGCGGTGGGAGTGGATCAGCCAGGCGGCTATCACGCCTATGACGTTTTCGAGCATTCCATCCTGGCTGCGGATCACGCCCCCAGGGAGCTGGTGATTCGTCTGGCGGCCCTTTTTCACGACGTCTCCAAGCCGGACACCAAGGTTCCCACGCAGGAAGGTGGGGCCACCTTCTACGGACATGAGAAGAAAGGCTCCCGGGTCGCCAGGAGAATATTGCAGAGACTCCGCTATTCCAATCAGATCATCGACCAGGTCTGTCTTCTGGTGGACAAGCACATGTTCACCACCGGAGTGAGCGACAAGGGGGTGCGAAGGCTGATCCGGAAGATGGGCCAGGAGCTGATTTTCACCCTGCTGGACTTGCGCAGAGCGGACGTGGCGGCTCAAGGCAAGGGGGGAAGCACGCAGGACGTGGACGAGTTGGAGGAACGGATCAAGCTGGAGTTGGAGAAGAAGCCGCCCTTCGGTTTGAGGGATATGGCAATCGACGGCAACGATGTCATGGAGAAGTTCAAGCTGGTCCCTTCCCCTATGGTGGGAAAAGTGCTGAACCATCTAATGGAGTTGGTGCTGGACGATCCGGACCTGAACGAGAAAGAGAGACTTTTGAAAGAGGCTGAGGTTTTTTTGAAGGATATCGAGCAGCATTAGGCAGATGTAAGTAGCACAGGCCGGAGAGCAAGTCGCCCGCGTGGGCGTCTGCCTACCGGATACAGAGTACTCAAGTCCCATGACCCCATCGATGACCAACACAAACCAAAGGAGCAAGCATGAAGATACACGAGTATCAGGCCAAGGAGATATTCGCCAAGTACGGCATGCCCTTGCCTGCCGGCGAAGTGGCCACCACGGCGGATGACGCCAAGGACATCGCCGCCCGGATAGGCAAGCCGGTAATGGTCAAGGCACAAGTGCATGTGGGAGGAAGGGGCAAAGCCGGCGGCATCAAGAAGGCGGACAGTCCGGAGGAGGCATTCGAAAAAGCTTCGCAGATTCTGGGGATGGACATCAAAGGGCTGACCGTGAAAAAGGTGTTGGTCACCGAATGCAAAGACATCGCCACAGAAGCTTATCTGGGAGTGATCGTCGATCGACGGACCAAAAAGCCGGTGATCATGGTCTCGGCCGCCGGAGGAATAGACATCGAAGAGGTGGCCCGGGAGACGCCGGAGAAGATTCATAAGCTGGAAGTGGACCCCATTCTGGGATTGCAGCCATTTCAGGCGCGGAATCTGGCCTACTTGCTGTATGAGGACAGGAAGATAGCCAACCTGACCTGCCCGGTCATCCTCAAGTTGTATCGAGCATTTGTGGAAAACGACTGCTCCCTGGCGGAGATAAATCCTTTCATCACCACTCCGGAAGGGGAGGTGTGGGCGGTGGATGCTAAGATCAACATAGACGATTCCGGCCTGGCCAGACATCCGGAGATCGAGAAAATGCGCGACCTGGATGCAGAGGAGCCGGCGGAAATGGAGGCCAGACAGAAAGATCTGTCGTTTGTGAAACTGGATGGAAGCATCGGTTGCATCGTGAACGGTGCAGGGCTGGCTATGGCCACTATGGACTTAGTGAAGAGATACGGCGCGGAGCCGGCCAACTTTCTGGACATCGGCGGCAGCTCCAACCCGGAGAAGGTGGTGAGCGCCATGAGCATCATCCTGCGCGACCCCAACGTCCGGGCCATCCTGTTCAACATCTTCGGAGGCATCACCCGCTGCGACGACGTGGCCAACGGAATCGTGCACGCGGTCAACCAACTCAAGCCCAGGGTTCCCATAGTGGTCAGGCTGACCGGCACCAACGAGGAAAAGGCCAGGGAAATCCTTAGGCAGGTCAATCTCAGTTCCACCACGTCCATGGAAGAGGTGGTGAAGAAGGCCA
>CAZPRG010000254.1:0-2166 GCA_964588675.1 uncultured Ignavibacteria bacterium
AGATAATCGGGATGGATCTCTCCTCGGGGCAGATAAGAGTTGCCGAGAGGAAAAGACAGTTCACCAACGTTGAGTTCATGCAAGGAGACGTAGGCCACACGACTTTCCAGGATGGTTTCTTCGACAAGGTGTTCATCGCCTTTGCCCTGCACGAGATGTGGAGAGACGCCCGACTCCAGGTTCTGAGCGAAGCCCGCCGGGTATTAAGGTCCGGGGGAAGAGTAATTATAACGGAGATGGATAATCCAAAGAGCCTATCGGTGAGATTGCTGGCAGGCTTTTGGCTGTTTTATTGGTTGCCTTTCAATTTCGAGACTCCCACCCGAAAGGACATGTTGAAACATGGCGTTAGTAACGAGGTCGCGGAGGCAGGATTCGGAAACGTCAGAAGAATGCGGAAATCGCGCGGCATTTTGCAGGTAGTTGAGGGTGAAAAATAGTCGGCCTCACGGCCGGTAGAGAAATGATCCAAGGCAAGCATCAATGAACAAGCTGCGCTTGGACAGGTTTGTGCTTAGAAATGGCTTCGGCTGCAACACCGGACTTAAGCGCGTAATCGGAAGTTGCCCTAAATTTCGTCCCGGCAGGAGATTTGACCTGTAAGCCGGTATGAGCTATATTGTGTGTTCACGTACGTTCACGAAAGTGAAACGGTAAGCTGTAAAAACATCAGGTGGAGATATCGACATCTGTTGAAACGGAGGCATCATGTTCGAGAAGCTACGATACATACTGAGTAGGGTGGATGCGGATTACGCCGACGTCCGCTACGAGTCGAAGAAGGATACGGTGATTTCCTTCACCGGAAAAGAACTCACCGAGATCGGCTTGAATACCACGGACGGATTCGTGTTGCGGGCGCTAAAAGATGGAGGCATGGCCTCGGCCGTGTTCACCAAGGAAAGCGACGCGGATAAAGCCGCGCGAAAAGTCACGGAAAACGCCCAGCTGATCGGCAAAAACAGCAAGGAGCCGGTGCGATTGGCCAAGACGGAAGTGGTCAAGGACGCTTTTACGCCGCCGCTGGAGGAGGATCCCCGCAAGATTCCCATCCAGGAGAAACTGGAGCTGGTTCGCAAATACAATGACATCCCGCTGGCTCACCAGAAGATCGCCACCACCTCCTTCATCTACCAGGAGATCATCCGGGAGAAGCATTTCGTCAGCTCGGAAGGCTCGGAGATAAGGGAGGACTTGGTGACCACCAGGCTTTCCGGGGGAATCGTAAGCAAGGACGGAAGCTTGACCCAGAACATCAGAGTGGGGATGGGCGGCAGCAATGGATTCTCTACCATACGCAATCAGGAGCATTACGTGGAAGACCGCACCCGCATCGTGGTGGATCTTCTCAGCGCCAAGCCCATTCAGGGAGGCACTCACAACTGCGTGTTCAATCCGAGCATGGCCGGGGTATTCACCCACGAGGCCTTCGGGCACTTCTCGGAGGCGGACTTGATAGAAAACCTTCCCACCATGCGCGAAAAGATGAAACTGGGAAGTCAGCTGGGCAACCAGGTTCTGAACATAACGGATGATGCCACCATGCCCAATCAACTCGGATTTTACAGGTATGATGACGAGGGGGTGAGGGTTCGCCTGACCGAACTGATGAAAAACGGAGTGTTGACCGGACGAATGCATTCCCGAAGAAGCGCGGCCGCTTTCGGCGAGCCTCTCAGCGGGCACTGCATAGCCCAGGATTACCGTTTCCCGCCCATCATCAGAATGGGGACCATCTTCATCCACCGGGGAACTTTGAGCCTGGAGGAACTGTTAAGCAGGCTAAGTGAGGGATACTACGTTTTAGATGCCAAAGGCGGCCAGACCTCGGGCGAGAATTTCACCTTTGGCGCACAATACGGCTACCGGGTGGAGGGCGGAAAAGTCAAGGAGATGGTGCGGGACATCAACATCTCCGGCAACCTGTACGAGACGCTGAAGAACATCGTGGCCTTAGGCGACGATTTCGTGCTCTCCAAGACAGGCGGCTGCGGCAAGGGCGCCGGTTCGCAAACCAACGTGCGATCCTGTTTTGGCGGTCCGCACATTCTGGTGAACAACCTGGTTGCGGGAGGTGCATGATGGAAAGACTCTTGCAGATGGCAAAGAACGCATCCGACCAGGCGGAGGTCTTTTCGATCTCCTACTCCGACGATGCGGTTTATT
>CAZPRG010000255.1:0-2106 GCA_964588675.1 uncultured Ignavibacteria bacterium
TGAGTTCCGGATATGGGAGGCTCCTCTCCCAGGTGCACGTTATGGCTGGCCACCTTGGGCTTGCCGGCCACTCCGCAGAACCCCACTTGGCCTTCCAGTCGATTGACTCCGCAACGCCTGGGACAAACCATGCACTTCTCCAAAAGAGCCTGTGCCCTCTCTACGCGTTCCCGGATGTCTTCTGCTTTCATTGCCCACTCCTTGTGGGAGCCTCGACTGAACATGCCTTGCGCGTTCTGGGATCAGTCACGCCCGGCAAACCGGTCCGCCGGACGCTTTGTCCCGGATCCGACGGTGAGACAACCCCGTTCATTTGAGGAACTTCACCAGCTCGGGCAGAATCTCGCCGGACTTCCCCCAAATGCTCTCGTCCACCCAGGGCGTGATCTCGGTCGGGGTGGTGTTCACCTCCACCAGATAGGCACCGCTTTTCTTGGCCGTCAAGGGTAAGGATGCGGCGGGGTGCACCACGGCGGAAGTACCCACCGAGAAGAAGAGATGGCATTGGGACGATACCCTGAAAGCATAGTCCAGCGCCTCCTGAGGCAGCATCTCTCCGAACCAGACCACGTCCGGCCGGATTCTCCCCCCGCAGGGGCATCCGGGTGGGTTGCCCGGAAGCATCCCGTTCAAAGTCGCGTATTTCTTGCCGCAGCGGATGCACTTGTTTCTTCTGATGTTACCGTGCAGTTCCACCACGTTCTCCGATCCCGCCTGGTGGTGAAGCCCGTCCACATTCTGGGTAATCAGATCGAAGGTGGCAAAGTGCTTCTGAAACTCAACCAAGGCATGATGACCGGGATTGGGCTTTATCTCCTGGATTATCTTTCTGCGATACTGATACCATTCCCACACCAGTTCCGGATTGGCCATGAAAGCATCGAAGGTGGCCAGCTCCTCCGGACGGAATTTCTTCCACAAGCCCTCCTCACCGCGAAAAGTGGGCACGCCGCTCTCTGCGGATATGCCCGCGCCGGTGAGAACCGCGACCCTGGTATCCTTGGAGAGAAGCGATTTCAACCTGTCCGAGATTACGACCCCGTCCGTCATGTTTCACCACCTCCGACCATATATACGTGGTACGGTCGACTAGTCAAGCCATTTCGGCTCATGCCGCGCTGGACCCTCGGATCCCGCCATCGCGGGACGTCCGACTTCAGCCGACGACTCGAAGCAACACCATAAGATACGATGCTCCGTGAAGAAAACCAGAACCTGACTTAAGTCAGGTTCTGGTCGCAATGACAACTTCATGCGCCCCGGATTCTAAAAATAGCTTGTATCCCTTTGGTCGTCGTTTTATCTTGCACCGTCGACGGGTCTTTTATTCCGGGAGCATCCGTGACGAACAAGTCTCTGTTTTTGGTTCTTGCATTGTCATGCCTGAGCTTTGGATCAGCGCTTGACGCTCGGGGACAGGAGTTGCAGTCGGACGCACCGGCGTCCGGGACCCCGGCGGACAGTATCGTGCAGACTAAATCTCCCATGGGCGCTCTTTTGAGATCGGTGGCCTTTCCCGGATGGGGGCAGTTCTACAACCGCAAGTATCTGAAAAGCGCAGTGGTCTTCGGTGCGGAGACCGCCTTCATCACCATGGCAGTGGTGGACTGGACGCGGATGAGCGAGCACCGGAGAAATTTCCAAAATCCGGACTATCCCGACAGGTACGGAGAGTTCGATCTGTTTCGGTTTTACGAGGACCGGCGGAATATGTTCCTGTGGATCACCGGGGGCATCGTCTTCTTGAGCATGTTCGATGCTTACGTGGACGCTCACCTGTATGATTTCAAGACAGAGCAGGTGAGGGATCTGTCCGTAAGCGTTCTGCCGGGCACGGATGGCGACGGAGGGATGAGAATCGTCCTGTCGATATCGTTTTGAGGGGAACCTGCCCAGCCTGATCTCAATAGATGTACCGGGCGATGTCCAGGTCGTATTTGCGGGGATCGAAGGTCTTGAGTATGGCCTTCTTATGCTTCCCGGTTTTCTCGTCCACGGAGGTCAGATCCACGGTTTCCATCTTCTCTCTCTTTCCGCTTCTGTCGGCTATGATGGCCACCTCCGGGCATGACAGCTCCGCCGGGTTGGCCTTCATCACCACCCCCA
>CAZPRG010000256.1:0-2074 GCA_964588675.1 uncultured Ignavibacteria bacterium
CTGTATCAGGGAGGCATGCCGCCTGCGGCAACGCCTGAGATTCGTCAGCCCACCAGCATCAAGCAACCGCTTCAGAAGGCGCCAGCGCCGAAGCAGATGGAGAACAAATAACTTTCTAATCCTCAACTAAGAGGTTAGGAAAGTCCAAGAGCCCCCCGCACGGGGGGCTCTTGTTTTTTTGAGGAGATTTTGACCGTGGGGCGATAGGAGGCAGCCGAAAGGGGTGCAGGGAGCGGACTTTTGCGGTCACCAATAGCCTGACCTGGTGGAGGTCGTCCGCTGCTTCATCTGCACTGACTTGGAAGATGAGGTTCCGCCCGGAGAAATCCAGTCAACGGCGATGGGACGATTGCCTTCTCGGGAAGACCAAGCTCCAAGATGGGGCCAAAGACGAACGAGCAGTAGCCCGGGAATGTCAGGGGAGTACAAACTGCAGTTTCAGCCTGCGATCAAGCCTTCTCAGCTTCTGCAGGTCCTCTCTTTTGCCTCGAATTCGCAAGCGGATACCGTCTTTGTCGAACCGACTCTCGGTAACCACCCCCGTCTTGTAGACTCTGGGAAGCAGATTCGAGCGGCCGTTGTCGAGAAAAAGCCATGCTTCGGTCCAGTCGCCTTTGGCAGAGCCGGTGATCCGCCGGGCCAGCTCGGCCACGCCGATATTGGCCTTGGCGGAGACGAACATCCGGCCCTGTTCCTGATCGGATCGGGGCGAGAAGCTGAGAGAGTAAGTCGGGGGAAGCTTGTCGATCTTGTTGAAGATCATCAAGGTGGGTCGATCCAGCGCGCCCAACTCGGAAAGAACCTGGTCCACCTTGGCTATGTGCTGCCGAAAGTCGGGATGGCTGATGTCGGCCACATGCAGCAGGAGATCCGCCAGCCTGACCTCGTCCAAAGTCGATTTGAAAGACGCCACCAGATGATGGGGGAGTTTTCTGATGAAACCCACGGTATCGGTAATGACCACCCTGGTTCCGTCCGAAGATTTTCCGTTTTCGGAAACCCTCAATAGGCGGGTGGTGGAATCCAGGGTGGCAAAGAGCTTTTCCTCCACGAAGACCGAGGATGAGGTTAGTTGGTTGAAAAGCGTCGACTTGCCGACGTTGGTGTATCCAACCAGGGTGACCTTGAAGACGTCCTCCCTTTTCTTCCTCTGGACGGTCCGCTCTTTGTCGATCTTCAGAAGGCTCTTCTGCAACTCCTGGATTTTCCGGTTGACTCTTCTTCTGTCCATCTCCAGCTGGGTTTCGCCGGGTCCCTTGGTGCCGATTCCTCCCCATTGCCGCGACAGGTGAGTCCATCCGCGGGTGAGCCTGGGAAGCAGGTACTTGAGCTGAGCCAGCTCCACCTGCACCTTGGCTTCCTTGGACTTGGCCCTTTTGGCAAATATGTCCAGAATGAGCCAGCTTCGGTCTATCACCTTCACGTCCAACGCTTTTTCCAGGTTGTACACCTGAGCGGGCGTGAGATCGTCATCGAAGATGATGATGTTGGCGCCCAGCCTGTGGGATAGGTCTCCTATCTGGCCGGTCTTGCCCTTTCCGATGAAATAGGTGGGATTGAGGCTCTGGCGCTCCTGGACCACCGTGTCCAGCACCTCGCCGCCGGCGGTTTCGGTCAGAAGCGCAAGTTCCTGCAGGGACTCCTCCACGGCAAAGCGGCTGGCCGAGGGAAGCTTAACTCCGACCAAGATGGCTTTTTCTTTTATCTTTAGCTTGGCGACTTCGAACAAGTTTGTCCTACTGTCTTAGGTTCGTCCTCTACAATAATATACCATCTCCCGGAACAAAAGTTGAGCAAAATCGGCAAGTTACAGCTTTTCTCGCGGGTTTCTTTTCGATCCGACGAGGCCAGGTGGGAACTGAGTGCTGCGAGCCGAGACGCTGCTGGTTTCCGACTAGCCCCTCACCCTGTATCCCTCCCAGACGGGTCTTCGTCTCCCCGATGGGGAGAGGGGGTGTGGTCTTCTCCCCTCTGGCACCCTGGCCAAAATCCGCAAACTAGTCCTTGCCCCGCTGGCCGAAGGTTCGTATATTGATAGTTCGGCCTCAAGGGAGGTGAAGGCAGGTGGGTGAGA
>CAZPRG010000257.1:0-1795 GCA_964588675.1 uncultured Ignavibacteria bacterium
AAAAATACGTCACCATCCTGGGCGAGACCGAAGGCAAGGACGAGGTCAAATACATTCACGGCAACTTCGGTCGAGGCACCTGGACCTTCTTCGGCGGACACGATCCCGAGGACTACCAGCATATGGTGGGAGATCCCCCCACCGATCTGAGCTTACACAAGAATTCTCCCGGTTACCGGCTGATACTAAACAACATTCTGTTCCCGGCAGCGAAGAAGAAAGAGCGGAAGACCTGATCGGTCATCACCCAAGTCTACCGTATGGTTCACGGTGGGCCGAAAAGACAAATCTGCTGACCTGTTTCATTCATTGACGATTGCAAGGAAATGCCGGAGCTTCGAGAAGAAGATGCCGGCATTTCTGCTTCCCCGCCGGCGTCCTGCCTTGATCCCCTCCATAAAGGACCAGAAACGTGTTGACAAAGAGGACGACACCTGTACTTTGTTGGAAGATATAATGGATCTGAGACTTTTTCCCGGGAGGAATCATGCGTGTCTTCCAAGGTGTGTTGCACTCGACCAAGTTGACATTCATCTGCATATGGTTGGTGGCCCCGTTTTCCTTTTTGGCGAATCCCGGGTTCGTTTCGGCGGACGAGCAGGTGTTCACCGATCACACTGGCCCTCGGCCGCCTTTCTGTGAGAGCGGCGCACACAAGGCCTTCGCCTGGGGAAACGACGTAACCATTGTCACGGGTCCGGTTGAGGGAGGAATATCTCTGGCCAGCGATACCAGCGGCAATCTCTATGCAGTGCGGTGCAGCACCGATGTAAGCACAGCTCTGATAATCTACAAGTCGACCGATGCCGGGGCGTCCTGGTTTCGTCTCACCCAGACCGGTGCTCCCAGCGGAAGCTTGTTGCACCCGGTGTTGCTAACCGGAAGCAACGGGGATCAGTTGTACCTGTTTAACCTCTACTCAAGTCTGAACGGGAGCATCCGACTGCTGCGCTACACTGAGAGTGGAACATTCGACGGCAATTTCGAGGTCAAGGTAGATTCTGATACCACCACCTACTTTTCGGCCTGCGGCGACATGGGAACGGGCAACCATCTCATGGTCGTTTTTGAAAGGCACCAGATGGGAGACAACACGCCGGATCTGTATTCTGTCGTGTCCACCGACCAGGGAGAAACCTGGAGCACGGAGGTGAATGTTACAGGGGATGGATCACATCCGGACATTGCCTATGGGAACGATGGATACCTTTATTGTGTGCACGAGAAGACGGGAGGAGCAGACACAGAAATCGGCTTCATAAGAAGCAGTGATTATGGCCTCTCCTGGGAGGCCGGCACCGGTGAGGATCTGACGAGCGATTCATATGACGACACCTATCCTAAGGTGGCAGCGCTTCATCATGCCCTCCCCAGCGACGCTTACGTCTGGGTTGCATACAATCATGATTGGGGAGATGGTAACATCGACTTGTACTACGCTTACAGCACCAATGCCGGCGTGGACTGGTCTAAGAACCTCCCCTTGGCAAACAGTGGTGATTGGGATGAGATGGCCTGCGATCTCTGGGCCAAGCCGGAGGAGACCTACAACTACATGAGCGTGTGCTGCCTGAAATACAAGAGCGTTATTTACCCTGCCTTTCAAGAGTGGTCTGAGGTTCATCGTGCCTACACTTCTCGCTCCTTTCCCGGAACTTGGTACGCCGGCGGCCAGGTAAGCGACAACTTGGCGGCCACGTCCGAAGATGGGAGAGAAGTCTGCCAGGGGGCCTATACGAGAAACCAGGTGTGTGCCATCTACGCCGGCAAACCCTCTTCGGGGAATTTCGAGAAC
>CAZPRG010000258.1:0-1788 GCA_964588675.1 uncultured Ignavibacteria bacterium
GTACGTAATCATCGCAGGTGGCGGAGACGTGGGCCTCTCCCTTACCAGGCTGCTTCAGCAGGAGGGGCACGAGGCGGTTCTGGTGGAGAAAAACCCGGCGCGCTATGCCAAACTGTCCGAGGACTTGGGCGAGGCGGTGATATTAGGTGACGCCGCCGAGCTGGGAACTTTGATGGACATGGGGGCCAACCGGGCGGACGTTTTGGTGGCCGTGACCGACACGGATCAGGACAATCTGGTCATCTGCCAGTTGGCCAAGTTGATCTATCTAATCCCGCGCACCATAGCCAAGGTGAACGATCCCAAGAACGAGGAGCTGTTCTCGTCTCTGGGCGTTGATGCAACGGTTTCCAGCACCGGGATCATCGCTTCTTTGATCGAAGAGAAAATAGACGCGGGAATGGCCATACCGCTTCTGGCCTTCAAAGAGTGCGGAGTGGAGATATTCAAGACTCAGCTTTCGGCCGAATCCGCTATAATCCACAAGAAGATCTCGAAGCTCGACCTTCCTCAGGACCTGATTATCATCGCCGCCCTGAGAGGAAGCCAGGTCATTATCCCCAAAGGCGATACCGTGTTCCTGCCCGGCGACACCATCATCATGCTGATAAGAGAAGAACGCAAGGAAGAGTTCAAGCGCCTCTTCCTGGAAGCAGTGTAATTCAATTCAATGCCGCGACACCGAGAAGAACCGTCTCTCGGGTGTCTCGCCTTCAGCAAGAAGCTCCGTTGTCATGCTGAGCGCCCGGACGGACCTGTCCGGGCAGCGAAGCATCTCGTGGCAGATTCAATGTCGTGTCAGGTCTCGCCGACGGCTCGCCACAGATATGACGTACGACAGGGTTACGTAGAGCAAGACCCGCAGTCATTTCACGGCACAGCCACATTGTCTTCCGGTCCAAATGAGGCAACTGTTAAACCCATCACGAGTATGAGGCCGAGCAAGAGAAGAAGCGGAGGCCACCACTTCGCTGGTCTCGCACCCTTCTGAAGTGCGAGCGCGTAATGCTTCCGTTCGGTAGCATACACCCAGATGGCTATGGGTATGCTCAGGATGCCTAGTCCTGATACCCTGCCGTCGGCCGCCACAAGAGCCAGCATCAAGGCCAAAAGAATGGCAGACAGCGCCCAGAGCGCCCCGCCCAACCATCGCTGTCCGCGGCGCGCTAGGTTCAACCCATACAGCAACAGACCAATCGGAAGCCCGCTAAGGACGATGTAAGCGGCCAGCACTCCCGGTTTATACAGCCGCGTACCTTCAAGGGCGTTGGTTTCCTCATTCATAGTCTCTCTCCCCTGTAATCCGGCACAGCTCCGAAAACCCTCTATTAGTGGGTCATTTTCGTTTCAGCATGAGCCATCCGGTTTTTACCTTCAGGCTCAGAAGGACCACGCTCAGCAGAGGACCGATCGAACTCGACTCTGGGCTTACTGCCCCTCAACCCCGAGCATATCCTTGAACCTCGGATTGTCCTGCAAGGCACTCAAGTCGCTGTCATCCGCTGCCTGCTTTCTCAATTTCGGATTGAGGGTCAAAGCCTTTTGGAGCGCATCAACCGCCCCTTCCTCATCCCCGGTACCCAGACGAATCACCGCCAAGTCGTATAGCACCTCCGCATTTTCGGGTCCCAAACCCGCAGCCCGCTCCATGTGCGGCAAGGCCTCCGAATACTTCTTTTGGGTGAACAACGTCCAGGCCTCGTTCCAGGCGTAGTTCATCTGTGCATATTGTAGCAACCGGCCCAGTTCCTTGAATGGCTCAGGATTATCGACCACCCGGATGTCTAT
>CAZPRG010000259.1:0-1785 GCA_964588675.1 uncultured Ignavibacteria bacterium
GAAGGGAAAAGAGCTTCTGTTTCGCGTGCTTAAGCTCTTTTTGAAATCCGCAGGCGAGGAAAGTCTTGAGCCTAAGGATGTCGACCTGCACCGAATCAAGAAGATTTTGGTGGTCAGACAGGACGACCGCATCGGCAATCTGATACTCACCACTCCGCTGCTTTCGGCGCTCAGGAGATCCTTTCCCAAAGCGGAGATTTGGTATCTGGCCAGCCAGACCTTCCACACCCTCTTTTCCCGATCGAGACTGGTGGACCGGATACTGGTGGCCAGAAAGAGGCTTTACATCTTCCACCCGCTTGCCTTGTTGCTTTTCATCAGGAAGATTCGTAGGCAGAGATTCGACCTGGCCATCGACGCCAGCGACGAGAACAACTTCTCCCTGAATAACTCGTTCCTGGTGCTTCTGTCCGGCGCTAGCTACCGGATCGGATATGAAAAACCGAGAAGCAGCCTGTTCCTCAACTTGCAGGTGCCGCCTTCACAGATAAGGCGACACGCCTCGGAGACGTACCTTGATTTGTTCCGCTATCTGGTGGGAGACGTGCAGTCGAACGATCTTAGGGTGAATGTCGATCCCGAGAGAGCAGCGGCAGCGGAGGCATATCTCGAACGCAAAGGGGTCAAATCCGGAGATTTCCTGGTGGGTATGCACATCGGGGGACGTTTGGGGAAGAGATGGCAGCCGGAGAATTTCCGGGAACTTGCCGCTTGGCTGACGAGCACCCTCCGAGCAAAGGTTATCGTCTTCTGGGGACCGGAGGAGAAAGCCGTAGTACGCCAGTTTGGGAAGAACAACTCGCATCAGATAATCTCGGATTTGTTCGGTCTTCCCATGTTGGCGGCTCTGATTCAGAGATGCGGTCTCTTCATCTCGCCGGATACCGGAGCCATGCATCTATCAGTGGCCGTGGGCACGCCCACCCTGGCTCTTTTTCTGGATTCGGATGAGGTCAAGTTCGGGCCTCAAGGCACGAAGCATAGGGTACTAACGGCATCTGATGGGACGCTTTCGGTGGAAACTGTCAAGAAGGCGGTTCAGGAGATGACTAAGTCGCGGTTACCGGTTAGTATCTGACTACTTATAACCTCTCCCCCCTGGTCCCGCTCTCCGTTCTACAGAGAGGGGGATATAGGGGGTGAGGTGAGGTAAGGATCACCAAATGAAAGAGTACTTCCGACTGCTGAGCAATCTGAAGCCTCACTTGAAGTATCTGGTTCCGGCCATGATCTTCATGGTGTTTTTTGCCGGGATGAGCGGCTTCTCTATCACCATGATAGTCCCCTTCACCAAAATACTTTTCTCCCAGCCCGGCGAGATTTCACAGCCGGCTCTGGACAAACCGGAAAAGGACGCGGGAGACCAGGCCGAGAAAAGCCTGATGGTGCTTCTACCTCAGAAACTGAAGAAGGAATTCGACCGGCTGATCGTCGGTCAAACTCACCTGGAAACGCTGGGGCGATTCTGCATTCTGGTTTTCCTGATCTTTTTGGTGAAGAATCTCTTTTGGTACGCGCAGAGCTTTCTGATCGTCCGGGTGGAACAGGGGGTGATCATGGACCTGCGGAACAGGCTTTACAGCCATTTCCATGTACTCCCCCTGGAATATTTCCACGGACAGAGAACCGGGGTTCTGATTTCCCGCATAACCAACGACATCACCCTGGTCAAGGGCGCGGTAGCCAACGGCTTTGCCGAGGCCCTGCGCCAGAGCTTCTTGGTATTGGTCTATCTGTTTGTGGTGTTCTGGGCAAGCTGGAAGCTGGCCTTCATCGCCCTGGCGC
>CAZPRG010000260.1:0-1597 GCA_964588675.1 uncultured Ignavibacteria bacterium
ACAACTTCTTCAATGCCCGGCTCAAGCTCATCGCCAGCCAGGTGGACAATTTCGGATTGGAGTTTTTGGCAGCCGCCAAGAAAGAGGAGCTTTTGAAGTGAAGTAATCTTTTGTCTTGCTCCGGACTCCGGACCGCAGGCAGTTGGCGGTAGACGGTCGACGGCGGACGGTGGACGTCATAATGCCGCGAAAAAGAAGAACATATGATGCCTTGCACGACATCAACGTCACCAATCTGGTGGACGTGGTGCTGGTGCTTTTGATCATATTCATGATCGCCGCTCCCATGATGCAGGCCGGGATCGACATCAGCCTGCCCCGCACCAAGGCCACGCCGGAGGATATGGGAGAGGGAGTGGTGGTCACTATCACCAAGGAGCATAGGATATACATAGACCAGAGGGTAACCAACCTGGACCGGTTCGAGGGAATCTTAACCGACGTGGCCGGCAAAAAAGGCTCGCAATCCGTCTATCTTAGGGCGGACAAGGACATACCCTACGGGTTGGTCATCCAGATCGTGGGGAAGGTAAAGGCTCTGGGCTTTCAGAATGTGGGTTTGGTGACCGAGCCGGAAAGATGAAAATCAGGGATGTGATGATTGGACTATGAAGAGGAGTTTTGTTTTATCCAGCATTCTGCACCTGGCGGTCATCGCCGGCCTGGTGGTGTTTTCTCCTATGGCCCCCAGGTCGATGGAGGGCTATCCCACCATCTATCGGGTGGGGCTGGTGAGTTTGCCCAGCAGGGGAAGAGCAGCCAGGGCGGGTCAGTCTACGGAACAGAGTTCCGAGCAGAAGGTGACCATCTCTTCCAAGCCGGAGCCTCAGGAGAAAGGCGTTTCGGTGAAGGAATTCCAAAAGACGAAGTCCAAAAAGAAGAAAACAAAGGTGACTCCCAAAAAGACGCCAGCCACCTCTCAGGCCAAGAAGCCCGCAGCAGCCAGCGACAAACCGGAAGGCAAAATAACTCAGGGCGACGAGCTGGGAGAGGAGTACGGGCTGGGGGACGGAATCAGCGCGGCCACCGTGGACGGGGCCGGTTTCGGTTCTTCCTATTATCTGGCATTGATTTTCGGGAAGATAAGAGACCTGTGGGACAACCCTGTGGAAGCCTCAGCCACACTGCGAGTTACGGTCTACTTCAAAATCATGAAGGAAGGCCAGATCTTTGACGCCCAGGTGGAAAAAAGTTCCGGGATAGAGCTGTTCGACGAGGCTGCCAAGAGAGCCGTTCTAAGCGGCGCGCCTTTTCCCCCGCTGCCTTCGGAGTACACCGGAAGTTACCTGGGGATTCATCTGGAGTTCGAGTATGTCCAATAGGTGAAAGCTCTTTCCGCAACGGATCCACCAACCGCCAGTGCATGGGAGCACACTCGTCATGACCACAGCCACACGTAACCTCGCTGCAATCTCTAAGCACCTTGTCTGGACCAGCATGGTTTTGGTTTTTGCCTTTCTGACATTTGAAAACAGTCTGGCCCAAACCGAGATCGAGGCCAAGATCACCAAAGGGGCGGTAAGATACATCCAGGCTCTGGATATCGCGGTGGTGGATTTCACCCCCAAGGATTCCGAGTATGCCTCCCGGATAACCC
>CAZPRG010000261.1:0-1591 GCA_964588675.1 uncultured Ignavibacteria bacterium
TAACAACGCGGGCGCCTCCGGAAAGAGCCTGATCGTGATCCTAAACGACAACACCATGTCCATATCCAAGAACGTGGGCGCCCTGTCGCGATACCTGACCGATCTTCTCACGGACGAGAAATACAATAAGCTCAAAGCAGAGGTGTGGGAGCTGGTGGGGAGGTTCAAGCGAAGAGATAAGATAAGATCGATGGTGGCCAAGGTGGAGGAGAGCGTCAAGGGTCTTCTGGTTCCGGGAATAGTGTTCGAGAAGCTGGGGTTCAGGTACTTAGGTCCGGTGGACGGTCATGATATCGGCGGGTTAATCAGGACCCTGGAGCAGTTGAAGAGCTTCAAAGGACCCGTGCTGTTGCACGTGCTCACCCAAAAAGGAAAGGGATACAAACCCGCTGAGGAGGATGCTCCCCGATTCCACGGCATCGGTTCCTTCGACAAAGTCACCGGAAACTCGAACGGAAAAGCCGGCGGGCAGAACTATACCGACGTCTTCGGGAAGACTCTGGTGGAGCTTGCCGGCCAAGATAACCGGATCGTGGCCATTACCGCGGCCATGACTCTGGGGACCGGCCTGGTGGACTTCGTGCGGGCCTTCCCCGACAGGTTCTACGACGTGGGCATTGCAGAGCAGCACGCCACGACCTTTGCCTCGGGTCTGGCGTCACAGGGACTCAAGCCGGTCTTTGCGGTCTATTCCACCTTTCTCCAAAGGGCCTTCGACCAGGTAATTCACGACGTGGCCCTGCAGAATCTGCCGTTGGTTTTGGCCATCGATCGTGCAGGCCTGGTGGGGGCGGACGGCCCCACCCATCACGGGGCGTTCGATCTGAGCTATCTCAGACCGGTCCCCAATTGGGTGATCATGGCCCCAAAGGACGGCGGCGAGCTGAGAAACATGCTTTACACCGCGATCAACCGGAACCAGGGGCCGGTGGCCATCCGTTACCCCCGAAGCGCCATCCCGGACGAGTTGAAAACCGGTTTCGAGCCTATCGAAGTGGGATCCTGGGAGACATTACGCAAAGGCAGCCATCTGGCGATTCTGGCAGTGGGGTCCATGGTATATCCCGCATTGCAGGCCTCCTCCCAGTTGCAGCAGGAGGGAATAGAGGCCGAGGTGATAAACGCGCGCTTCGTCAAGCCGCTGGATGAACGCATGCTGGATTCGGTCTTCGGCAGATTCGACAAGATAATCACGGTGGAGGAAAACGCGCTTTCCGGCGGCTTCGGCTCCGCCATATTGGAGTCCGCAGAGGCTCGAGACGCGGACAATATTCACGTTAAGAGAATGGGCATTCCGGACAAGTTCATACAGCACGGACCCAGGCATCGACTTCTGGCGGATTTGGGATTGGACAAGGACGGGATCATCCGGACCGTCAGGAGCACAATGGAATCCAGCCGGGTTCTGGGGAAGGCCAAAACCAGAAAAGCCAGCCTGTGAGTTCTCGCTTGTGAGGTTTCCAGGCGGACTTCATGCATCGAGACATGAAAAGCATAGGAATCATCGCCAACGTCAAGAAGAGTCTGACCAGCGGAGTGATTGAAAGCATCCTCACACGCGAGAACTCACAGGCTGGCTTTTCTGGTTTTG
>CAZPRG010000262.1:0-1526 GCA_964588675.1 uncultured Ignavibacteria bacterium
AGATCGTCTGACCGAAGGCGAGTGGGGCATTCAGATTCCCTTGGAGCACTCGGACGAGGTGGGCGTGCTGGCCGGCATATTCAACCGGATGAGCCTCAGCCTGAAGGAATCCAAGGACGAGCTGGAGCAATACAGCCGCACACTGGCTCAGAAGGTGGAGGAGAGGACCGCCGAGCTGACCAAAGCCAACCGCGAACTGGCAGCCAATGAGTATACCATTACCAAGATGCTGAATGATCTTAATTCGGTGAACCGGGAGTTGGGACAGACCAAAGGGCAACTGGAGAACATATTCAAAAGCGTGGTGGATCGGGCCATCATCACCATCGACACGGACGGCAGGATCACGTTCTACAGCAAGAGCTCCGAGTTGATTTTCGGCTACGAGGTGGCGGAGGTGATGGAGAAGATGTGGCTCCAGGATTTCTTCGCGTCCGAGAGCGATTTCATATATATCCTGCTGGAGCATACGCGCGAGGCGGGAATTTACAAGGGCGAAGTGGAGCTGATGAGAAGGGGTAAACAGAGTTTCTCGGCGATGGTGACCATCACCCCGCTCAAGGGGGAGGAGGGAAACCTCATCGGTTATACTCTTATGGCTGAGGACATCACCCAAAAGAAGAAGACCGAGGAGAACATCCGTCTTTTGTCCTTCGCCGTGGAATCCGCCACCGACGGCGCCGTGGTAGTGGACCTGGAAGGAAAGATCCTCTTCGTGAACCAGTCGCATTCCCGGATGCACGGGTACGAGCCATTCGAGATGACCGGCAGGTGCCAGAAGGATTTCTACCCGGAAAGCTATTGGCCCATACTGGATCAGGCCCTGCAGCAGATCTTCATCGAAGGCTCCTGGTCGGCCGAGTTGGAGGAGCCCAGAAAGGACCGGGGGGCTTTCCCCGCTCAGATATCGTCGTCCTTGATCAAAGATCCGGAGGGAAGGCCACTGGGGATACTAAGCATCTGCAAGGACATCAGCGAGAAGAAGAGGATGGAACGCGAGATACTAAGAAGCAATCGGGAGCTCTCCGCCCTGAACACCATCGCCTCGGCCGTGGGCCAGTCGCTTGATCTGCGTGAGATTCTGGACCGAAGCTTGTCCGCGGTGTTGGACCTGAGTCATTGCGAAGCAGGTTGGGTGATGCTGTTGGACCGGGAATGCGGCAGTCAGATGAATTTGGTGGCGCATCGGGGCCTGAGCCTGGATCCGCCCGAGCAGGAGGCGATGCCGGCAGGGGAAGACTGTCCATGTTGGGAGGTGGTGCGATCCAAACAGCCCCGGTTAATCGAAATGCAGGGTTGTACCCGGCTGGCGCAATGCGTGGCCGTCGGGTCGAAGTTGCCGTCACACATGTCCATTCCCTTGAAATCGAAAGACCAGACGCTGGGGGTGATGAATCTGGCCTGGGAACCCGACAGGCGATTCTCGGAGAGGGAAATCGGATTCTTCTCATCCGTGGGAAGCGAAATCGGGATAGCGGTGGACAACGCGCTGTTGTTCGAGGACGTGCAGAAGACCAAAGACAAAC